>NZ_JBVKCZ010000001.1:41147-396934 GCF_055634335.1 Streptomyces sp. NPDC111802 | reverse complement strand
GCCCTGCCCCAGGACCGCCCGGTCGAGCTCAACCTCTCCGGACTGCACCACCTCGACCACGCCTGCCGTACGGCCCTGGAGAGCTGGGCCGAGCGACACAGTGCCGCGGGCACGGAACCGGTGCGGGTCACGGCGCCCTGACCGGCGTATGGCCCTTGCTGACGCATGACCCCTGGTCCGGGGCCGTCCATGGCCCCGGACCAGATTCCGGGCATATCGTTGCAGGAGCATAGGGAACGGACCTCTTGGCGAGGAGGTCGTCATGGTCGAAGAAGTGCTGGGCATCGTCGCGGGAGTGGCTGCCGCGGGCGTCGTGTACGTCGCGGCCGCGGCGCGGGTCGTGAAGCAGTACGAGCGCGGGGTGGTCCTGCGGCTCGGACGGCTGGCGGGAAACGTACGACCTCCCGGATTCACGCTGATCGTTCCGATCGTGGACCGGCTGCACAAGATCAACATGCAGATCGTCACGATGCCGGTACCGGGCCAGGAGGGCATCACCCGCGACAACGTGACCGTGCGCGTGGACGCGGTCGTCTACTTCAAGGTGGTCGAGCCCGCGAGCGCCCTCATCAAGGTCGAGGACTACAAGTACGCGGTCTCGCAGATGGCGCAGACGTCACTGCGCTCGATCATCGGCAAGAGCGATCTGGACGATCTGCTCTCCAACCGCGAGAAGCTCAACCAGGGCCTGGAACTGATGATCGACAGCCCGGCCATCGGCTGGGGCGTGCAGGTGGACCGCGTCGAGATCAAGGACGTGTCACTGCCGGAGTCGATGAAGCGCTCCATGGCCCGGCAGGCCGAGGCGGACCGCGAGCGGCGGGCCCGGATCATCAACGCCGACGCCGAGCTCCAGGCCTCCAGGAAGCTGGCCGAGGCCGCCCGTCAGATGGCCGACACCCCCTCCGCGCTCCAGCTGCGCCTCCTCCAGACGGTGATGGCGGTGGCCGCGGAGAAGAACTCCACGCTGGTCCTGCCCATCCCGGTGGAGCTGCTGCGCTTCCTGGAGAGGGGCGCCGAGCAGCCCGAGGAGCGCGACACGAAGCGGGCCCCTCAGCACCCTCAGCCGGACGCGGGTCACGCCCTGGAAACCCCTCCGGACGAGGGCGCCCCGCGGGCCGTCGAGCCCCCGGTCGAGCGTGAGGTCGAGCGGACGATCGAGGACATCATCGAGGACGCCTCAGAGAAGTGACACGTGCTACGCGCGTGGTTCCCGAGGCTCGCAGCAGGTGGTAGACACGGCGGGGTCAAAGTTCCTGTCCGCCAGCAGGAAGGCTGCCCCATGTCCGAGAACACCTCAGCCGGTCGTACGACACGCCGTCAGCTCCTCGCCCGCACAGGGGCGTTGGGCGTCTCGATCGCGTTCGCCGGAAACCTCACCGAACTCTTCGCCGGCACCGCCGCCGCGCAGAACCTGGGCCACTCCGGCTACGGCCCGCTGGTCCCCGACCCCGAGGGCCTGCTCGATCTGCCAAAAGGTTTCCGCTATCGGGTCCTCTCCCGCGAGGGCGACCAACTGCGCTCCGGTGAGGGCCCCGTCCCCTCCAACCACGACGGCATGACCGCCCTGCCCGGCCGGCACGGCCGCGTCCACCTGGTCCGCAACCACGAGAACCGCGCCGACGCCAGGGTTCCCGTCCCGACGGTCGAGGGCCTCACCTACGACCCGGCCGGCAAGGGCGGCTGTACGGCCCTGACGCTCGACCGGCACGACAACGTCCTGTCCGAGCGCGTCGCCATCGCCGGTACCGCGGTCAACTGCGCGGGCGGGCCCACCCCTTGGGGCACCTGGCTGACCTGCGAGGAGACCGAGGACAAGGCCGGCACCAACGGCTACACCAAGGACCACGGCTTCATCTTCGAGGTCGACCCGGCGAACCCGTACCGCTCCGGCGCGGTCCCGCTGACCGCGATGGGCCGCTTCCAGCACGAGGCGATCGCGGTGGACCCGCACAGCGGCGTCGTCTACGAGACCGAGGACGCCTTCCTCAAGCCCTTCGGCCTCTTCTACCGCTTCCTGCCCCACCAGCCGAACGGCGGCCTGGGCACCCTGCGCGCGGGCGGCCGCCTCCAGGCGATGCGCGTGCCGGGCGTACCCGACCTCTCGACGATCCAGGAGCCGGGCACGACGTTCGAAAAGATCGAGTGGGTGGACGTACCGGACCCGCTGGCCGCCCGGACCCCCATCCGCCTCCAGGACTTCGGCCCGAAGGGCATCACCCACGCGCAGAAGCTGGAGGGCTGCTACTGGGGCGGCCGCAGCGTCTACTTCGTCTCCTCCTTCGCCCACAGCGCGGCGGGCTCGGCGGCGGACCACTACGGCCAGATCTGGCGCTACGACCCTGCCGCTCGCCGTCTCACCCTGGTGATCGTCTTCGGTCCCGACACCGACCTGCAACTGCCCGGCGAGTCCCCCGACAACATCTGCCTCGCCCCCGGCGGCGGCCTCATGGTCTGCGAGGACGGCGACGGAGCCCAGCACGTCTTCGGCGTGACACGGCACGGCGAGGTGTACGCGATGGCGCGCAACGCCCAGAACCTGGGGAGCCCCGAAAAGCCGGAGTGGGGCGAGTTCGCCGGAGTCACCTTCTCGCCCGACTGCGGGACGATGTACGTCAACTGCTACACACCGGGCACGACGTTCGCGGTGACGGGCCCCTGGCGCGGACAGCCGACTCGGGGCGTCCTCTAACCTGTGCGGCATGAACGCACCGGGGGATCTCGTCGACGGCCGTTTCGAGCTGGTGGAGCGGCTCGGCAGCGGAGGAATGGGCACCGTGTGGCGCGCTCGCGACACGGTGCTCGACCGCGAGGTCGCCCTCAAGGCGGTGCGGTCCGACGCGGACCCGGTCGGCGTGGTGCGCGAGCGGGTGATGCGGGAGGCGCGGGCGCTGGCCCGGCTGAGCCATCCGCATGTGGTGACGGTCCATCAGATCGTGGCCGCCGAACCGCATCCATGGATCGTGATGGAGCTGGTGCCGGGCATCTCGCTGCAACGACGGCTGGACGACGGCCCGTTGACGCCGGTCGAGGCGGCCCGGCTCGGCCGGCAGGTGCTCGCCGCGCTGCGGGCCGCGCACGCGGCGGGCATCCAGCACCGGGACGTCAAGCCCGCCAACATCCTGCTGCGCCAGGGCGGCGACGCCGTCCTCACCGACTTCGGCATCGCCGCCCTCCAGGGCACGACGGGCCTCACGGCCACGGGCGAGTTCGTCGGGTCGCCCGAGTACATGGCCCCGGAGCGGATCCGGGGCCACGACGACGGCCCGGCCGCCGACCTGTGGTCGCTGGGCGTGGTCCTGTACGTCTGCGTCGAGGGCGTCAGCCCCCTGCGCCGCCCGACGACCCTCGCCACCCTGGCCGCCGTACTCGACGACCCGCTCCCCCCGCCGACCCGCTCGGGCCCGCTGACGCCGGTGCTCCAAGCCCTGCTGGTCCGGGACCCGGCGGCCCGCCCGGACGCCGCCCGGCTGGACGCGATGCTGGCGCAGGTGGAGTCGGGGGCGACCCCGCACTGGGCCGCCCAGCCGACGGCGACCACAGCGGCACCGCACCCGACGCCCACGCCCACCCGGCTGGAGACGCGCCCCGCGGTCCCCCGGGCGGGCGGCCCCCGACGCCGCACACCCCTCGTACTGGCCACGACGGCGGCCCTGGTGCTCGCCACGGCGACGGCACTGTTCTTCGCCCTGAACCCCGGCGACACCAACGGCGACGCGAACGGCGACACGAACGGCAGCGCCAAGGCCCGCGCCACGACGCCCGGCCCCACCCCGAAGAAGCAGAAGCCGACCCCGGGCGGCCGCTGGATCGCCCAGCTCCACTCCGAACCCGTCGCCGCGGGCACCGCCAACCGGGACAGCCGGCTCGCCACCATCCGCCGGTCCATGCCGGGCGCCAAGGTCCTGCGCAGCGACGACTACGCGTCCCTGCGTGGCGGCTACTGGGTCTTCTACGCCCCCGGCCCCTTCGCCGACGGCCGCTCCGCCCTGAGGTTCTGCGCCAAGCACGGCCGAACGACGGCGAACGCCTGCATGGGCCGCTATCTGAGCACGAACCCGGCCGAGTTCGACCTCCAGTGCCGCCCGCCGGCCACCGCGCCGACGGGCTCCTGCACCCGTAGAGGCTGAGCGGAGAGCGCCTGCGACAAGGCGCCGTCCCGCCGGGCGGGTGACTGGGATCCGGCGCACCCGTCGGCGTACCGGAATGAGCATGTGATCCTCATATCTTCATGCGGTGATCACTCATGTACGCCGCGTCACCGCCGTCTGCGCCCTGGGCGCGGCGCTCAGCGCGCTCGCCGCGTGTTCGGCGCCCGAGGAGGCGACCCGCGCTCCGCTCCCGGCGCCCAGCGCCACCGCCGCGTCGCCCTCGGCCCGGCCTGCGACGCTCGCGCCCGGCCCCGCGGGCACGACCCCCGTCTTCGAGCACGGGCCCCGGACCGGGGAGAAGACCGTCGCGCTCACCTTCGACGCCGACATGACCGCCGATCAGGGGCCGCGGGCGGCACGGGGTGAGCGGTTCGACAACCCGGGGCTGATCGCGGCGCTGCGGGAGTTGAAGGTGCCGGCGACCGTGTTCATGACGGGGCGGTGGGCCGAGGAGTATCCGCAGCAGGCCCGGTCGATCGGGCGGGACCGGCTCTTCGAGATCGCCAACCACTCCTACAGCCACTACGCCTTCACCGGCGACTGCTACGGGCTGCCGACCATCGGCGAGGAGCGGATGCGGGCTGACGTGGAGCGGGCGTACGCCGTGTTCCGGAAGGTGGGGGTACGCGATCCGATGCCCTACTTCCGGTTTCCGGGCGGATGCTACGACCGGCCGGCGCTGCGGGCGCTGACCCCGTTGGGCGTCACGGGCGTGCAGTGGGACGTGGTCAGCGGGGACGCCTTCGCCACGGACGCCGGCGAGGTCGCCCGGGAGGTGCTGGGCAGGGTGCGGCCCGGGTCCGTGGTGGTGCTGCACTGCACGCGCAGTGCCGCTCCGACGACCGAGCGGGTGGTCCGCGGCGTGGTGCCGAAGCTGCGCGCTGCGGGCTTCCGGCTGGTGAAGGTGTCCGAGCTGATCGGGGCCGCGAGCAAGCAGCGGTGAGCGTCAGGGTGATCTGCGGGACGTGAGCACACAGGCCACGGCGGTCGCCATCGCGGTGAGCAGGGCCGCCGCCGCCAGCGGCAGTACGGGCAGGGGGACCGTGCCCGAGCGGGAGCCGGTGACCAGGCCGGTGACCGCCGCCTGCGCCGGGGAGCCGGTCGCCACCACGGCCAGCAGCGCCGCGAGCAGCATCGTCGGGACCGCGCGGCCGGTCGAGCGCAGCACCGGCCAGGTCGTGAGGGCGCCGACAGCCGTGCCCAGCAGGGCGCAGGCCAGTGCGGCGAGCAGCCCGGCCGAGCCCGCCGCAAGCCGGGGTACCCGCGTCTGGTGGTCCGCGCTCGCCGGGTCGCTGATCAGCGTCACGAGAAGGGTCGCGATCGTGCCCAGGGCCGCCGAGGTGGCCAGCGCCACCAGCAGAGCGGCGAGGTGCGCCCGCCCGGGGCCGACCGCGGCGGAGACACAACTGCGGGCCGCGGGCGGCTCGTTGGTGACGCAGATCCGCACCAGCCAGGCGGCGACGGGCAGCAGGGCAGCGGCAGCGTAGCCGAGCGAGTCGAGGATCGGCTGGCCGCTCTGCACGCCGATCGCGAGGAACGCCGTGTACAGGATGAACGGCGGCAGCCAGCGCTGCGAGCGGGCGAGCAGGGCGGCCTGGTATCTCAGCAGGGCGGTCATCGGCGGCTCTCGTGTTCGGGGTTCGGCTCCTGGCTCACGCTCACCACGTGCCAGGGCGGCCGGGCGGTCAGCAGGGCCCGCAGCAGGATGTCCGAGTGGGAGACGGGCACGGTGAGGCGGTGGATGCCCGGCGTGGGTTCCTCCGCCGCGACGGCCGTACGGGCCGCGTCGGCGGGCAGTTGTCCACCCCGCGCCCCCTGGGCGACGACGATCACACGCGGGCCGGTGGGCTCCTCGGGCGGTTGTCCGGTACGGAGGTCGAGGCCGGCGTTCCGCACGGTGTACGTCGCGTCGGGCGTCCCCGCGAGGCGGCGCGGGTCGTGGTCCACGAAGACCACGGCGGTGCCGTCGGCGGTGCGTTCGGCGACGGTCCGCTCCAGTTCCGCGCGGGCGTCCGCGTCGAGGCCGGTCCACGCCTCGTCCAGCACGAGCAGCTCCGGTTCGGCGAGCAGGGCCTGGACGACGGCGACCTTCTGACTGCTGCCCTTCGACAGCTGGGCCATCGGGGTACGGGCGTAGGTGGCGGCGCCGAAGCGGTCGAGCCACTCCAGGGCGGCGCGCGCTGCCGCCGGCCGGGACAGACCGTGCACCGCGCCGAGGTGGGTCAGGTAGCCGAGGGCGGTGAAGGGCAGGGCGGTGGGGAAGCGTTCGGGGACGTACGCGGTGCGGGGCGCTCCGCTGATGCGGCCCTCCGTCGGCGCGTCTATGCGGGCCAGGAGGCGCAGGAGGGTGGATTTGCCGGTGCCGTTGGGGCCTTCTATGCGGATGAGGGTGCCGGGGGGCACGGTGAGGTGGATGCCGCGTAAGACCCATGGGCCGCGTAGGCCGTAGCGGCGGCCCACGTTGTCCAGACGAAGATCGCGTTGCATGGGGGAATCTTCTCGTACGGCGGCTGCGGCTGAGTCGGAGCTGATCGCGCCCACGGGACGGAGCCGCGGAATCGGCACAGCTCCGCGCCCTTTAGGGTGTTGTCGTGAGTCATGATGCGACGCCCAGCGGCGACAGTCCCTTCCGGTCCGAGCCCAGTGCTCGCGATCAGGCTCCGCAGTTCGTGCTGCCCTTGGTCGTCCGTCTTGAGCGAACCGCTCCCCCGGCCCGTACCGACGCCCTCGAAACCTCCGCCCGTGCCGTGCTGGTGATGCTCAGCGACGAGCGCTCTCTCGGCGACGGCGAGTGGGCTCAGGCCGTGCGCGACTGGCAGGACGCGCGGATCCGCAAGGTCGTGCGGCGGGCCCGTGGGGCCGAGTGGCGGCGGGCCGAGGGGCTGCCCGGGATCACGGTCACCGGGAAGTCGGCCGAGGTGCGGGTCTTCCCGCCCGTGCCGCTGGACGGCTGGCCCAAGGAACTGGCGAAGCTCCAGGTGTCCGGTACCGACCTCGACGACCCGGAACCGCCCGTGGACGCCGATCCGTCGGCGCCGGTGCTCTGGCTGAACCCCGAACTCGACATGTCGGCCGGCAAGACCATGGCCCAGACCGGACACGCGGCGCAGCTCGCCTGGTGGGAGCTGTCGGACGAGGAGCGGGCGGCCTGGCGCGACGCGGGGTTTCCGCTGGCCGTGCGGACCGCGGAGCCGGGGCGCTGGGGCGAGTTGACGAACGCCGGGCTGCCGTTGGTGCGGGACGCCGGGTTCACGGAGATCGCGCCCGGCTCGTGCACGGTCGTCGCCGACCATCCGGCACTGCGGCGGACACCCGGCGTTTGAACATCCCGGCCGTCCCGCCCGTACGAGCCTGTGGCGGGACGCGGGTCCCAACCTCAAATGTTGCTCTGAAGGTGTCCCCCGAGGGGTTCGGGCGGCGCCCGCGGGGCCATACCCCCGTCACGTCCGACACGTCCGAGGAGACATCCGAGGAGACGGGGACAGCGGGTACGGAAGAGGCCGAGGAGGGGACGATGGAGCGACTGGGCACGGGGATCGGGTGGCGTCCGGAGATCGCGGACGCAGTGGAGCGCATGCCGGGCATCGACTGGGTCGAGACCGTCGCCGAGAACGTCTGCCCCGGACACCTTCCTGAGTCTCTGGTACGGCTGCGTGAGCGCGGCGTCACCGTGATCCCGCACGGCGTCTCGCTGGGCCTGGGCGGCGCGGAGCGGCCCGACGCCGGGCGGCTGGCCGCGCTCGCCGAGCGGGTGGAGGCGCTGGGGTCGCCGCTGGTCACCGAGCACATCGCGTTCGTCCGGGCGGGCGGGCCGCTGACGGCGTCCCCGCTGCTTGAGGCGGGGCACCTCCTGCCGGTTCCGCGCACCCGGGACTCCCTCGACGTGCTGTGCGAGAACGTCCGTATCGCCCAGGACGCGCTGCCGGTACCGCTCGCCGTGGAGAACATCGCCGCGCTCATCTCCTGGCCGGGCGAGGAGATGACCGAAGGGCAGTTCCTGTACGAACTCGCCGACCGGACGGGCGTACGGCTGCTCATCGACGTGGCCAACCTGCACACCAACCACGTCAACCGGGGCGAGGACCCGGCCAAGGCGCTCGCCGAGCTGCCGCTGGAGGCCATCGCGTACGTCCATGTCGCCGGCGGCTTCGAACGCGACGGCGTCTGGCACGACAGCCACGCCCACCCCGTCCCCCGGCCGGTCCTCGACATCCTGACGGACCTCGCCTCCAGGGTGTCCCCGCCGGGCGTCCTGCTGGAACGGGACGAGAACTTCCCCGAACCGGCGGAGCTGGAGCAGGAGTTGGAGGCGATCCGGGGCGCGCTGGAGAAGGGCGCCGCCCCTCGGGGCGCCGTAGAGCGAGGTGCCGCCGAGCGGGATGCCTCCGGGGAGGACGTCGCCGCCGTAGGTGCCTCGCAGGCAGCGGTGTCGGGGAAGGGTACGGATCGGGTCGGGGAGCTTGTCGAGCCCGCCCGTCAGCGGCTCGCCCTCGCGCAGGCCGCCCTGCTCTCCGCGCTCGTCGCCGGTACGCCCGTGCCGGAGGGGTTCGACCGGGTGCGGCTCGGTGTGCAGGCGCGGGCGCTCGCCGGGAAGCGGGCGGACGTCGTCGCGAAGGTCGCGCCCGAACTGCCGGTGATCCTCGGGGACGGGTACCGGCGGGCCTTCCTCGCGTACGCCCACGGGCACCCGATGACCGGCGGCTACCGGCGCGACGCGCTGGACTTCGCCGGGTATCTGCTGACCGAGGACCGCTGTGAGGACCCGCGGGTGCGGGCGGAGTTGCGGGAGTGGTGGCTGGAGCGGTCGGGGCCGAGGCCGCGGTCCCGGCGGCCCGGGGTGCGGCTGGCGCACGCCACGCGCCGGGTGCTGCTGCGACGGTGAGCGACACCGGCTACGCCAACTCCGGATGCCGCGCTGGACGCCGTCGCCCACCGCGAGTGTGCCGGGGTTAACACCCCGGCCCGCGACGCGGTCCTCGCGTCCTTTTCACCCGCGTTTGCCGCCGAAAGCCACTCGGCATCGCTCCCCATTCGCCCGTAACCACCCCGGTTGCAACCATTCGCTCCTGTACGGCGGTTGGCGTAGACGCCGAAGTAATATGCCAACCCCATCCCCGAAGCGCACTAACGTGCGGTGCCGCAACAGGAGGCACCATGCGACCCCGACCCCCGATCAACGGCCGAGGCATCTTCAGCGGCACCGGACTCATCATCGCGGGCCTGACGGCGACGCTGCTGGCGATGATCTTCCCGATCTGGTCGTACGCCGACCGGTCCGGGACCGGTCTGGACGTACTCAACGCCGAGACCGTCTCGACCGGATACGGGCCGCTGTCCGCCCTCGACCGTGACTTCATCACCAAGGTCCGGCTGGCGGGCCTGTGGGAGCTGCCCGCCGGGGGCCAGGCCCGGCAGAAGGGGACCACTCCGGCCGTACGGACCGCCGGGGAGCACCTCATCGAGGGGCACACGTTCCTGGACCGGAGGGTGCGCGACGTCGCCGCCAAACTCAGCCTGACCCTGCCCAACGAGCCCACCGAACAGCAGAAGGAGTGGCTGGCGACCCTGGACGGGGCCCAAGGCGTCGAGTACGACCGGCAGTTCGCCAACATCCTGCGGCTGGCGCACGGCAAGGTGTTCTCCGTCGTCGCCCAGGTCCGGGCCGGCACCCGCAACTCCCTCGTCCGCAAGCTCGCCGACGACGCCAACACCACCGTGCTGGACCACATCACGGTCCTGGAGGCCACCGGTTACGTCGACTACGACGCGCTGGTCCAGGACATGGTCGCCGACAGCACGCCACCGCTCACCCCTCCCCCCGCCCCGCCGGGTCCGACCACCGACCCCGCTCCGGCCGCCCCCGTGACCCCGCCGCCGTCGCCGACCTACCCCCTGCCGCCGGCCGCCGCGAGCCCGCGCCAGGAGGACGTCGAGGGCTCCTGACGTCCGGACTTTCCGATCCGGAACGTCACATCCCGGCAACTCTCGGTCCGGATTGTGAACAAGGCATGGCGTTTCGCAGGGCCTTTGGCATAGAAACGCGGCATGTTCTGGGTCCTTCTCCTCCTGCTGGCCTGGGCCGTCGCCGGCACGGCGTGCACGCGGCTGTGCCTGGCCGCCGTACACACCGCGGCCATGGACACGAACGAGGCGACCGCGGTCCCGGACCACGATCTGACGCTGTACGAGGCCGCGTTCCTGTCCGGCGGTCCCCGGCGGGTCGCCGATCTGACCCTCGTCTCCATGGCGCGGCAGCGGCGGCTGCTGCTCGCGCACACCGGCTGGGCGACGGTCGTCGATCCACGCGGGCGGGACGAGATGGAGCGCTCGGTGATAGGGGCCATCGGGCCGGAGGGCCAGTCCCGGATCGAGCCGGTGCGTGCCGCCGCGGCCGCCGCCGACGCCGTGGGCAGCCTCGCCGACCGGCTGGTCAGCGCGGGCCTCGCCGTGCCCGCCGGGGCGCGGAACGGAACGGGTGCCGCGATCCGTCAGGTGCGGCTCGCGGCGGCGGTCGTGGTGGTGCTCGGCGCGATCGCCCTGCTGGCGCCCACCCCGTCGGAGATGCCCGCGCATCTGGTCGCACTGTGGTTCGCGCTCCCCCTCGTACTCACCCTGAGCTGCCTCGCCATCGCCCGCATCGAGATCCACCCGTACGCGCAGTGGGCCTCCCCGGCTGGCCAGCGGCTGTTGAGCGGCCTGGTCCGGCATGCCGGGGGCGGGGACGACCGTACGTATCTCACCTGTGTCGCCGTTCGGGGCGTCCGCGCGATCGGCGAGCCGGACCTGCGCGCCGCCTTCGCGCACCGGGAGCAGCACCAAGGGCAGCCCCGCGAGCAGCACCACGGTGACGCATAGGGGGCATTGCGGCGACACCGGCAGGGTGGTGCTTGCCTTCATCAACAGACGAACGAAATATCCCTTTTGTTGCTGGTGTGCATCGAAGGGATACGCGATGAGAGCTGCCGCCCTCTACACGGCCGCCGGGGCCATGCTCCTGTCCACCCTCTCCCTGGCCCCGGCCGGCACTGCCGGTGCCGCCCCGGGCGCGGACGAACGGCACGGCACGACGGTGGCCGTCGCGCGTGCCAGGGCGGCCGGCATCGACTTCGGTCGCTGCCCCAAGGACCAGGGACTGCCCGGCCATGTCCAGTGCGGCACGGTGTCCGTGCCGCTCGACTACGCCCGCCCCGACGGCAAGCAGATCCGGCTGGTGGTCAGCCGGGCACGGGCCACCCACACGGACCCGCACAACAGCAAGCGCCGGGTGCCCGGACAGGGCGCCCTGGTCTACAACCCGGGCGGACCGGGCGCCTCCGGGCTGCACTTCCCGCTGATCGGTGTCATCCCCGCGTGGAAGCGGCTGGCGGCGGCGTACGACCTGGTCGGCTACGCCCCGCGCGGGGTGGCGCCGTCCGCACCGCTGTCCTGCCAGGACCCCAAGCAGTACTTCAAGGGCCCCTCCCTGGCGCCGTTGTACCCCTCGGAGGCGTACAAGAAGGAGCGCATCGCCCACGCGAAGGCGTACGCCCGCGGCTGCGCCGAGCGCACCGGGAGCGCGCTGCGGCACTACAACTCCCTGAACAACGCCCGTGACCTGGACGTCCTGCGGGCCGCGCTGGGCCAGTCGAAGCTGACGTTCATGGGCGCGTCGTACGGCACCTACTTCGGCGCGCTGTACGCGCACCTCTTCCCCCAGCATGTGCGGCGGATGGTGTTCGACTCCGCGGTGAACCCGGACCCCAAGCAGATCTGGTACCACAACAACCTCGCCCAGTCGGCCGCGTTCGAGGAGCGCTGGACGGACTTCCGGGAGTGGACCGCCGAGCACGACGATGTGTACGGGCTCGGTATCACCGCCGACCAGGTGCTGCGCAACTACGAGAAGGCGCGGGCGCGACTGGCCGCGAAGCCGGCCGGCGGGAAGATCGGGCCGGGGCAGTTGCAGGAGGCGTTCCTCCAGACCGGCTACTACGACGACTCCTGGCCCTCGCGGGCGCAGGCGCTGTCGGCGTATCTGAAGGGCGACGCGAAGCCACTGGTCGAGCTGGCCGCGCCGGTGACGGAGGCGGCGGCCGAGGAGGAGAACACCAACGCGGTCTACACGGCCGTGGAGTGCAACGACGCGCCCTGGCCGACGGACTGGACGGTGTGGGACCGGGACAACACGCGGCTCGCGCGGGTGGCGCCGTTCGAGACCTGGGACAACGCGTGGATGAACCTGCCGTGCGCCTACTGGCAGGTGCCCCGGCAGAAGCCGCTCGATGTCCGGACCGGGCCGGGCGAGCTGCCGCCGACCCTGATCCTGGCCGCCGAGCGGGATGCCGCGACGCCCTACGAGGGGGCGCTGGAGATGCACCGGCGCCTCGCGGGCTCGGTCCTGGTGACCGAGCGGGACGCCGGGACGCACGGCATCGCGTACGGCCCGAACGCCTGCGTCAACGGCCACGTCGACGCGTATCTGCTGGAAGGGCGCCTGCCGGAACGACGGGCCTCGTGCGAGGCTCATCCCGAGCCCAAGCCGCAGCGGGCGGGTGAGCGCCAGGCGAAGAAGCCCACCGCTCAGCGGAAGGACCAGCTCGCACCCCCGGCCCGTCCGTAGCCGGCCGCGCCCACACGGCGGACCAGCGGGTCGGCAAAGCCCCGCGCCCCATCGAGGGGCGCGGGGCTTCGCCGTACCTCGACCTAGGCGAGCCCGGCGACCAGCTCGGCCACGGACTTGCGGCGGCCGGTGTAGAACGGCACCTCCTCGCGGACGTGCATCCGGGCCTCCGAAGCACGCAGGTGACGCATGAGGTCGACGATGCGGTAGAGCTCGTCGGCCTCGAAGGCGAGGATCCACTCGTAGTCGCCCAGCGAGAACGAGGCGACCGTGTTGGCGCGGACGTCCGGGTAGCCGCGGGCCATCTTGCCGTGGTCGGCGAGCATGCGGCGGCGGTCCTCGTCGGGCAGCAGGTACCAGTCGTAGGAGCGCACGAAGGGATAGACGCTGACGTAGTCGCGCGGCGTCTCGTCGGCGAGGAACGCGGGGATGTGCGAGCGGTTGAACTCGGCGGGGCGGTGCAGCGCCATGTTCGACCAGACCGGCTCCAGGGCGCGGCCCAGCTTGGTGCGACGGAAGAGGTTGTACGCCTCCTGCAGCTGGTCGCTGGTCTCGGCGTGCCACCAGATCATGACGTCGGCGTCGGCGCGCAGACCGGACACGTCATAGGTGCCGCGGATCGTCACGTCCTTGGCGGCGAGCTGGTCGAACAGCTCCTGGACCTCGTCGGCATAGCCCGCGCGGTCCTCGGGGAGCACGTCCTTCAGCTTGAAGACGGACCAGAGGGTGTAGCGGATGACCTCATTGAGGTCCTTGGCCAGCTTGCCCTTGTTCGGGATCCTGCCGGGCTCGGTGGTGGAGGCGTCGTCACTCATGTCCCTTATTCTCCCGCTCCGCCGTGCAGACTCTGCACCGGGTTGGCGGTGAGCTCCTCCACACCGCGCAGATCACCGTCCAGCTGGTCGACGGCGGCGTACGCGCTCGCGATGCACGCCGGGATGCCCACACCGTCATACTGCGCGCCGCACACCGCGAGGCCCGGCACCTTGGCGACGTGCTCGCGAACGCGGGCCACGCGCGCGTGGTGGCCGACCGGGTACTGGGGCAGGCCGTCGGTCCAGCGGGTGACGCGGGTCTCCAGGGGGGTGGCGTCGAGGCCGGTGGCCTCCTTGAGGTCCCGCCGGGAGGCCTCGACCAGGTGGTCGTCGTCCCGCCCCAGGATCTCCGTCTCGCCGTACCGCCCGACGGAGGTGCGCAGGACGAGCGTGTCCGGGTCCTCGTCGGCGATCCAGCCCCACTTCTGGGAGGCGAACGTCGACGCCTTGATGGTGCGCCCGTCGACCGGCGGCACGAGGAAGCCGCTGCCCGCCGGGAGGTCGGTGTCGGCGCGGCGGTAGGCGAGGGTGATCAGGGCCATGGAGGCGTACTCGATGCCGTCCAGCTCGGCCGCGGCCTCGGGGGTCTCGGCGCGCAGCAGGGCGGCGGCGGCCGGGGCGGGTACGGCGACGACGACCGCGTCGGCGCGCAGCACCCGGTCACCGGCGACCACGCGCCAGCCGCCGGACGTCTCGCGGCGCAGCTCCGTCACCGGCGCCCCGGTCACGATCTCGCCGCCCCGCGCGCGCACCGACTCCGCGACGGCGAGCGGGAGCCCGCCCACGCCGCCCTCGATGCCCATGAACACCGGCCCGGTCTGCTGGTTGGCCGCGGCCTTGGCCTGGATCTCGCGGACCGCCTCGGTGAGGGAGTCGTGGGTCTTCGCCGCCTGGTAGACCTGCGGGACGGCCGAGCGCATCGAGATGCGGTACGCGTCGCCCGCGTAGACACCGCCCAGCAGGGGCTCGACCAGGCGGTCGACGACCTCGCGGCCGAGGCGTGCCGCCACGTACTCGCCGACCGCCACGTCGTCGCCGACCTCGGTGCGGGGCAGGTCGGCGTCGCGCTCGATGCGGGCCAGGCCCTCGTCGGACAGGACGCCGGACAGGGCGGCGGCGGTGCCGGGTACGCCCATGACGTGGCCCTTGGGCATGGGGCGCAGGGCACCGCGGGTCCAGATCGACGCGGTCGCGGTGGCGGGCGGCTGGAGGCGCTCGCCGAGGCCCACCTCGCGGGCGAGGGCGACCGCCTCGGGGCGGCGGGCCAGCATCGACTCGGCGCCGAGGTCCACGCGCACGCCCGCGATCTCGCCGGGCAGCAGCTTGCCGCCGACCCGGTCCGAGGCCTCCAGGACGGTCACCTGCCGGCCGGCGTCCAGCAGGCGATGGGCCGCGGCGAGCCCCGCGATACCGCCCCCGATGACGACGACCTGGCCCGTTTCCGTACGAGTCTCCACTTCGCGCATGTCCACAGCCTCTCAGACCCCACTGACAACCGTCCGCGCCCCGGTGTCCTTCACGAGTCCCGACCGTGACCGCATCGGGACCGTTTCCCGCCAACGTTCCGCGGGACCCCGGCGTCGAAGAAGCGTCAGTCGTCACGACGACCCTCGGGGGGTACGCCCACATGCGCGCACAACGATCCGCACGATCCGTACGACCGGTCCGGGCCCTGGCCGGCATGCTGCTGGCCGCGGCCCTCGCGCTCACCGGCTGCGGCGGCGCCGACGACTCGGCGGCGGACAGCAGCGCCGCCGGGGGCGGGGCCGCCCTGGCGGACTCCAAGGCGGGCACCCAGGAGGGCGCCCCCGGCAGCGACTCCGCCAGCGACTCCGGCGCCAGGGCGACCGCGCCACCCAAGGCCACGGCGAGCCACATCATCCGCACCGCCTCGCTGACCGTGCAGGTCAAGGACGTACCGAAGGCCCTCGACGAGGCCCGCACCACCACCGAGAACGTGGGCGGCTATGTCGGGAACGAGACCACGACCCGCGACGAGGAGGGCCACGAGCACACCCGTGTCGTCCTGCGCGTGCCCGTCGACCGGTACGCCGAAGTTCTCACGGAGCTGGAGGGCGCGGGCAAGCTGATCGAGCGCAGCGCCAAGGCGCAGGACGTCACCGACCAGGTCGTGGACGTGGAGAGCCGGATCAGGACGCAGCGGGCCAGCGTGGCCCGCATCCGCGAACTGATGGACCAGGCGACCAGGCTCAGCGATGTGGTGACCCTGGAGGGCGAGTTGAGCAGCCGGCAGGCGGACCTGGAGGCACTGCTGGCCCAGCAGGCGTCCCTGAAGGACCGCACCAGCCTGGCCACCATCACCCTCGCCCTGTCGGAGACGCCGGCGAAGAAGAAGGCCGCCGAGGATGACGATCCCGGCTTTGTGGACGCGCTCGCGGGTGGCTGGAACGCGTTCGTGACGATGCTGCGCTGGCTCGCCGTGGCGTTCGGCGCCGTGCTGCCCTTCGCCGCGGTGGCGGCGCTCATCCTGCTGCTGTGGCTGAAGGTCCTGCGCCCCCGGCTGCCGCGCCGCCCGGCGACCCCGCCCGCGATCGGCGCACCGGGTCCGCTGCCGACGGCCCGCCCCGCACCGCGTCCCACGCGCGCGGGGGACGACGCGGGGGACGAGCAGGGCGGCGAGCAGGACTGACAGGACTGAAATGCCCTGCCCCCGTAGCGTGTTCACATGAACATGAGTGCTGCGAGCGGTGTGTCGGGTGAGCGAGAGCGGCTGGTCGTGATCGGCGGCGACGCCGCGGGGATGTCCGCGGCGTCGCAGGCACGGCGTCTGAAGGGCGCCGAGGAGCTGGAGATCGTGGCGTTCGAACGCGGCCACTTCACCTCCTTCTCGGCGTGCGGCATCCCGTACTGGGTGGGCGGCGACGTCCCCGACCGCGACCAGCTGATCGCCCGGACGGCCGAGGAGCACCGCGCGCGGGACATCGATCTGCGCATGCGGACGGAGGTCACGGAGATCGACGTGGCCGGCGGCCGGGTACGCGCGCGTGACGTCGATTCCGGAGCCGAGTCCTGGACGTCGTACGACAAGCTCGTGATCGCGACCGGTGCCCGTCCGATCCGACCCGACATGCCGGGCGTCGACGCCTCCGGTGTCCACGGCGTGCAGACCCTCGACGACGGCCAGGCCCTCATCGACACGCTCGAACGCACGCGTGGCCGCCGGGCGGTGGTCGTAGGCGCCGGCTACATCGGCGTCGAGATGGCCGAGGCCCTCATCAACCGCGGCTACGAGGTGACCGTCGTCAACC
This sequence comes from Streptomyces sp. NPDC111802, assembly GCF_055634335.1. Taxonomy (NCBI): domain Bacteria; kingdom Bacillati; phylum Actinomycetota; class Actinomycetes; order Kitasatosporales; family Streptomycetaceae; genus Streptomyces; species Streptomyces sp. NPDC111802. The sequence goes on along the minus strand of NZ_JBVKCZ010000001.1, from coordinate 380,100 downwards.
GCGGCAGCGAGCCCATGTCGACCCTCGACCCCGACATGGGGCGCCTGGTGCACAAGGCCATGGAGGGCCTGGGCATCACCATGGTCGACGACGCCGAGGTCACCAAGATCCTCACGGGCGAGGACGGCCGGGTCCGCGCGGTGGCCACTCAGGACGCGGAGTACCCGGCGGACGTGGTGATCCTGGGCATCGGAGTCCGCCCGGAGACCACGCTCGCGCGAGCCGCCGGCCTCCCTCTCGGCGACCACGGCGGCCTGCTGACCGACCTCGCCATGCGCGTGCGCGGCCACGAGAACATCTGGGCCGGCGGCGACTGCGTCGAGGTCCTCGACCTCGTCTCCGGCCAGGAACGCCACGTCCCGCTCGGCACCCACGCCAACAAGCACGGCCAGGTCATCGGCACGAACGCCGCCGGCGGCTACGCCACGTTCCCCGGCGTCGTCGGGACGGCCGTCAGCAAGGTCTGCGACCTGGAGATCGCCCGCACCGGTCTGCGCGAGAAGGACGCGCGCAGGGCGGGCCTGAAGTACGTGACGGCGACGATCGAGTCGACAAGCCGCGCGGGCTACTACCCCAACGCCTCCCTCATGACGGTCAAGATGCTCGCGGAACGCCGCACGGGCCGCCTGTTGGGCGTGCAGATCGTGGGCAGGGAGGGCGCGGGAAAGAGGGTGGACATCGCGGCGGTGGCACTGACGGCGGGGATGACGGTGGAACAGATGGTGTCCCTGGACCTGGGATACGCCCCACCGTTCTCGCCGGTGTGGGACCCGGTACTGGTGGCGGCCCGCAAGGCGGCAAAGGCGGTGGGGCAGCCGACCTGAAAGGGGCGCGACCAGCCACGACGATCCACCGCGCCCCTACGTCGCCTACGCGCTGCCGTTGATCCTCTCGATCGCCTGCCGGGCCTGCTCAGCGGGCGGCCGAGAAGGCAACGAGGACACGGACGCGCTCACACTCGGCGGCATGGCGGCGGCCGGCTGCTCCCCCGCCGGCTTCGCATGCGCCGCAGCCGGCCGAGCCGACCGCAACCGATGACTGACGGCCTCGTCCAGCGTCACCGGCCGCTGCATCTGCGAAGCCAGCCGCCCCGCCTCCTGGCCCAGCCGGGCCACGTCCTCCCACGGCAGCCGCACCACCAAGGCGATCTCGGCCTCACCGTCGGCCAACGCGTGAATCGGGGGAGTAACTCGGTCGTTCATCGCCTGTTCCTCACGTAGACCCCGCGACCGCCTTCCCCGTGCCGCGAGCGGTTGCCGAGTCATACGCACGCGGCGAGGGCCGCGTTCACCGATTCGCCGCACGGATCCGGGGCACATACTTGTCGTGGTCATCCCCGTCCATGACGTGAACCCCGTGCGCCGCACCCCCTGGGTGACATACGCGCTGATCGCGGCGAACGTGCTCGTCTTCCTGTACACGCCCGGCATAGCCGGCTCCGTGGCCGGTGAGAGCAGCCTGTCCCAGCTGTGCCATCTGCACGCCTTCCTGGACCACTACGCGGCGGTGCCAAGGGAGTTGATCCACGATCAGCTGCCCGGAGTGGTCCCCACGGGCGATGTCGCCGTGGGCCCGAACGGCCCCGGCTGTGTGATCGGCCCGCCGGGCTACGACAAGTCCCCGGCGCTGTCGGTCCTCACCGCGATGTTCCTGCACGGCGGCTGGCTGCACCTGCTGGGCAACATGCTCTTCCTGCTGATCTTCGGCAACAACATCGAGGACCGCATGGGACATGTGCGGTACTTGCTCTTCTACGTCGTCTGCGGCTACGCGGCGTCGTACGGCTTCGCGTTCCTCAACGACGACTCGGCCGAGCCGCTGATCGGGGCGTCCGGGGCCATCGCGGGCGTGCTGGGCGCCTATCTCGTGCTGTATCCGAAGGCCAGGGTCTGGGTCCTGGTGCCGTTCCTGATCTTCCTGCCGCTGCGGCTGCCGGCCTGGCTGGTGCTCGGATTCTGGTTCGTGCTCCAGGCGGTGTACTCGTCCGGCGAGGGCGTCTCCGAGGCGGGCACGGTGGCGTACGCGGCGCACATCGTGGGCTTCCTCGCGGGCATGCTGCTCGCCTGGCCGCTCAAGCCGGGGACACCGCCGCCACCGGAGCCGCGGGGTCTGCTGTTCGGCAGGCGGGCGCGGCCCCGGGAGACGTGGTGAGCGGCCTTATCGAGCCGTCCGCGTGTGGACGTACTCGACGAGCCGGGTCAGCGCGTCCGGGTCGGTGGACGGCATGACGCCGTGGCCGAGGTTGAAGACATGGCCCTCCAGGCCGGCCGCCGCGTCGAGCACCTCGCGGGTCTTGGTCTCGACCGCGTCGGTGGTGGCGAACAGGACGGTCGGGTCGAGGTTGCCCTGGAGCGCCTTGCCGGGGCCGACGCGGCGGGCGGCCTCGTCGAGCGGGACGCGCCAGTCGACGCCGACGACGTCCGCGCCCGCCTCGCCCATGAGCTGCAGCAGTTCGCCGGTGCCGACGCCGAAGTGGATGCGCGGGATTCCGTACCCGGCGACGGCGTCGAAGACCTTCGCCGAGGCGGGCATCACCGAGCGGCGGTAGTCGGCGGGGGCGAGGGCGCCGGCCCAGGAGTCGAAGAGCTGGACCGCGGAGGCGCCGGCCTCGATCTGCACCTTCAGGAAGGCGGCGGTGATGTCGGCGAGACGGTCGAGCAGGTCGGCCCAGAGCTCCGGGTCGCCGTACATCATCGCCTTGGCGTTCTCGTACGTGCGCGACGGACCGCCCTCGACGAGGTAACTCGCGAGGGTGAAAGGCGCTCCGGCGAAACCGATGAGCGGGGTCGAGCCGAGCTCACGGGTGAGCAGGCCGATCGCCTCGGTGACGTAGGAGATGTCCTCGGGGGTGAGGTCGCGCAGCTGGGCCAGGTCGGCTCGGGTGCGGATCGGCCGCTCGACGACCGGGCCGACGCCGGGCTTGATGTCGAGGTCGATGCCGATGGCCTTGAGCGGGACGACGATGTCGCTGAAGTAGATCGCCGCGTCCACGTTGTGCCTGCGCACGGGCTGGAGGGTGATCTCGGTGACCAACTCGGGCCGCATGCAGGACTCGAGCATTCCGATGCCCTCGCGCACCTTGCGGTACTCCGGCAGTGAGCGCCCGGCCTGCCGCATGAACCACACCGGAGTGTGCGGCACGGGCTCGCGCCTGCACGCCTTGAGGAAGGCTGAATTCTTGACTGCGTCGGGCGTGGCCGGCGGCGGCGTCTGGTTGGCACTCACGGGGGCAAGTCTCGCACGGCCGCACAGGGCCCCGTGCCGGGGCCGCCGTGTTGTCCGGGTGTCTCTCCCTGCACGAAGCCCCCGTTCCCCTTAATCTTCCCGGCATGGCTGCGGCTCAGGGAAGACTGTCGGACGGCACTGGCGGAATGGATGACGCGAAGGAGGCCGGGGAGGGGGACCGGCATGCGCACAGTACGGCTCCAGCGGCTTTCCGGGCCGCTGTCGAGGCGCTGCGCGCCGCCCGTCTGCGGCCGCAGATCGAGGTCGAGCAGACCAAGGCGCCCCAGCGGCTGGCTCCGTACGCGTACGCGCTGGAGGCGACGGTCGTCGACGGGGAACAGGATCTGGCCGACGGCCGCCTGGTGCTGCTGCACGACCCGGCGGGCCACGACGCCTGGCGGGGCACCTTCCGGCTGGTGACCCTGGTCCGCGCGGAGCTGGAGCCGGAGATGGCCGCCGATCCGCTGCTGCCCGAGGTGTGCTGGTCCTGGCTGACCGGCGCGTTCCAGGCGCGCGGGCTGTCGTACGGCGAGGTGAGCGGCACCGTCACGCGCGCGAGCTCCCACTACTTCGGCGGCCTGTCCGAGCGCCCGGCGGCCTCGCAGATCGAGATCCGCGCCTCCTGGACCCCGCGTGAGGGGCTGGGCGACGTCCCGGACACCGCGGCCCATCTGGCGTCCTGGTGCGATCTGCTGGCCCAGATCGGGGGGCTGCCCCCGGCGGGCCCGGGGGACGCGTCGGTGGTGACACTGCCGCAGCGCCGGGACCCGCAGTCCCGTTGATCACCACTGACCCCGGACGGCCACCCGCTTGACCGTCACTTTGTCGATACGGCCACTTTCGGTCAGGAACGGCTCTCGATCGAAGCGATTTATTCACCGAACGATCGACCGTGTGTCTGAATTGCCCCGATTGTTACTCACTAAATCGTGATCTTTCCCTAAAGCGCCACGGGTTTGGTGCCGAAGACGACTGTGACCTTGAAGTCCGTCCCCGCACCCCAGGAGGCCCGGTGTCCGTTCTCCTCGAGCAGCCCGCAAGCCTGGTCGCCTACCGCCCGAACAAGCCGACCGCAATGGTGGTCGTGGCCGATCCCCGCGTCCGCTCCACCGTCACCCGCCACTTGTGGGCGCTCGGTGTGCGCGATGTCATCGAGGCCTCGTCCATCGCGGAGGCTCGTCCCCGCATCGGCAACCCCCGCGACATCTGTGTCGCAGACGTCCACCTGCCCGACGGCTCCGGCCTCACCCTTCTGTCGGAGACCCGCGCCGCGGGCTGGCCCAACGGCCTCGCCCTGTCCGCGGCCGACGACATCGGCGCCGTGCGCAACGCCCTCGCCGGCGGCGTGAAGGGCTACGTCGTCACCGGCACCCGCACCAACGTCGGGCTCCCCACCCGGCCCGGTGCCGCCCCCATCGGCGCCGCCGCCGCCCGTATGCACCGTCGCCACCCGGGTGCCCCGAGCCACCCGGGCGGCTACCGCGAACTGTCCGGTCGCGAGGTCGAGGTGCTCCGGCTGGTGGCGGAGGGCCAGTCGAACAAGGCCATCGGCGTCTCGATGGGCCTGTCCGCGCTGACCGTCAAGAGCCACCTCGCCCGCATCGCCCGCAAGCTCGGCACCGGTGACCGCGCCGGTATGGTCGCCGTGGCCCTGCGGACCGGCATCATCCACTGAGTCCCGCCCCTACCGATTTTCACAACTTGATCATTCACTGACGTGAACGGGATCGGCCGCTGGTCCCGCCCTCGTCCCGCACCCGCCGTGAGCCGGATCCTTCCCTTGACTGACTGGTTTACGACCCTCTGGCGCCCGCCGACGGAACGTTCCATCGGCGGGCGCTGTCCATACACAGATACCCTTGACAGGTGACCGACGCCCAAGAAACCGCAGCAGACAGTTCACTGCGAACCACCGGAGGCGCCCCTCCGGAAGACGACGGATCTTCTGTTACGGAGGCGCCGATCCCCTTGCTTGAGCCCCGCGAGGGCATTCCGCCCGTGATCGCCGACGATGCCGCCCTCGCCGACGTGATCGCCGCGTTCGCCGCGGGCTCCGGCCCCGTCGCCGTCGACGCCGAACGCGCATCCGGCTACCGCTACGGCCAGCGTGCCTATCTGGTGCAGCTGCGCCGCGTCGGCGCGGGCTCCGCGCTGATCGACCCCGTGGCCTGCCCCGACCTGACCGGCCTCGGCGAGGCGCTGTCCGGCGTGGAGTGGGTGCTGCACGCGGCCACTCAGGATCTGCCCTGTCTGCGTGAGATAGGCATGGTGCCGACCCGGCTCTTCGACACCGAGCTGGCCGGGCGGCTCGCCGGGTTCCCCAGGGTCGGCCTCGGCGCGATGGTCGAGAACGTCCTCGGGTACGTCCTGGAGAAGGGCCACTCGGCCGTGGACTGGTCGACCCGGCCGCTGCCCGAGCCCTGGCTGCGGTACGCCGCGCTGGACGTCGAGCTGCTCGTGGATCTGCGCGACGCGCTGGAGAAGGAGCTGGACCGGCAGGGGAAGCTCGAGTGGGCGCGGCAGGAGTTCGACGCGATCGCGGCCGCGCCGCCGGCCGAGCCGCGCAAGGACCCCTGGCGGCGGACGTCCGGGATGCACAAGGTGCGCAGACGCCGGCAGCTCGGTGTCGTTCGGGAGCTGTGGCAGGCACGGGACCGGATCGCCCAGAAGCGGGATGTGTCGCCGGGCAAGGTGCTGAGTGACGCGGCCATCGTGGAGGCGGCGCTCGCCGTGCCGGGCAATGTGCACGCCCTGGCCGCGCTGAACGGTTTCGGACACCGGATGGGGCGGCGGCAGCTGGAGCAGTGGCAGGCCGCCGTGGATCGTGCGAAGGCCCTGACCGAATCGCAGTTGCCGGCGCCGGGGCAGCCGGTCGCGGGACCGCCGCCGCCGCGGGCCTGGGCCGACAAGGACCCTGCTGCCGCGGCTCGGCTGGCCGCGGCTCGGGCTGCGGTGTCGGCGCTGGCCGAGCAGCTCAATATGCCGCAGGAGAACCTGATCACGCCGGACACCGTGCGGCGGGTCTGCTGGGAGCCGCCGCAGGTCGTGAGCGCTGAGTCGGTCGCGGAGGCGCTGGCTGGTTACGGGGCTCGGCCCTGGCAGGTGGAGCAGGTCACGCCGGTGCTGGTCGCCGCCTTGTCCGCCTAGTCGGCCGCGCCAAGCGGAACAGCAACGTCGAGATCACGCCAAGATCCTCTGGCGGCATGTAGGGGGATGGGATGTAGAGGTCGTGGCGCGCCCCAGAAGGGGCGCTCGCCGCCGCCCGGTTTGTATGTGACCTTCGCCGCTCCACCCGCCAGGACTGTGCAGCTACGTTACTCATAAGTAGCATGGCCATGAGCAAGCGCTCAGCGTCCCGCACCTCTGGAGGAGAGCCATCGTGCCTCGTACCCTCAGGGACGTCGTCTTCGTCGACGGCGTCCGCACCCCGTTCGGCAAGGCGGGCCCGAAGGGCATCTACCACGAGACCCGCGCCGACGACCTCGTCGTCAAGGCCATCCGGGAGCTGCTGCGCCGCAACCCCGGTCTCGACCCGAAGCAGATCGACGAGGTCGCCATCGCCGCGACCACGCAGATCGGTGACCAGGGCCTCACCATCGGCCGTACGGCGGGCATCCTCGCCGGTCTCCCCCAGTCGGTGCCCGGCTACTCCGTCGACCGTATGTGCGCCGGCGCCCTGACCGCCGTCACCTCGGTCGCCGGCTCCATCGCCTTCGGTGCCTACGACGCCGTCATCGCCGGTGGTGTCGAGCACATGGGCCGCCACCCGATGGGCGAGGGCGTGGACCCGAACCCGCGGTTCGTCAGCGAGAAGCTGGTCGACGAGTCCGCCCTGTTCATGGGCATGACCGCCGAGAACCTGCACGACCGCTACCCGCACATCACCAAGCAGCGCGCCGACGAGTACGCGGTGCGCTCGCAGGAGAAGGCCGCCAAGGCGTACGCCAACGGCAAGATCCAGGCCGACCTGGTCCCGGTCTCCGTGCGCCGTACGAACCCCGAGGCCGGCGAGACGGGCTGGGGCCTGGTCACCGCCGACGAGCCGATGCGCCCGGGCACGACCCTGGAGAACCTCTCCGGCCTGAAGACGCCGTTCCGTGTCCACGGCCGGGTCACCGCCGGTAACGCGGCCGGTCTGAACGACGGCGCCACCGCCTCGATCATCGCGTCCGAGGACTTCGCCCGCGAGCACGACCTCCCGGTGAAGATGCGCCTGGTCTCCTACGCCTTCGCGGGCGTGGAGCCGGAGGTCATGGGCTACGGCCCGATCCCGGCCACGGAGAAGGCCCTCGCCAAGGCGGGCCTGTCGATCGAGGACATCAACCTCTTCGAGATCAACGAGGCCTTCGCCGTCCAGGTCCTGGCCTTCCTCGACCACTACGGCATCGCCGACGACGACGAGCGCGTCAACCAGTACGGCGGCGCCATCGCCTTCGGCCACCCGCTCGCCTCCTCCGGCGTCCGTCTGATGACGCAGCTGGCCCGCCAGTTCGAGGAGCAGCCGAACGTCCGCTACGGCCTGACCACCATGTGCGTCGGCTTCGGCATGGGCGCGACGGTCATCTGGGAGAACCCGCACTTCGAAAACGCCGGAGGCAGCAAGTGAGCACCACCGCTGAGCTTTTGAAGGGTGCGGCCGAGCTGTTCCCCGACGAGGTCGTGACGTCCGCACACGTACGCCACCTCGACCTGCCGTTCGGCGCCGGGCGCTTCGCGCTCATCACGCTGGACAACGGCTTCGACCACACCAAGCCGACCACCTTCGGCCCGGCCTCGCTGGCGAACCTCAACACCGCCATCGACCAGGTCGAGAAGGAGGCCGCGGACGGCGACATCGTCGGCGTCGGCATCACCGGCAAGCCGTTCATCTTCGCCGTCGGCGCCGACCTCAAGGGCGTCGAGCTGCTGAAGGAGCACAAGGACGCGCTCGCCATCGGCAAGGGCGGCCACGAGGTCTTCAAGCGTCTGTCGGGCCTCGCGGTCCCGACCTTCGCGTACTACAACGGCGCCGCCATGGGCGGTGGCGTCGAGGTCGGTCTGCACTGCAAGTACCGGACCGTCTCGAAGGCGCTGCCGGCCTTCTCGCTGCCCGAGGTGTTCCTCGGTCTGGTCCCCGGCTGGGGCGGCTGCACGATCCTGCCGAACCTGATCGGTGCCGACAAGGCCGTCTCGGTGATCATCGAGAACAGCCTCAACCAGAACAAGCAGCTCAAGGGCCAGCAGGTCTTCGACCTCGGTATCGCCGACGCCATCTTCGAGGGCGCCGACTTCCTTGAGCAGTCGCTGATCTGGACCGCCCAGGTCCTGAAGGGCGACGTCGAGGTCGAGCGTCCGGTGATCGACCGCGGTGAGGCCTGGGACCAGGCCGTCGCCAAGGGCCGCTTCATCGCGGACTCCAAGGTGCACGGCGCCGCTCCGGCCGCCTACCGCGCGCTGGACATCATCGCCGCCGCCAAGAACGGCGACCTGCAGCAGGGCTACGACGCCGAGGACAAGGCGCTCGCCGACCTGATCATGGGTGGCGAACTTCGCTCCGGCATCTACGCCTTCAACCTGGTGCAGAAGCGCGGCAAGCGCCCGGCCGGTGCGCCGGACAAGAACCTGGCGCGTCCGGTCACCAAGGTGGGCGTGGTCGGCGCCGGTCTGATGGCCTCGCAGCTGGCTCTGCTCTTCCTGCGCCGCCTGGAGGTGCCGGTCGTCCTGACCGACATCGACCAGGAGCGCGTCGACAAGGGTGTGGGCTACGTCCACGCCGAGATCGAGAAGCTGCTCGGCAAGGGCCGTATCAACCAGGACAAGGCCAACCGCCTCAAGGCCCTGGTGACCGGTGTCCTGGACAAGGCCGAGGGCTTCGCGGACGCGGACTTCATCATCGAGGCCGTGTTCGAGGAGATCGGCGTCAAGCAGCAGGTGTTCGCGGAGGTCGAGGCGGTCGCCCCGGCGCACGCGATCTTCGCGACGAACACCTCCTCCCTCTCCGTCTCGGAGATGGCGTCGAAGCTGAAGAACCCCGAGCGGGTCGTGGGCTTCCACTTCTTCAACCCGGTTGCCGTCCTCCCGCTCCTTGAGATCGTCCGCGGCGAGAAGACGGACGACGCCTCGCTGGCCACGGCCTTCGCCGTCGCCAAGAAGCTGAAGAAGACCGCGGTCCTCACCAAGGACGCCCCGGCGTTCGTCGTGAACCGCATCCTCACCCGCTTCATGGGCGAGATCCAGAACGTCATCGACGAGGGCACCCCGGTCGAGGTCGCCGAGAAGGCCGTCGAGCCGCTCGGTCTGCCGATGTCCCCGCTGGTGCTCCTGGAGCTGGTCGGTCCCGCGATCGGTCTGCACGTCTCGGAGACCCTCAACCGGGCCTTCCCGGACCGCTTCACGGTCTCCCCGAACCTCGCGGCCGTCGTCAAGGCGGGCAAGCGCGGCTTCTACGTGTACGACTCCGGCAAGCCGGAGCTGGACCCGGAGGTCGCCGCGCTGCTGAAGCAGGGCGACTCCGTCCTGACCGAGGAGCAGGTCCGCGACCGCGTCCTGGACGCGGTGGCCCAGGAGATCGGCCTGATGCTCGACGAGGGCGTCGTCGCCGAGGCCCAGGACATCGACCTCTGCCTGATCACGGGCGCCGGCTGGCCCTTCCACCTGGGCGGCATCACGCCGTACCTGGACCGCGAGGGTGTCTCGGAGCGCGTGAACGGCAAGAAGTTCCTGGCGCCGGGCGTGGCGAGCGTCCCCGCGTAGGCGCTCCGCTGTGAACGCCGGTGCCCCGCACGCCGAGTTGGTGTGCGGGGCACCGGCGTTGTCGGTAGGTACGTGGGGGCTCCGCCCCCAGACCCCGCATCGGCCCGAACGGCCTTGTCCTCAAACGCCGGACGGGCTGACATTGCCCGGTCCGGCGTTCAGGTGGTGACGGTGGGTCAGACCTCGCGCCAGGCCTCCAGCGCCAGCCCGGGCTCGTTCTTGCGCCGGGTGACCAGCAGTTGCCCGGTCGATGGCGAGGCCGTGGCCGCGACCACCCGTTCGTCCTCGTCCAGGGCCATCGCCACCACCGCGTCCGCCGGCAGCTGTGGCCCCGACTCGGTCCACCACGCGCCCGCCGACTCCTGTTCCGTCGGATATGCGGCGAAGGCGACGCGGCCGCTCGTCGAGCGCTGGGCGAGCAACGTGCAGTCGTGGCCGTCGAGTTCGCAGCGCAGCACGGACACCGGGCCGGGGCCGGCGGACGTCAGTAGGGTCACCGGCTTGGTGCCGGGGCGCCAGGCGCACAGGTCGCCCGAGTCGTCGGCGTAGAAGACGGTGGTGTGGTCCGCCGAGGTGGCCAGGGCGGAGAGGGTGCCCGGCCGCACCGGCGTCTCCATCGCCTCCTCCAGGACCGGGACGCTGCCCGGCTTCTCCTGCTGCCAGTGCAGCAGGGCTCCGGGGACGGCCGCGTACAGCTCGACGAGCCCCGACTCCCCCGTCACGGCGGCCAGCCGGTCGTCGACCTCGCGCCCCTTGAGGTCGCGCCACGGCCCCCAGCCGCCCACCTCCTTCTGGCCGCGCATGCTCACGCCGCCCTCCTTGTTGCGGACGAAGACATGGGCCCGGCCCTGCGCGTCCACCGTGACGGCGGGCGTGCCGGTGCGGTCGCCGGCCTTGTCCGGGTGGCCGATGGACATCCAGTCCAGCGGGGCCAGCCGAGGCCGGAAGTGCGTGGAGTGCACCAGGCCCGCCTCGCCCGCCCTGGTGGGGCGCCAGGCGGCCAGATGGGCATACTCGTCGGCGCCCTGGCCGACCGCGGGGCCGGGGCGCAGCTTCTGGTCGCCGCCGACCTTGCGCGGGGGTTCCCAGGGGCCGCCGGGTCCGAGTTCCGCCCGGCACAGGACGGCGTCGTCGGTCGGCAGATAGACGCTGAGGCGGCCGTCGCGGCCGCGGATGAGCCAGTCGCCGTTCACCGGATCACCATATGCGGGGCGAGCCTGTGCTCGTGTCCCGCCCCCGCTTCTCGGCGCACGGCATCCGACCGCTCGGGACCGGACACGGGTCGGCCCCCGCTCCTGGTGACATGGAGCGGGGGCCGAGTGACGATGACGGAAACGGGTCAGACGGTGTCCGGTGGGAACCCGTGGTGCGCTCCCCCACGGACCAGCACCCGCCAGGCCTCGATCTGCCCGGAGCAGTCGGGGAACGCCACGAGCCGGAACGCGGGCTCCCAGCTGACGGTGAGCTCACCCGCCTCGCCGACGCTCACACCGACGACGGAGGGCTTCAGCTCACCGAGAATCGCGTTGAGCTTGGCGGCCCGGGCGTCGTAGATCATGCGGAACTCGTCGAAGGCCTGTGCTCCCGCCCCCTTCTGCGCGTAGCGCATGTCCGCGGACCCCAGGAGGATCGTCCCGTCCTGCACGATGCGGAACGGGCACTGCAGATGGGCCATGACGGTCTCGCCCCGAGGGTCGTCGAACTCCACGACCCCCATGTCCGCGGCCCTGCCGACGGAACGGACGACCGCGCCCGTCAGGATCCCGGCGATCTCGTCCGCCCGGGTCTCAGCAGCCACCGAACAACCCCCTGCCTTCCTCGACGATGCGATGGTAGCCGTAGCCACGGCCGGTGATCCGGTCGTGCAGCATGCGGCGCTCGGCGGGAGTGACGTCGCGTCCGAGTTCACCCTCGATCTTCTTCAGCGCGTCCCTGAACTCCTTGTTCTCGGCCTGGTTGCCGCGCGGCGAGTGCTTGCCGTCGTCGTCGAGGTCGCCGTTGTCCCAGGTCTCCTTCATCTCCGCCAGACCCTTTTCCCAGTCGAACCCGCCGTCGTCGTTGTGGACGAGGAGCGGGGTCGTACCGGCGACGACGTAATAGGTGTGGATGTCGTCGATGGTGAGGTCGTGCGTGCGCTGGAGCCTGTGGAACTCGCGGGTCTTCTCGACCCGGACCGTGGCGCCGTCGACCGTGCGCAGCGTCATGCCGGGCGCGAGGTGGCCGGCGTCGATCCAGGTGCCCTCGGAGGGGGACCAGAACGGGTGCGTCGTCGTGGACGTCAGGGACTGGCTGCCACGGGCGCCCTCGCGGGAGACCGTGAGGTCGACGAAGTGCTTGTCGTCCTCGGTGATGATGGTGGCGACCACGGTCCGCGTGGTGGTCAGACCGCTCCGCGGGTCGGTGACCACGATCTCGTCGCCGAGCCGGACGTCCTCGATGGGCTTGGTGGACCCGTCGGACATCAGCACGTGCGTGCCCGGCGTGAAGCTGTGCCGGCCGCCTCCCACGAGGCACTGGACGGGGATGGAGTCCGCCTTCTTCAGGGCCGCCTTGAAGCCCTTGAAGACGACCTTGGCGCCCTTGCCGAGCAGACCGGTGCCCACCGCGATGCCCGCGTCGATCGCCGCGGCCTTGCAGGCGCTGCCGGAGCCCGTGGCGCAACCGACGTAGTCGTCGATGCCCAGGACCTCCAGGATCCCGGGCCCGTTCTGGTCGCCGAACCAGCCGAGCTTGCCCACCGCGGAGCAGAACTCCGAGCCCCCCGAGTTCAGGAGCGTGCACCGGGCTCGCGCCCAGTTCTGGAGGTTGTGCTGGTAGTCCAGGCGCTCGTGGTAGTAGGGGAAGTGCTCGGCGAGTTCGGCCTGGGTCGGGATGTAGACGCCCTGGATGGTGATCGAGTCACCCTTGGGCTGGATGACGATCGGCTTCTTGCCGTAGGTGCCGTTGCGCCTGGCCTCCTGCGACATTTTTACGGCGGTGCCGTAACAGGACTGCGTTCGCTGGCAGTTGTTGGAGTTGCCGTCGATGACGCCGTCGGTGTCACCGGGAACACCGGCGCAGATGCCGTCCGCGCCGCCGCCGGGCGCCCCGTGGATGCAGCCGAGGCCGTCGGGGTCGGCGAAGGTGAGCGGGCTGTTGTTGCTGTAGGCGTAGCCGTTCAGCGCCTGCGGGTCGTCCGGGGTGAGCAGCGGGTCGACCGACAGGAACCGGCCGGTCGCCGGGTCGTACTCACGGGCGCCCAGGTGCTGCAGCCCCGTGGACTCGCTGTCGTCGACGCCGCCGACGAAGCCCTGCACACCGGGCCAGCTGCTCGGCTCGGCGCCGCGGATTCCGCCGAAGGGCAGGGTGCGGCGCTGCGTCAGCTGCTGGTTCGCCGCCTCGACCGCGAGCTGTCCCGACCCCTGGTGGTCGGCGACGGTGAACGAGACCGAGCCGTCGTTGTCGATCACGGCCTGGTGCCCGCTGCCGAGGTCCAGGGTGCGGGTGGCCTCGGCGGTGGTGGTGCCCTTGGCCACGGTGATCCGGGTGGCGCCGAGGTAGAGCGTGTTCTCCTTCGAGGTGCGGGCGATGAGCCGGTTGCCGGCCGCGTCGTAGACGTACTCGGTGATGTCGTCCGGCTTGCCCTCGACCGGCTTGGTGACCTTGACCAGGTGGCCCTCGGCGTCCCAGTCGAGGTCCTGGGTGGTGCCGGCGAGGGTGCGGGTGTCGGTGTTGCCGACCACGTCGTAGCCGTAGGAGTCCTGCGCGGTACCGCCGGGCCCGGTCTGGGTCACCGTGTTCACGGCGTGCGGACGCGGCAGGCCCGGGTCCGGGTAGTCGTAGGTGCGCACGGTGTTCTTCGCCGTGTCACCGGTGACGTCGTGCAGGGTCTCGGACTCCCGGTTGCCCACCTTGTCGTAGGTGTAGGAGTGCCAGTACGGCGCGGGGCCGCCGACGGTCTGTCCGCTGGGGGCCGTGGCACAGGTGCTCGTGGCCTGGGACCAGGCCGTCGTCATCCGGCGCAGGTGGTCGTACGTGAAGCACTGGGTGTCCGTGCCGGAACGGGAGACGTCCGAGACGGACAGGATGTTGCCCATCTGGTCGTAGCCGTAGGTGTTGTTCCGGTCGACGCCCGGCACGTCCTGACGGTCCACCCGGGAGGTGGCAAGGCGCTGGGTGCCCCACTCGTAGGTGTTGGTCACCCAGGTCTTCTTGCCGCCGTTGTTGGACAGTTCGAACTGGAGCGGCTTGCCGGTGAGGCTGTAGCTGGTGGCGACGTCGATTCCCTGGCTGCCGCTGAGCGCGATCGGCCGCTGGGTCTGGTCCTCGTAGGTGAACGCCACGGTGGTGGCGGGCAGGGCGCCGGCGGCCGGGGAGCCGGTCGAGCGCACCGAACCGTCCACGTTGAACGCGGTGGCCGACAGATAGGTGCCGGCGAGCGCTCCCTCGCTCGCGGGGATCGTCACGGTGGAGCGCAGCACGCGGTACAGGCGGTCGTAGGCGACGACCTTGTTGGTGTACGCGTCGGAGCCGACGTAGCGGGTGGACTCGGCCAGGTGGCCCTTCGCGCCGCTGATGGTGTCGTACACCCACTTGGCACGCAGCTTGCCCGTGGCGCTGTTCTCCCGCAGCTCGGTCTGCCGGCCGAGGCCGTCGTGGACGTAGTAGAGGTCGGTGGACCGGTCGTCGGAGATGGACAGGACCTGGCCACGGTCGTCGTACTCGGTGGAGCTGGGGCCCTTGTCCGGGTCGACGGTCGTCTTGAGGTTGCCGAGCAGGTCGTAGGTGTAGCTCCAGACGTTGCCGGCCGGGTCGGTCAGCTTCTGCAGCTCGCCGCGCGGGGTGTAGGCGTAGCGGGTGGTGTCGAACGCGGCCTGCGCGGACCGGGTGTGATGCTGGCGCAGCTCGGTGGTCCGGCCGCGGCCGTCGGTGACGGTCGTGGTGGCGGTGCCGCCCTCCGGCGGGATGACCGTGGTGCGGTCGCCGCCGTAGATCGTGCGGGTGGTGCCGAGCACCGGACCGCCGTCGCCGTTGCCGGCGATCTGCTCGCTCACCGTCGGGCGGCCCATGCCGTCGAACGTGGTCCGCGTCTGGGTCTCGACCGAGAGCGCGTCCGTCGGCTTGAACAGGGTGCGCGCGGGCGCGCCCGTGGCGTAGTAGGTCTCGAAGGTCTTGCCGACCAGGCCGCGCTCGTCGTAGAAGACGTCGGAGAGCAGCCGCCCGCCGTCGGGGCCCGGCTTCTGCGTCTGCCGCTGGCGCAGGAACCCGTCGTACAGGCTGTACGCGGTGACCTGGCTGCCGCCGGAACCGAGCGCCTTGGTGGCGACCGCGACCGGCTGGCCGTCGGTGACGAGGTAGTCGAACTCGTAGCTGGGAGTCAGCGTGGTCTGGCGGTCGGCCAGCCACACCTTGGTGGTGCGGCCGAGGGCGTCGTAGGCGAAGGTGGTCACCTTGCCGTTGGCGTCGGTCTGGGTCAGCGGCAGCCCGCGCGCGCCGTGGCTCGTGGTGTTCGCCAGAGCCGTGGTCGCGTCCCCGGGCTTGGCCGGCGGTGTGGTCGTCACCGTCTTCGTGACGAACCCGGTGGTCGGTGTGCGGTCGGTGGTGGTCGTACGGCCGTCCGTGCGCGGGCTGCGTACCGGAGCGCCGGTGCCCGTGACCGTGACGTTCGCGGTCAGGTCGGTGCTGGTGAGCACCCGGCCGTAGGAGTCGAACGTCGCACCGGACTCCAGGTAGGTGGCCGTGGTGCCGTCGTGCTTCTTCAGCAGGGCCGTCGCCGTGACGTCGCCCTTGGTCGGGGCCGCGCCGTAGGCGCCGCCGTCGTAGGCCGAGCGGACGTCGGAGATGACGTCCTTGGCACGGTCGACGGGGTCGTCGCAGGCCTTGGCGACCGTCTCCACCCGCGCGGGCAGGTTGAGGATGTTGTCGGTGGTGTTGGTGGCGTACGTGGTGCGGGTGCAGCGGTTGTCCGCCGCGGTGGAGTTGTCGCCGAAGTCGTCGACCTGGGTGACCCGTCCGGCCACGGTGTCGTACGAGGTGGAGGTGGAGGTGGTCCGCCAGGACGCGCCCGCCCCGTCGTCCAGGGAGGTCCACGCCTTGGTGGTGCCGATGCCGGTGAAGTTGGCGGTGACCGTGCCCCAGTCGCGGGTCTTCTTCGCGGTCTGGTGGTACCAGGGACGGTTCACGGTCTTGGTGAGGACCCGGCCGCCGTTGCCGGAGTATCCGACGGTCTTGTAGGCGGTGCCGGCGAACGCCTCGTGGTCGGTGATCGGGTCGCCCTCGCCCTCGCCGAGGCTGACGCTCACGCTCTTGGTGCCGCCGGTCGGGGACTCGCGGTCGCCGTCCATACCGCGCAGGAAGTACGAGTCGGTCTGCGACTTCATCGCCGCGTCGCCGCCCTGTCCGCCGGTCTTGACGCGGACCTGGCCGTAGCCGCGCCACTGGGACCAGGTCTTGGACTTCTCCTTGGTCAGTCCGTCGTCATCGTCGTAGTGCCAGGCCGCCGGGCCCAGGTACTCGTACCGGGTGAGCTGGTCGGGCGCCCCGCCGGTGCGGTCGGTCGCGGTGACCGAGGTGACGACGTACTTGTTGAACCAGTGCCGGTCGGGGTCGTCCGTGGCGCTGCCGCCGATGTACTGCGGGAAACAGCGCGTGGTGTTGGTCTGCGGGGTGGGCAGCGCGGCCCAGTCACAGGCCGGCGCCGAGTAGCTGACGTCGGTCTGTCCGCCGTACTCGTCGGCGATCGTGGCCAGCCGGGACTTGATGAACGGGGCGAAGCCGTCGCCGGTCCGGTCGAGCCGGTTCGCCAGCTGGACGTAGTCGAAGGTGGTCTTCGGCAGCGTGATAGCGGGCGTGGCGGTGTGGCCGGTGTGCTGGATCGAGTCGAGCAGCAGCTGGTAGTCGATGTCCGCCATGCCCCAGCGGTGGGTCAGCTTCCAGGAGTCGACCTTCTGGTAGGCGCCGGCGGCGTCGATGACCTGCGTGGTCACCTCGCTGAGGCGCTTGCGCGTCCAGAACGTGGGCGAGAGGCGGCCGTTGTCGCAGTCCTTGCCCTCGTCGCAGTTGAGGTCCCACGGGGTGTCGTACCAGTACGCCGAGTCCGTGGAGATGGACGAGCAGGTGGTCCGGGAGTCGGGCAGGCAGCGTTCGGCGTTGGTGAAGGTGACCTTCGCGAGCGCCGGAGTACCGTACATCGCCGAGGACTTCAGCCCGTACTGGATCTCGTCGAGGTAGCCGCCGCGGGTGTAGCGGGTGTCGTCGGCGGCCTTCAGATTGCGGCCGTAGGAGTTCTTCTCCTGTGTGTAGTAGTAGGCGATCGCGTTGCCGCGCGGGTCGACGACGTAGTCGAGGTTCCAGCGCCAGGCCTGCTGGCACCAGGAGTCGGCGAAGGCGGACTCGTGACACGGCTCGTTCGCGTCGTCGCCGAAGACGGGGGTGGTCCAGGCGGAGTTGGTGGTCTTCTTGCCGTCGGCCCAGCCGGGCAGCCGGTGGTAGCCGAAGTAGTAGCGCACACCGTCGGGATCGGTCAGCCGCCAGTACTCGCCGTTGTCGTCACCGTTGCCCCGGTCGGTGGACGTCAGCCGCGCGATGCGGGTGCCGTCGTCCTGGCGGAGCTTGAACTCGCCGCCGGTGCCGGTGGGGACGAGCTCGCCGCCCTTGCCGTTGAAGCTGATGAAGGCATTGTCGTAACCCCAGCACAGATCGCCGGGCTTCATGCCGTCACTGTTCTCGACCCCGTCCTCGGCGCACGGCTTGTAGCGGCGCTCGATATAGCCCGGCCACATGTCGAAGCCGCTGCCGATCCAGGAGGACTGGTTGTTGGTCTCGCTGGTCCGCCCGTCGACCGAGCCGGAGGAGTAGCCGAGCCCGATGCTCGGCTTCAGACCTCCCGGCACCTCGGGGACGCCCATGTCGTAGGACCAGGCGAAGTCACCGGTGTTGAGATTGGTCTGCCAGGTCGCGGACGGAGCGAGGGTGGTCGCCTTGTAGTCACCGGTGGCCGCGCTGTCGTCCGCCACGGCGGCGAGCACGGTCGGCTGCGCCGAGCTGAGCCGCACGGACGGAGCGGTGAGCGCACCGCCCTCGGTGTCGTTCACAGCCTCGACCGGCTTCTGGATACGGCACTTGGCCTGCTCCGGCGTCTTCAGGACGCAGGCGGGCAGCTCGACCAGGGTGAGCCGGGCGCCGTAGCCGCCGCCGTACGCCTGGGTGAGGGCGCGGTAGTCGACGCGCACCCGAGCAGCGCCGGCGGTGAAGCCCGTGCGCTCGGGGGCGAGCGTCACGAGCAGCCCGTCGACCGCGGCCCGCTCGGTCCGCCCCCGCCCCGCCAGCTCGACCCGCACCGCACCGGCGGCACCGCGAGCCTTGGCCGCGCCGACGGAGACCGGCAGCTTCCCGGCCTTCACCGGAGCCGGCGCCGCGCCCTTCGCTCCCGCCGGGGTCGCGCCGAGCGTCACCCGACCCGAACCCGCCTTCGGCCATGCGGCCTTCGGAGCGGTGCGCGGGGTGCGCGGTCCGCGCGCGACGTCACGGGGCTTCCCCTTCGTCACCGCGGCACCGGCCACCGGCCGCTCCGCCGTCGACAACCCCGGCCGGCCCCGCCCGTCGTCCGCCACGGCACCCGCGTTCGCGGGGGCGGTGACTCCCTGCAGCACGGTCGCGACCATGACGATTCCGGCAGCCAGCGCGGTCTTCCGTCTCCACCGAGCCGCCCGGCCCGGTCGTGCCGTATCCCTCATCGTTCCCCTCGTCTTCGCTCACGTACCGGCCGCGCGGGATCGGCCCGGGCTGCCTTGGGGTGCGCAGCTCTCGTGTGAGAGCTCGCGCGGAAGGTCTTCTGAAAGGTGCGAATGCCGTCGCGGCCCGGCCGGAACCGGACCGCGAGGCGGCGCTGCCCGGTCAGTCCGAGCCGGGGACCTCGGTGGCGACACCCGGCATGCCCAGCGACAGATGGGCGATCTGCGAGTCGCTGAGGGCGCCCTGGAACGTCCACACGTCCGAGAGGGAGCCCGGGAAGTAGGCGCCGGCCCGGTCGCGGCCGAGGCGCAGGGACTGGACGGCCTTGAAGGTCAGCACGTTCTCGGAGTACGAGACCTGCTCGGTGCAGCCGCTGACGTCGGGTTCGCCGTCGTCGTCGGCGTCCTGGCAGGCGACCTCCTCCAGCTCGCCGTTGACGTACAGCCGCATCTCGCGGGCGAAGCCGTCGTAGACCAGGGCCAGATGGGTCCAGTCCTCGGGGCCGTAGAACTGCCCGTTCTCCACCTCGACGGACCCGGCGTCGGTCTTGTCCGCGTCGGCGGTGGTGATCCGCCAGCGGCCGCCGTTGGTGCCCGGGGTGCTGCTCGGGATGTACCGGACCGAGAAGGCGTCCTTGTTCGTGCCCGGCGCGCTCAGCAGCGCGACCTCGCCGGTGGGCCGGGCCGAGGCCTGGACGAACGCGCTGACCGTGAAGCTGGCCGCGGTGTCGAGGGGCACGGTGCCGCTCGCGGTGGCGGCGTAGTCGTTGACGCCGTCGAGCGTGAGGCCGCCGTCGACCCAGCCGGAGCCGATCGCGGCGCCGTTGTACAGGCTCAGGCCCGCGGCCGTGGGGCCGGCGTCCGGGGTGACCGGCGGGGTGGCCGTGGACGCGGTCTCGAACTTCCAGCGGCTCTTGACCAGCGGCCGCTGCCGGAACAGCTGACGCACCTCGTCGTCGGAGACCGCCCGGTCGTACAGGCGTACGTCGTCCATGGCGCCCTTGAGCGGGCTGCCCAGGGTGCCGTCCGCACGGTACGTGGCGCCGAGGGTGACCCGGCCGACGGCGAGCCACGGGGTGGTGAAGGCGGCCGTGCCCTCCAGGACGCCGTTGACGTACAACAGGATCTTGCCCGCGTCGACGTCCTGGACGGCGACGACGTGGTTCCACTCGCCGAGTCGTGCCGCGGCGCAGTTGGTGTTGGCCGGGCAGGCGGACTGGGTGACGCGTACGACCGTGGAGTCGGCCGTGTCGCTCTGTTCCCGGATGAAGACCCAGCCGCCGAGCGCGGTGGAGTGGTACAGCTCGAAGCCGGGGTTGACGGTGCCCGCCTGGGCGACGGCCGTCATCGCCTTGGCCTCCTTGTCCTTGGGCAGTTTCACCCAGGCGGAGACCGCGAAGCTCTGGGCCGTGTCCATGATCGGGCGGCCGGTGGTGGCGTAGTCGTCGACGCCGTCGAACTGCACCGCACGGCCGTTGACCCCGGTGACCCCGCTGGTGGCGCCGCCCATGAGCTGGGCGGGGGCCTGCTGCGCACGGCCGGTCAGGGCGACGTCGGTCACGGTCTCGTCCATCGGGAAGACCAGCTTGGCCGGGCGGGCGGTGCTCACCGGCTGCCGGTTGTGCAGCTGGGCCACCTGGGAGTCGGTGAGCTGGTAGTCGAAGAACTGCGCCTCGTCGAGGGAGCCCTTGAAGAAGCCCTCCACGGTCCCGTAGTGGGAGGCGGCGCCGAGGATCGTGCGGCCGCGGGCGTCCCAGGGGGTGGTGGTGTAGGGGGCGGTGGCGACGAGGGCGCCGTTCACATACAGCTTCAGCTGCTGGCTGGGGTAGTTGAAGGCACCGACCAGGTGCGTCCACGTACCCGTGCGGGCCGTCTGGCAGGCGGTGTCACCGCTCGCGCAGGCCGGCTGCACGGCCCGCGCCACCGAGGTTCCGGAGGCGTCGGCGGTGTGCCGCAGGAAGACCCAGCCGCCGAGCGCGGTGGAGTAGTAGAGCTCGTAGCCGCTGGTGTTGGAGCCCGCCTGGGCGACGGCGACCGGCGCGCCGGTCGGGCTGGAGGGCAGCTTCGCCCATACCGACACCGTGAAGCTCTTGGCGGTGTTCAGCACCGGGGAGTCGCTGGCCGCGTAGTCGTCGGTTCCGTCCAGCTCCAGGCCGTTGCCGGTGACGCCCTCGGCGCCCGGCTTGGCGCCCGCGTAGAGCTGGGCGGGCCATTCGCCGCCGGCGCCGTTGACCTGGGTGGCGCCGGCGCTCTCGTCCATCTGCCAGGCGAGCCGGTCGGGCTGCCCGGAGCGGACCCGGAAGTAGTAGGTGCGGGGCTCGGAGCCGTTGCCGGCGGCGTCGAAGGCCTGGGCGGTGATGAAGTTGACGCCGGGCTTGGTCGGCATGAACTTCATCGTCTTGGCGCCGCCGCCTGAGGTGGTCAGCGTGTGGGCGCTGGTGGGCGAGCCGTTGATGCCGAACCAGTACTTGGTGACGTCACCGGAGGAGGTGTCGATGGAGAAGGTGCCGTACCGGCCGACGCCGTCCCACCAGGGGTCGTTCGGGTCGGCGGGGTCGGAGCTCGGGTACTGGGACGAGGTGATGGAGGGGCCCACGGGCACGGTCGTGTCGTAGACGAAGTGGCAGCTGTGGGCGTTCTGGGAACTCCACGCGGACCACTGGCCCCCGTCCCAGGCGCGCGCCTGCCAGCCGACGATCTTGTTCTGCGGGATGGTGGTGGGCAGCTGGATGGAGAAGTCCGAACCGGACGCCTTGTCCGTGCTCTTCGCCGAGATCCAGTGCTGCTTCCAGCCGTCGCCCGCGTCCCACACCCCGCGGAACTGCACCTGGACGCGGTCCTTGTCGGGGTCGGTGACGTTGTTGGCGCGGACGGTGGCCCGGGAGCGCACACGTACCCGGGTGTCGTTCGGCTCGCAGGTGCCGCCCGGGTCCATCGTGAGCTGCGAGGTGGAGATCCGCGGCGGCGGACGGTTGTAGCGCACCCGCAGGAACGCGTCGTCGGAGAACCGCTTCCAGCTGTAGCGGTCGCTCTCGCCGGAGGCGCTGGCGCGCATGCCGAACGTGATCTGCGGCCACTTCTTCGACGCGGCCATCGCCACGGCGTCCTTCACGTCGAACTCCGCGTCGGCGGCGGCGCAGCCGTCGTAGCCGTAGGCGAAGCTGCGGCTGCGGAGGTGGTCGATCCAGAAGCCGGAGTCGTCCTGGGTGTTCCAGGTGGTGGAGGAGTTGATCGCCTTGGTGCGCCAGAGCTGCACCTCGCGTGCCTCACAGGAGGACGACCAGGTGTTCCGCACGACGAACTCGGCGGACAGGATGCTGCGGCCCGCGAACTTGGTGGTCGGGATCTGGTAGAAGAGCCGTTTCACGTCCTGCGGGTTGCAGTAGTTCCAGCCGCAGTAGCCGAGCCCGGCGTCCGGGTCGCCGTTGAACTTCCACTGCGGCGAACTCGCCCAGTACCGCGAGGCCATGGTCCACGAGGTGGCCTTCGGCGAGTACCACTGCGGGTCGATGAAGATGGGGTAGACGGTGTCGGATCCGGTGAGCAGGTCCTTGTCCGGGGTGAGGACGAGTTCGTCGCCGCCGGCGGGGATGTCGACACCGATGGGCTCGACGCGACCGGAGTCGGCGGCGGCGGGCTCGGACTCACCGGAGGCGCCTTCGGCCCCGGCGACACCGTCAGTCTCGGCGGCCGCGAAGGACGCCGGCT
This sequence comes from Streptomyces sp. NPDC111802, assembly GCF_055634335.1. Classification (NCBI taxonomy): domain Bacteria; kingdom Bacillati; phylum Actinomycetota; class Actinomycetes; order Kitasatosporales; family Streptomycetaceae; genus Streptomyces; species Streptomyces sp. NPDC111802. The sequence goes on along the minus strand of NZ_JBVKCZ010000001.1, from coordinate 357,724 downwards.
GTACGGCCGAAGCGGCCGACGCCCCCGACGGCTCCTGGGGTTCCGCGGCGCTGGAGTCCCACATCACGGGCCGGGGTGCCTCGAAGACAACCCCGCCCGACCCCTCGTCGACCGCCGCGAGGCCACCGTTCGCCGTCTCCCGGGTCACCAGCCCTTCGGTCCCCAACTTGAGCCGCAGCTCGGCGAGTTCGTCGCTCGCGGCGGCCTCGGCCGATTTGACCACGAGTAGCTGGGTGAAGCCCTCGGGCCGGGCGGCGAGCCGGAGGTCGACGTCCGGGAGGATGTCGGGGTAGGTGGCGGTGTCGCCGTCGAGACGAGGTTGCGGCACGGAGCCGGGCCAGGACAGCTCAAGGGTCCGGCCCGCCCGTTCCAGCCGCACCAGCGGCCCCTCGCCGCCACCGGAGAACGCGAGCCCGACCGCGGCCGCCTTCGGGACGACCATGTCCTGGTCGGCACCCTCGCCGGCCACGGCGAGGGTGGTGTCGATCGACCGCCACTCGCCGTCGATCCGGGTCCGCACCGGACGCAGATACTCGCGGGACTCCAGGTCCCCCTCGGGCGTGGCGTACACGTCGGCGCTCTCGCCGCGCAGAGAGAGGATCTCGACGCTCCTGCCCGACTGTTCGGCTCGGGCGAACGCCTCCTCCTCGGTGGCCGCGACGGCGGCTCCCCCCGCCTCGGACGACTGCGTACTCCCTGCCTGCGCGGCCACGGCCGCCGGCCGCCCGGCGGCAGCCGCCGGAAGCACTCCCGTCGGCAGCAGGCCGACGGTCACGGCGATGCCCATCCCCACCGCGACGGACGCGACGGATCTACCCGCCCCCCTGTGTCCACGCACACGACGAACCACCCTCACGGCCCCTCCCCGCCCCGGTCGTAATTCGACCAAGATCCGCTATGGACACGTCAAATTAAGGGGGTATGGGAAAGGAACGGTGAATTCCGAATGCCTGAACTCTGAACTACCTCACGTCCCGTCAGCCAACTCGAACCCCACGGACTCGAAAGGCAAGCTGGACCACAGCAGCAACCTCCGCACGAGAACAGGAAGTCGACGTCATGACCGACAAGCTCACCGTGAGCGTCCTGGGCACCGGCATCATGGGCGCCGCGATGGCCCGCAACCTGCTCAAGGCCGGGCACACCGTCCGCGCCTGGAACCGCACCCGCACCAAGGCCGAGTCCCTGGCCGCGGACGGCGCGTCCGTCGCCGACACCCCCGCCGAGGCGGTCCGGGGCGCCGACGTGGTCCTGACCATGCTGTACGACGGTCCCGCGACACTGGACGTCATGCGGGAGGCGGCGCCCGCACTGAGCCCCGGTGCCGTCTGGGCGCAGTCGACGACCGCGGGCATCGACTCCCTCGCCGACCTGGCCGCCTTCGCCGACGAGCACGGACTGGTCTTCTACGACGCCCCGGTGCTGGGCACCCGTCAGCCGGCCGAGGCCGGTCAGCTGACCGTGCTGGCCGCGGGGCCGATCGAGGGCCGTGGGACGGTGACGCCGGTGTTCGACGCCGTCGGCGCCCGTACGGTGTGGACCGGCGAGGACGGTGGTGAGGGCAGCGCCACCCGGCTGAAGCTGGTCGCCAACAGCTGGGTGCTGGCCGTGACGAACGCCGCGGGTGAGGTGCTGGCGCTCTCCAAGGCCCTCGACGTGGACCCGCAGCGGTTCTTCGAGGTGATCGACGGCGGGCCGCTCGACATGGGGTATCTGCGGGCCAAGGCGGGACTGGTGCTCAACGACGGGCTGTCCCCGGCCGCGTTCGCGGTGAGCACGGCGGCGAAGGACGCACGGCTCATCGTGGCGGCGGGCGCGCGGCACGGCGTACGTCTGGACGGGGCCGAGGCGAGTGCCGAGCGCCTCGAGCGGGCGGCCCGGCTCGGGCACGGGGACGAGGACATGGCGGCGGCGTATTTCGCGAGCTTCGAGGAGGGGGAGGCGGAATGAGCCGTGCGACCCTTGCCCCATGAACGATGACGTCCCCCTGCTCGTGATCGTCGACGCCGCGAACGTCGTCGGGTCGGTGCCCGACGGGTGGTGGCGGGACCGGCGCGGGGCCGCGGAACGGCTGCGGGACCGGCTGGCGGCGGACGGGGTGCCGGGGCACACCGGGGCCGTGGAGCTTGTGCTCGTCGTGGAGGGCGCCGCTCGGGGCGTTCAGAGCGTGCCGGGGGTGCGGGTGGAGTCCGCTGCCGGGAGCGGGGACGATCACATGGTCGAGCTGGTCGCGCGGGCGGGCGGCCGGCCCTGCCTGGTGGTGACCGCGGACCGGGAACTGCGGGGCCGCGTGACGGAGTTGGGGGCGGACGTGGCGGGGCCGCGTACGGTCCGGCCGTAGCCGGCTGCCGTACACGGCCCCGTGTCGTCGGGTCCGGCTACGGCGTGTCCGGGTGGTTCCCCTTCTCGACCTCGGCCACGGTCGTCTCCTCGTGCAGGCCGAGGCGGCTGTGGGAACGGCCGTAGAGGAAGTACACGCCGAAGCCCGCCACCATCCAGATGGCGAAGCGGACCCAGGTCTCGGCGGGCAGGTTGATCATCAGCCACAGCGAGGCGCACACCGACAGGATCGGGATGAACGGCACCCAGGGGGTGCGGAAGGACCGGTGCAGGTCGGGGCGGGTCTTGCGGAGGATGATCACGCCGATGGCCACGACCACGAAGGCGAACAGGGTGCCGATGTTCACCAGGGCCGCGAGTTCGGTCAGCGGGGTGAAGCCGGAGAGGATCGCGATGATCACGCCGAGCAGGATGGTCGGCCGGTGCGGGGTCCTGAAGCGCGGGTGGACGTGGGAGAAGAAGCGCGGCAGCAGTCCGTCCCGGCTCATCGCGAAGAAGACGCGGGTCTGGCCGAGCAGCAGGATCATGCAGACCGTCGTCAGGCCGACCGCGGCGCCGAAGCTGATGAAGCCCGCGAACCAGGGATGCCCGGTCTCCTTGAACGCGTCGGCGAGCGGGGCGTCCACGGACAGTCGGGTGTAGTGCTGCATGCCCGTGACGACGATCGACACGGCGACGTACAGCGTGGTGCAGATGATGAGGGAACCGATGATGCCGCGCGGCATGTCGCGCTGCGGGTTCTTGGTCTCCTCGGCGGCGGTCGCCACGATGTCGAAGCCGATGAAGGCGAAGAAGACGACCGAGGCGGCGGTGAAGATGCCCATCACTCCGAAGTTGGAGGGGGCCCAGCCGAACATGAGCTGGATCAGCGGGGCGTCGAGACTGCTGGCGGCGTCCACCGTCTGGGTCTTGGGGATGAACGGGTCGTAGTTGTCACCGTCGATCAGGAACGCGCCCGCGATGATCACGACGAGGACGACGGTCACCTTGATGGCGACGACCAGGGACGTGATGCGCGCGGACAGCTTCATGCCGACCACGAGGATGCAGGTGAGGACGAGGACGAGCGCGGCGGCGAGGATGTCGAAGCCGAAGACGTCCGAGCCCTCTCTGCTGCCCAGTGACGCGGGCATCTCCCAGCCCGCGTTGTCCATGAGCGACTGGATGTAGCCGGACCAGCCGACGGCCACCACCGCCGTCCCGAGCGCGAACTCCAGCACCAGGTCCCAGCCGATGATCCAGGCGGGCAGCTCGCCGAGCGAGGCGTACGAGAAGGTGTACGCCGACCCGGCGACCGGGACGGTGGAGGCGAACTCCGCATAGCAGAGGGCGGCCAGCGCGCAGGCGACACCGGCCGCGACGAACGCCAGGGCCACCGCGGGTCCGGCGTTGTTCTTCGCGACGGTGCCGGTGAGCACGAAGATGCCGGTGCCGATGATGACACCGACGCCGAAGACGGTCAGATCCAGCGCGGACAAGGACTTCTTGAGCGCGTGCTCCGGCTCCTCGGTATCGAGGATGGACTGCTCGACTCTCTTCGTCCGGAAGAGTGTGCTGCTCACGGTCGTACCTCCCACTTGACGTCCTCGACATGATCGAGAGGGGGCGTGGTACGCCTGCCCCGGCGGGGGCGGATTCACACAGATGGGCCGGTTCCACCACTCTTCACGGTGGTGAAACCGGCCCGTCCGGCGCTATGGCTCGCTCAGTCGCGCGCGGGCTCCACCGAGTCGACCTCGGCCGCCGTACGGTCGAACCGGCCGTCCAGCTTGGAGACGAGACCGGTGACCTGGCGGGCGATGTCCGGGGCGGTCAGGCCGATCTCGACCAGGACCTCGGCGCGGGAGGCGTGGTCCAGGAAGCGCGGCGGGATGCCGAAGTCACGCAGCGGGACGTCCACGCCCGCGTCGCGCAGGGCCTGGGCGACGGCCGAGCCGACGCCGCCGACGCGGGAGTTGTCCTCGACGGTGACGACCACGCGGTGCCGCTCGGCGAGCGGGGCCATGGCCTCGTCGACGGGCTTGACCCAGCGCGGGTCGACGACGGTGGTGGTGATGCCCTGCTTGTCGAGCAGGCCGGCGATCTCCAGGCACATCGGCGCCAGGGCGCCCACGGAGACCAGCAGCACGTCCGGGGTGTCGGTGCCGGGCTCGCGCAGCACGTCCATACCGCCGACACGCCCCACGGCGGGTACGGCGGGGCCGACGGCGCCCTTGGAGAAGCGGACCACGGTCGGCGCGTCCTTGACCTCGACGGCCTCGCGCAGCTGCGCCCGCACCTGGTCGGCGTCGCGCGGGGCGGCGAGCCTGAGGCCGGGGACGACCTGGAGGATCGACATGTCCCACATGCCGTTGTGGGAGGCGCCGTCGGTGCCGGTGACGCCGGCCCGGTCGAGCACGAAGGTGACACCGCACTTGTGCAGGGCCACGTCCATGAGGACCTGGTCGAAGGCGCGGTTGAGGAAGGTGGCGTAGACGGCGAACACCGGGTGCACGCCGCCCGTCGCCAGGCCCGCCGCGGACACGGCGCCGTGCTGCTCGGCGATGCCGACGTCGTAGACCCGCTCGGGGAACCGCTTGGCGAACTTGTCGAGGCCCACCGGCTGGAGCATGGCGGCGGTGATGGCGACGATGTCCTCGCGCTCCTGGCCCAGCTTGACCATCTCGTCGCCGAAGACGGAGGTCCAGTCGGCGCCGCTGGTGGCGATCGGCAGTCCGGTGTCGGGGTGGATCTTGCCGACGGCGTGGAAGCGGTCCGCCTCGTCCTGGAGGGCGGGCTGGTAGCCGCGGCCCTTCTCGGTGAGGCAGTGCACGATGACCGGGCCGCCGAAGCGCTTGGCGCGGGCGAGCGCCGACTCCAGTGCCTCGATGTCGTGTCCGTCGATCGGGCCGACGTACTTCAGCCCGAGGTCCTCGAACATGCCCTGCGGCGCGATGAAGTCCTTCAGGCCCTTCTTTGCCCCGTGCAGGGTCTCGTAGAGGGGCCTGCCGACGACCGGTGTGCGGTCGAGGATCTCCTTGGTGCGGGTGAGGAAGCGCTCGTATCCGTCGGTGGTGCGCAGCGTGGCCAGGTGGTTCGCGAGGCCGCCGATGGTGGGCGCGTACGACCGCTCGTTGTCGTTGACAACGATGACGAGGGGGCGGTCCTTGGCCTCGGCGATGTTGTTCAGCGCCTCCCAGGCCATGCCGCCGGTCAGCGCGCCGTCACCGATGACGGCGACGACATGGTCGTCGCGTTTGCGCAGCTGGTTGGCTTTCGCGAGGCCGTCGGCCCAGCCGAGGACGGTCGACGCGTGCGAGTTCTCGATGACGTCGTGCTCGGACTCGGCCTGCGAGGGGTAGCCGGACAGGCCGCCCTTCATCTTCAGCCTGCTGAAGTCCTGACGGCCCGTGAGCAGCTTGTGGACGTAGGACTGGTGGCCGGTGTCCCAGAGCACCTTGTCCTTCGGCGAGTCGAAGACCCGGTGCAGGGCGATGGTCAGCTCCACCACACCGAGGTTGGGGCCGAGGTGGCCGCCGGTCTTGGAAACCGCCTCGACGAGGAAGGTCCGGATCTCCCCTGCCAGCTGGTCCAGCTGCTCAGGGCTGAGCCGGTCCAGATCGCGCGGTCCCGTGATGCGGGTCAGCAGCGGCACCCGTGCCTCCTTGCAGTAGAGCTGTTCGAGCTGTTGCCGGGCTTGTCGAGTCTAATGTTCCGCCTCAGCGGAAGGTTCCCGGCCCACCCGTCGTACGTCACGCATTCGGCTCTACCCAACAACGCCCTGTAGTACAACGCCGAAAAAGGGGCGCGGGGAACTGCGCGACCGGCCACAACGGACCGGCACGCGGCAGTCCACCCGCGCCCCTACGGCGAGATACCTACGCTCGACCAGCTGTCTTCTGCGTCCGACGGGTGATCGAGTCGATGACCACCGTGGTCAGCAGAACACCAGCGGTGATCATGTACTTGACCGGCTCGGCGATGGACTCGAGCTGCAGCCCGTACTGGATCGAGACGATCACCAGCACACCGAGCAGCGCGTTCCACGTACGCCCACGCCCACCGAACAGCGACGTACCACCGATGACGGCCGCCGCGATGGCGTTCATCAGCAGGTCACCGGTACCGGCGCTCTGGTTGGCGGACGCGATCTTCGAGGCCAGGAACAGACCACCGATCGCCGCGAAGCCACCCGAGATCGCGAACACGGAGATGCGCACCGCGGTCACGTTTATGCCCGCACGACGCGAGGCCTCGACGCTGCCACCGAGGGCGAAGATCTTGCGTCCGTACGAGGTACGCCGGAGCAGGAAGTCCGTGGTGACCAGGAACACCAGGAAGATCACCGTGGCCAGCGGCAGGCCCTTGTACTGGTTGTACATGACCGCCGCGGCGAAGGAGACGGCACCCAGCAGCACCGTCCGCATGATCGTGTCGCTCAGCGGCCGGAACGGAATCCCGGCGGCCTCGCGGCGGCGGTTGCCCAGGAACGAGGTGATGAAGAACACCGCGGTCACCACGGCCGCCAGGCCGTACGCGGCCGCCACGTCCGTGAAGAAGTACGTCGTCAGCTTGCCGATCAGACCGTCGCTGTCGAGGTTGATCGTGCCGTTCTCGCCCAGCGTCTGGAGCATGAAGCCGAGCCAGAACAGCAGACCGGCCAGCGTGACGGCGAACGCCGGAGCGCCGAGCACCGCGAAGAAGAAGCCGTGCGCCGCGCCGATGACGGCACCCGCCGCCACGGCGATGAGCACGGCCGCCCACTCGGGCCAGCCCTGGTTCACCGCGAGGACGGCCGCGATGGCGCTGGACGCGCCACTGACCGAGCCGACGGACAGGTCGATCTCGCCGAGCAGCAGCACGAAGACGATACCGACGGAGATCATGCCCGTGCCGACCATCGTGACCGTGATGTCGCTGATGTTCTGCGCGGACAGGAAGGCGGAGTTCAGGCTCTGGAAGATCACGCAGATGGCGACCAGGCCGAGGATGACCGGCAGGGAGCCCAGCTCACCGGCCTTCAGCTTGCGCCGGAACTCGGTGAGGTAGCCGGCCAGGCCCTGCTCCTGCACCAGCAGGCGCGGGTCGACGGCGGTCACCGCGGCCGAGGCGGCCTCGGTGTTCAGTACCTCGTGGTCCTGCGTCGTCGCGGAGGTCTTGTCGATGCTCACTTGGAAACCTCCCCGTTCGCGCGCGCCGCACGGCGGGTCACGGCGTTCTCGGTGGCGCCGGTGATGGCGGAGATGATCTCCTCCTGCGAGGTCGTCTTGACCTCGAAGACGCCGTTGTTGCGGCCGAGGCGCAGCACGGCGACCTTGTCCGCGACGGCCTTCACGTCGGCCATGTTGTGGCTGATGAGGATCACGGCGTGCCCGCGCTCGCGCAGCCGCTCGACGAGGTCGAGGACCTGGGCGGTCTGCTCGACGCCGAGGGCGGCGGTGGGCTCGTCGAGGATGACCAGCTTGGGCTCGCCGAGCATGGAGCGGGCGATGGCCACGGTCTGGCGCTGACCGCCGGAGAGCGAGGCGATCGGGATGCGCACGCTGGGAATGCGGATCGACAGGGTCTGGAGCAGCTCGCGCGAGCGGCGCTCCATCTCGACCTCGTCGAGGATGCCGCGCTTCTTCAGCTCGCGGCCCAGGAAGAGGTTGCCGACGACGTCGATGTTGTCGCACAGCGCGAGGTCCTGGTAGACCGTCGCGATGCCCAGGTGCTGGGCGTCGTGCGGCCGGTTGATCGAGACGGGCTTGCCGTCCCATTCGATGACGCCCTCATCGATGGGGTGCACGCCGGCGATCGTCTTGACCAGCGTGGACTTTCCGGCGCCGTTGTCGCCCACCAGGGCGACCACTTCACCGGCATGGACCTCAAGCTCTACGTCGGTGAGCGCCTGAACGGCACCGAACCGCTTGGAGACCCCGCGCAACGCCATCACGGGCGTAGCGGACACGTGAACCATCTCCTTCGCCGCCTGACCCGGCGGAAGGTTGTGCAGAAAGTTGGGGGGTTCCGTCCGGCGCCCCGCGCCGAGCTTGCGGGGCTGACGTATGCGCGGGGCGCCGGAGGAGACTTGTGCAGTCATGTCCCGTGCGGGAATTCAAGGACGAATTCCCGCACCTGGATAGGACCGGAGGCTGCTTACTTGAGGCCGACCTTGTCGCAGGCGCTCTTGTACTTGGCCGTGCAGATCTCGTCGACCGTGTAGAAGCCTTCCTTGATGACCGTGTCGTTGATGTTGTCCGTGGTCAGCGACACGACCGGGATCAGCGCGGCCGGGATGTCCTTCGCGCTGCCGCTGGCGACCTTGTCCTTGGCGATGGAGTCCAGCTTCTCGCCCTTGGCCAGCGCGACGGCCATCTCGGCGACGACGTTGGCTTCCTGCGGGTACGACTTGAACACGCTCATGTACTGGTCGCCGGCGACGATGCGCTGTACGGCGGCGAGCTCGGCGTCCTGGCCGGTGACCGGGACCTTGATGCCGGCGGCCTGGAGGGCGGTGATGATACCGCCGGCCATGCCGTCGTTGGCGGAGTAGACGCCGGCGATGTTGTTCTTGCCGACCGCCGAGATCGCAGCCTCCATCTCGGAGTTTGCGTTCTCCGGCTTCCACTCCTTGGTGTCGTACGACTTGGCGATGTCGACCTTGCCCTCGAGGACCGAGAGGGCGCCCTTCTTGAACTGGGCGGCGTTCGGGTCGGTGACCGAGCCGTTGATCATCACGATCTTGGAGGACTTCGTGGCCTTGTCGCCCATGCCCTTCAGCAGAGCCTCACCCTGGGTGCGGCCGACCTCCTCGTTGTCGAACGAGGTGTAGCCGCTGATCGGGCCCTCGGCCAGGCGGTCGTAGGCGACGACCTTGATGCCGGCGTCCACGGCCTTCTGGACGGAGTTCTTGATCGCCTTGGCGTCGACGGCGTCCAGGATCAGGACGTCCACCTTGTTGGTGATCATGGTGTCGACCTGCTGCGCCTGCAGGTTGGCGTCCTGCTTGGCGTTGTTGTAGTCGATCGTCGCCTTGCCGTCCGTCAGCTCCTTGATCTTCTTCTCGATCAGCGGCCGGTCGAACTTCTCGTAGCGAGCGGTCTGGTTCTCCGGGAGCAGGAGACCGACCTTGATGTTGTCGCCCTTGGCGGCAGAAGCAGTGGAGTCGCCGCCGCCCGATTCCTCGGCGCTGCCACAGGCAGCCAGCGAGACGGCCATCGCACCAGCGGCAACGGCAACGGCGGCACGACGCATACGCGTGTTCACTTCAGAAACCTCCCTGACGAGGCCGCGACGTTGCGGCCGAGGTGGCTGGAAGTCAACTCGGCCGCACGTGCGACGTCAAGAAGTAAATCCTTAACGGGTTGGCAACGGTGCCATCCGTTCTCTAAGTGAAGGCAGGCGCGGCGGCGTGCAGCGTGCTGTCCAAAAGGGTTGAATCACCCATCTCGCTGAGCGCGAGTGCGAGTGCTCCGAGCACCTCGGCACGGCCGCCAAGTGCCCCGGGAAGAACGGACAGTTGCCGCGCCGCACTGGGGATGGCGTAGCGGCCGACGGACTCCCGGATCGGCCCGAGTACCAGCTCACCGGCCTCGGCGAGATCACCGCCCAGGACCACGCGGCTCGGGTTCAGGAGATTGCAGAGATTGGCGACTCCACTGCCGATGTGGCGGCCGACGTCGGCGATCACCCGACGACAGCCCGGGTCTCCGTCCCTGGCCAGCCGTACGACGCCCTCCATGGTCAGATCGGTGCCATGGCTGGACTGGAGCAGCGGCAGCACATAGCGCGCGGCCGCGAAGGTCTCCAGGCAGCCGCGGTTTCCACAGCGGCAGACCGGGCCGGACTCATCAAGAGTAATATGACCGATTTCTCCCGCAGTACCACCCGGGCCGCGGTAGATCTTGCCGTTGATGACCAGACCGGCGCCGACACCGCTCGCGACCTTGATGTACGCCAGGTCCCGAACCCCCCGCCCGCTGCCCCAGACCAGCTCGCCCAGGGCGCCCAGGTTGGCGTCGTTGTCCACGTGGACGGGCACGCCGAGCCGGTCGCGCAGCTCCTCGGCGGGCTTGGTGCCGGTCCAGCCCGGCAGGATCGCGGTCGAGCCGAGGGTGCCGGACTCGACGTCGATCGGGCCGGGGACGCCGAGGCCCACCCCGGCGATCTTGGAACGGTCGACGCCGGTCGCCGCGATCAGCCGGTTGACCAGCTGTTCGGCCCGGTCGAACCCTTGCGTCGAGGAGGCGTCCACATCCAGCGGCTCGGACTCCTCGGCCAGCACTTGGTGGGCCAGATTCCCGACCGCGACACGCAAATGCGTATGGCCGAAGTCGACCCCTATGACGATGCCGGCGTCCCCGCTCAGCGAGACGCTGCGGGCCCGGCGGCCGCCCGCCGAGGTGGGCGTGACCTCGACCGTTCCGCCGTCCTTGAGCTCGCGGACGATATTGGAGACCGTCGCCGCGGACAGCCCGGTGGTCCTCGCGATCTCCGCCTGGGTGAGGGATCCGGCCAGTCGTACGGCCCGCACGACCCGCTCCAGGTTGGCTCGGTGCAGCGACGACTGCGACCCCGGAGTCTCCACGACGACCTCCTGCGCGCGGGACCGCTTCGACGAGGCCCCGTTCGTGTCCAACTAGTGAACTCTAAGCTGAGCCGTTCGGGTTGCCTCCCGTCAAGAGGTTGAACCGGATCCGGGTACGTGCACACCTGAGTGCACGCCGTCCCCAGGGTCGGGAACGGCGTGCACGCGGTCGGTTTCGGAGCGCTACCTCCGGCTCACTTTCACGGCGCTGCCCCGGTCTACTTCAGAGCCCCGGCCGTCAGCCCCGCCACCACCTGGCGCTGGAAGATGATGTAGGCCGCGAGCACCGGCAGCATGGCCATCACCAGACCGGCGAAGAGGCCGGACCAGTCGCCCTTGTAGCCCTGGCTGACGGCCAATTGCACCAGTCCCTGGGTGAGGACCCGCTTGTCGGGGTCGGTGTTGAGGACCGTGGGCAGCATGTACTGGTTCCACTGGCCCAGGAAGTTGAAAATGCCGACGCTGATCAGACCCGGCTTGGCCATCGGGAGCATGATCTGGAAGAACGTACGGGTGTGCGAGGCGCCGTCGACGAAGGCCGCCTCGGCCACCGATGTCGGCAGTGTGCGGAAGAACGCCGTGAGGAAGAACACGGTGAACGGCAGCGAGTACGCGATGTAGACGAGGATCAGGCCGTGGATCGTGTTCAGCAGACCCATGTTGTTCACGACGTAGAAGAGCGGGACCAGCGCGAGCATGATCGGGAAGCTCATGCCGCCGATGAACAGGAAGTAGATGAAGCGGTTGCCCGGGAAGTCGAAGCGGGCGAGGACGTACGCCGCCATCGAGCCGAGCACCAGCGTGCCGATCAGCGACCCTCCCACCACCAGGATGGTGTTGAGGAAGTAGTCGCTCATGTTGGCCTCGGTCCAGGCCCGCGACCAGTTCGAGAAGTGCAGTTTGTCCGGCAGTGACCAGGGCGAGCCGAAGATGGAGGCGTCGTCCTTGAAGGACGTCATCACCGCCCAGAGCAGCGGCATGGCGACCATGAAGGCCCAGATGACGAGAACGCCGTGGGAGAAGACGTTGAGGACGGTGCCCTCTTTCTTCTTCCTGGACGGCGCGTCGGCCGGGAGGCCGATCTTGGTCACGGGCATACCGGACTCGGCCGGTACGGGAGCGGTGGTCTCGGTCGTCTTCATCTCTCAGAACTCCAGCCGCTCGCGCCGTCCCAGCCGCATGACGACCGCGGCGAAGGCCAGCGTCACGATGAGCAGGGCCACGCCGATCGTGGTGGCGTAGGCGGCCTGCCCGTCACGGAACGCTTTCTGGTACACGTACAGGACCATGACCGTGGTCGAGTAGTCGGGACCGCCCGGCCCGGTCGTCATGATCTGTACGACCGCGAACGACTCGGCGCCGAGGGCGAGGATGCCCATGTAGACCCACCCGGACTGCACGGTGTCCCACAGCAGCGGCAGGGTGATCTTGAAGAACGTGGCCGCCCGGCCGGCACCGTCGAGCAGCGCGGCCTCGTACAGATCGGCCGGGATGGAGGCCATACCGGCCGAGAACAGAACCACGAAGAAGCCCACCGTGGACCAGACCAGCACCGCCATCACGGCCCACAGGGCGACGTTCGGGTCGCCCAGCCAGAGCGGCTGGACGCTGTCGAGCCCGACCCCGCGCAGGATCGAGTTGATCGCGCCGCTGTCCGGGTTGTACGCGAAGGCGAACAGCAGCGCGACGATCGCGATCGACAGCACCTGTGGGAAGAAATAGACGATCTTGTAGAACGAGGAACCGCGGACACCGGTGATCGCCGGGCCGCCCTTTCTGCGCCGCCCGCCCACATTGATCATGAAGGCGAGGAAAAGCGCGAACCCGATTGTCACCAGCGGCAGCAGCAACGCGAACAACAAGCTGTGCTGCAACGACTTCCAGAAGATGTCGTCGTCGAGCATCCTCTCGTAGTTGTCGAAGCCGACCATCTTGAATTCGGGGCTCAGCCCGGTCCAGTCCGTGAACGAGTAGTAGATGGACTGGATGAACGGCCAGACGACGAAGAGCGCGTACAGCCCCAGGGGCACCGCGAGGAACCCCACGATGAACCGGTACTTGCCGTGCTGCATTGCTATCGACCCCGATCTGCGCGCGCGTGCAGCCGCTGGTGACGGATCCGCACCTGAGCTACTGGTGCTTGTAGTGCTTGATCGACGAGTCCTTGGCGGCCTCGTCGGCGAAGCCCTGGATCTTCTTGATGGCCTCGGCCGGGGTGAGGCGTCCGGCCATCATCTCGCCGAGACCGGAGACCCCGATCTTCTCCTTCTGGAGCTGCACGTACCAGTCCTGCAGCCGCGGGTTCACCACGTTCTGGCCGGCCTTCTCCAGCGCCGCGACACCGGACTTGAGACCGGGGGTGAGGCTGATGCCGTCGGTACCGCCGTTGTACGCGGTCAGCGACTTGACCTTGCTGGTGAAGTTCTTGGAGCTCGCCTCGCTCAGCATGATGCGCAGCTGCTCCATGCCGCCCGCGGTGTTCTTCGCCTTGGCCGGGACGATGAACGGCTCACCACCGGACGCCCAGATCGTGCCGAAGGGCAGCTTGTCGGAGCTGTCGATACCGGTCGGCGCGGAGACGGCGAGGTCGAAGTCCTTCGGGATGACGTTCGCCGACTCGTTCTCCACCCAGGAGCCGTTCGGGATGAACAGCGCCTTGCCCTGGGCCCACGCGGTCTGCGACTGGATGTGGTCCAGTCCCGGGGTGCCCTTGAGGACGTAGCCCTTCTTGTAGAGCTCGTAGTAGGCCTCGAAGCAGGCCTTGACCGCCGGGTTCTTCCAGGCGTTCGGCTCCAGGTTGTCGATGGCGTCGAGGACCTCGACACCGCCGACCTTGCCGATCATCGGGTAGAGCGAGAAGGGAAGGTAGTACGGGTACTTGCCCGCGTACGTCCAGCCCGCCATGCCCTTCTTCTTGGCCTTCTCGCAGACCGCGAGCATCTGGTCCCAGGTCTCGGGGTACTGCTCGTCGAGCGAGTCCAGGGCCTTCTGCGAGTACCAGACGCCGTACACCGTGTAGGCGTAGTACATGATCCAGACCGGGTCGCCGTCGAACTGGCCCATCTCCACGATGCCGGGGCGCAGCGTGTCGCGGACCTTCTTGTTCGGGTCGTCGTACGACGGGGCGTCCAGCAGCGGTGTGAGGTCGGCGAGCTGCTCCTTGCCGACCAGGACGCCCATGTCCATCTGTTCGGCACCGGAGTTGTCGATGAGGTCCGGCGGGGTGCCCTGGTTGAAGCGGGGCTGGAGCGTGGACTGGATCTTCTGGGTGGCGGAGAACTTCACCGTCACCTCGGGGAAGTTCTTCTCGTAGATCTTCACGGCGTCCTCGGCGTACTCCTTGCCGAAGCCGCCGTCGAACAGCACGAACTCCATCTGCGCGGTGTCATTGACGCCGAGCGGGTTCTTCGCGGTCTTCTTGCCTTCCTTGGCCTTGTCCCCGTTGTCGCTTCCCCCGCTGCTCGCACACGCGGACAGGAAACTCATCGTGGGCACGGAGATCAGGCCGAGCGCGGCGGACCGCTTGATCAGATCGCGACGTCCGACGCGTGCGGAGCCGTTGTTCTCCGGATTCTGGGCAGAAGTGGATCCCATGCTCAAGTCCTCGCCTTCTCCAGGACTCAGGCGGTGAACCGGATCCTCCCCGGCACCGCGATCGGGTCAAGCTGGGGTCGTGCAGGAAGTGCGGAATCATGTGAAGTGCCGACAGGTATAGTCCACTTCCCGCCAGCGGAGCAAGATCGAATGCAAGGTTGGCCAATGGTCTTTTCCGAGTTGAGACCTCACGGAAATATGAGCGGCCTGTGCGCGGCTTGCCCTAAAAATCCGCGACATAAGCCCCGAATGCCACAGCCAACACCCTTGACAATACCCGGCACTTGAGCCACAACTGATCCTTGCGCAGCGAAGTTGACAACGTTGTCCCGTGCGCAGGGAGGGTACCGGCTTATGCAGCAGAGAGCTCGGCACAGATGGGGTGGAAGGGCGGTCGTGTCGGCGGCCGCCTTTGCTTTGGCAGTGGGCTCGCAGGGGGTGGCCGTCGCCCTGCCGGAGGCACCCGCGGCGGCCGACCGGGAGTTCTCGACCTCGTTCGAGGCGGGCGACCCGGCACCCGACTGGCTCAACACCGTCGACACCGCCCCCGACGGCGGCAAACGCGCCTCGGGCGTGGACGGCGGCTACAGCAGCGGCATCCCGGGCAATGTCACCGACCATGTCACGGACGTCCGGGCGAGCGGGGAGAACACCGGCGGCGGCGAGGTGAAGGAGAACCTCGTCGACGGGGAGCCCAGCAGCAAATGGCTGGTCTTCGCCCCCACCGGGTGGGCGGAGTTCGACCTGGACAAACCGGTGAAAATAGCTAAATACGCGCTCACTTCGGCCAATGACTACGCCGAGCGCGACCCGCAGGACTGGACCCTGCGGGGCTCCACGGACGGCAAGGACTGGAAGACCCTCGACACCCGCTCGGGTGAGAGCTTCGCCGAACGGTTCCAGACAAAGACGTACGACCTCGCGGAACCGGCCGAGTACCAGCACTTCAGGCTGGAGGTGACCAAGAACCACGGCGCCTCCGACATCCTCCAGCTCGCCGATGTCCAGTTCTCCACGGGCGGCAGTGAGGGCCCGGTCCCGCAGGACATGCTCTCCCTCGTCGACCGCGGCCCGAGCGGCTCGCCGACCGCCAAGGCGGGCGCCGGCTTCACCGGCAAGCGGGCCCTCAGGTACGCCGGCCGGCACACCGCGGACGGGCGGGCGTACTCGTACAACAAGGTCTACGACGTGAACGTGGCCGTCGGCCGCGACACCCGGCTGTCCTACCGCGTCTTCCCGTCGATGGCGGACGGCGACCGCGACTACGACGCCACCAACGTCTCCGTCGACCTCGCCTTCACCGACGGCACCCAGCTGAGCGACCTCGGCGCCACCGACCAGCACGGCTTCCCGCTGTCGCCGCGCGGACAGGGCGCCGCCAAGGTGCTCTACGTCAACCAGTGGAACGCCGTCGCCTCGCGGATCGGGTCGGTGGCGGCCGGCAAGACCGTCGACCGGATACTGGTGGCGTACGACTCCCCCAAGGGCCCGGCGAAGTTCCGGGGCTGGCTGGACGACATCACGCTGAAGACCGTCGCGCCCGAGAAGCCCAAGGCGCACCTGTCCGACTACGCGCTCACCACCCGCGGCACCCTCTCCAGCGGCGGGTTCTCGCGCGGCAACAACTTCCCGGCGACGGCCGTGCCGCACGGCTTCAACTTCTGGACGCCGGTGACGAACGCGGGGTCGCTGAGCTGGCTGTACGACTACGCCCGCGCCAACAACGACGACAACCTGCCGACGATCCAGGCGTTCAGCGCCAGCCATGAGCCCAGCCCCTGGATGGGCGACCGGCAGACCTTCCAGGTGATGCCGTCGGCGGCGTCCGGCACCCCGGACACCGGGCGTGAGGCACGCGAGCTCGCCTTCCGGCACGAGAACGAGACCGCGCGGCCGTACTACTACGGGGTGCGGTTCGAGAACGGGCTGAAGGCGGAGATGGCGCCGACCGACCACGCGGCGGTGCTGCGCTTCACCTATCCGGGCGACGACGCGAGCGTCCTCTTCGACAATGTGACGGACCAGGCCGGGCTCACCCTCGACCAGGACAACGGGATCGTCACGGGCTACTCGGACGTGAAGTCCGGACTGTCGACGGGAGCGACCCGGCTGTTCGTGTACGGCGAGTTCGACAAGCCGGTGACCGAGGGATCCGCCGAGGGGGTGAAGGGACACCTGCGCTTCGACGCCGGTGACGACCGGACCGTCACGCTCCGCCTGGCCACCTCCCTCATCGGCATCGACCAGGCGAAGGACAATCTGCGCCAGGAGGTCGACGGCGCCTCCTTCGAGACGGTGAAGTCGCGTGCCCAGCGCCAGTGGGACCGGCTGCTCGGCAAGGTCGAGGTGGAGGGTGCGACGCCGGACCAGCTGACCACGCTGTACTCCAGCCTGTACCGGCTGTACCTGTACCCCAACTCCGGCTTCGAGAAGGTCGGTTCGACGTACCGGTACGCGTCGCCGTTCTCGCCGATGCCGGGTCCGGACACCCCGACGCACACCGGAGCGAAGATCGTCGACGGCAAGGTGTACGTCAACAACGGCTTCTGGGACACCTACCGGACGACCTGGCCGGCGTACTCGCTGCTCACGCCGAGCCAGGCGGGCGAGATGGTCGACGGCTTCGTGCAGCAGTACAAGGACGGCGGCTGGACCTCCCGCTGGTCCTCCCCCGGCTACGCGGACCTGATGACCGGCACCTCCTCGGACGTCGCCTTCGCGGACGCCTACGTCAAGGGCGTCGACTTCGACGCGAAGTCGGCGTACGACGCGGCCGTGAAGAACGCGACCGTGGTGCCTCCGTCGTCCGGCGTGGGCCGCAAGGGCATGGCGACCTCGCCGTTCCTCGGCTACACCAGCACCGAGACGCACGAGGGCCTGTCGTGGGCGCTGGAGGGCTACCTCAACGACTACGGCATCGCGAGGATGGGCCAGGAGCTGTACAAGAAGACCGGCGACAAGCGCTACAAGGAGGAGTCGGAGTACTTCCTCAACCGCGCCCAGGACTATGTGAACCTCTTCGACTCCAAGGCCGGCTTCTTCCAGGGCCGGGACGCGAAGGGCGACTGGCGCGTCGAGTCCTCGAAGTACGACCCGCGGGTGTGGGGCTACGACTACACCGAGACGAACGGCTGGGGGTACGCCTTCACCGCGCCCCAGGACAGCCGGGGCCTGGCCAACCTCTACGGCGGTCGCGGCGGCCTCGCGGACAAGCTCGACGAGTACTTCGCCACCCCGGAGACGGCCTCGCCCGACTTCGTCGGCTCCTACGGCGGTGTCATCCACGAGATGACGGAGGCGCGGGACGTCCGGATGGGCATGTACGGCCACTCCAACCAGGTCGCCCACCACGCCGTCTACATGTACGACGCGGCCGGGCAGCCCTGGAAGGCGCAGCACAACGTCCGTGAGGTGCTGTCGCGGCTGTACGTCGGCAGCGAGATCGGGCAGGGCTACCACGGCGACGAGGACAACGGCGAGCAGTCGGCCTGGTTCCTGTTCTCCTCGCTGGGCTTCTACCCGCTGGTGATGGGCAGTGGCGAGTACGCCATCGGCTCGCCCCTGTTCACCAAGGCGACGGTCCATCTGGAGAACGGCCGGACGCTGGTCGTCAAGGCGCCGAAGAACAGCGCCCGCAATGTGTATGTGCAAGGCCTGAAGGTCAACGGCGTTCCGTGGAAGTCGACTTCGCTCCCGCACTCGCTGATCGCGAAGGGCGGGGTCCTGGAGTTCGACATGGGTCCGCGGCCCTCGTCCTGGGGCACCGGCAAGAACGCGGCGCCCGTGTCGATCACCAAGGACGGCGAGGTGCCGACGCCCCGGACGGACGTGCTGAAGGGTGCTGGGGCGCTGTTCGACAACACCTCGGCGACCCAGGAGAGCGTCACATCGGTGGAGCTGCCGGTGTCCGAGGGCACCAAGGCCGTGCAGTACACCCTGACGTCGCCTTCGGACCGCACGAAGGCGCCGACCGGCTGGAAGCTCCAGGGGTCGGACGACGGCACCACCTGGCGCACCCTCGACGAGCGCTCCGGGCAGTCCTTCGCCTGGGACCGGCAGACCCGGGCGTTCTCCGTGGGGTCACCGGGTACGTACGGGAAGTACCGCCTGGTGCTCGACGGCGAGGCGGTGGTGTCGGAGGTCGAACTGCTCGCCTGAGCGGGAGCGTTGGGAGCTCACGCAGGGTGCCGATCAGGCCTGGCCGCCGGACTGGGCGTTCCGGCCGATCGGCACCCGTTGGGACTCAGCCCACGGCCAGCGTGAACACGTGCAGGTCGGTGTCGTCCGGCAGTTTCACACGCGCGATCGTCCTGCCGGCCGGCGCGGTGAACGGCCTGGTGGCGAATACGTAGGTGTCGACAGGATCCCGGTCCGCACCCGCGACGTTCCGGTACGCGGCCCGGGCGACGACCTCATTGCCGTACCGCACGGTGCCGGCGCCCCCGCCGACGGTCCAGTCGGTGAAGGCGAGGTCGATCGTGTCGGTGCCGCCGTCGGTGTAGGTGACGGTGGCCTTGGCCTGCTGGTCGCCGTTGACGCCGCTGCCGAGGAACGACAACTGACCTGCGGGACGGGCGAGTTCGATCGTCTGCCCCGCCGCCGAGACGTTGTCCGGGCGCCCGCTGGGCGAGTTGGGCCAGGTGAAGGTCAGGCCGCCCACCGTGCCCTGCTCGCCCGGTGTCAGACCGGCGTCGGCGAGGGCCTGGCGGGAGTAGCTCCAGCCGCCGCCGTCGTAGTCGGCCTCGTCGTGGTCCCCGGTGTCGTCGGAGATGCCGGTGTTGTCGTAGGCGGCCAGGAGCGTGTCCGGCGCCGCGACGGTCAGGGACAGGGGCTGTGCGTACGACGTGTCGCCCGAGGTCACGGTGACCTCGACGGCGTAGAAGCCCTGGGTGGTGCCCTCGGCGGAGGTCAGCGTGATCTCCTGCGAGCCGTCGGTCACCGTGCCCTCGGCGGGTGTCGCGGTGATCCCGTCGGGCGCGTCGACCCGGAAGCGCACCTCGGGTCCCGCTCCCCCGCTCATCGACAGGGCACGGATGCCGACCTTGGCACTCCCGCCGGGCGGCACGGTCGCCGTGGTCGGGCCGACGCCGATCTGGTACGGCTGCTCGCCCTCGCGGAAGGAGGGCGGCGCCTCGGACGCTCCCCAGGCGGGGGCGGGCGCACCGGAGAGGGTGTAGTCCAGCCGGCCGCCGTCCCGCACGAAGGACGCCGGGAGCCAAGGCCGGTCGCTGGTACGGCCGTTGACCTTCAGGGAGTGGATGTACGGCGCGTCGGCGGCCGCTCCTTCCGCGCGTACGGAGATGTCGCCGCCGTCCGGGCGGTCGATCTCGATGCGCGGGAAGAGCGGTGAGGCGAGGACCAGTTCGGCGCGGGACGGCACCTGGGGGTACATGCCGAGCGCGGAGAAGACGTACCACGACGACATGGCACCGAGGTCGTCGTTGCCGGGGATGCCGCCGGGCTCGGTGGACCACAGCTCGCGCATCGCCGCCCGGACGGTCTCCTGCGTCTTGTACGGGGCGCCCGCGTACGCGTACAGATAGGGCACGTTGAGGGACGGCTCGTTGTCCAGCTCCGACTTGTCGCCGCCGCTGCCGGTGAAGGCCCAGCTGCCGTCCGCGTCGTGGAAGAAGGCGTCGAGGCGCTTCACAGCCGGGGCGCGCCCGCCCATGGCGGCGAAGAGTCCCGCCGGGTTGTGCTGGACCATCCAGGTGTACTGGGCCGCCGTACCCTCCACGAACCCGTTGCCGGTGGCCGGGGTGAAGCCGGTGACCCAGCTGCCGTCGGCCTTGCGGTTGGCGATGTAGCCGCCGTCCTGTGTGGCGGCGATGTTGAAGTTGTTCTGCCACCACTGGGCGCGGTCGGCGAAGGTGGCCGCGGTGTCCTTCCGCCCCGCCTCGGTGGCGAGTTGGGAGAGGGCGAAGTCGGCGCCGGACATCTCCAGCGTCTCGGCGGCGCCGCCCCAGGCGTTGGACACGGACGGCATGTAGTGGTGCCTCAGGTACTTGTCCAGGGAGGGGCGCTGCCCGACGGACAGCACAGGCTTGCCCGCCGAGGACAGGTCCTTGTCGGTGGGTACGGTCGCCGCCTTCACCAGCGACGCCAGCGCGCCACGCAGATCGAAGTCCGTTCCCCCGAAGGCCCGGATGCCGGCCAGGGCGATGGGTGAGGGGTCGCCGTTCATGACATGGGTGCCGCTCGCTCCGTGCAGCCAGCGGTCCCAGATGCCGCCGTTCTGCTCCGCCAGCTCGTACAGGGACTGGGCGATGTCCGAGCCGACGCGGGGGTTGAGGAGGGTGAGCAGCTGGACCTGGTCGCGGTAGACGTCCCAGCCGGAGAAGGTGCCGTACTGGGCCTGGTGGCCACGGCTGACGGTGTGGATCTCGCCGTCGGGGCCGCGGTATCTGCGGTCGGCGTCGCTGATGACGTTCGGGTGCAGGAGGGCGTGGTAGAGCGCGGTGTAGAAGGTGGTGCGCTCGGTGTCGGTGCCGCCGCCGACCCGGATCGCGGAGAGACGCTCGCGCCAGGCGCGGCGGGCGGCGTCCCGTACGGCGTCGAAGGAGCGGTCCGGCGGGTTCTCCGCCGCGAGGTTGGCCTCGGCGCCGGCCTGGCTGACGTACGAGATCCCGACCTTGACGTTCACCGGTCCGGTGCCCGGCGCGAACTCGACGTAGCCGCCGGCGCCCTTGCCGGCGACGGGGCGGCCGCCGTTCGCGAACCCCCCGGTGCCGCCGGACGCGGAGGTCGAGCCGGGGCTCAGCTTGTCGTCCTGCCAGGTGCCGGTCGCCTTGAAGGCGCGGTCGAAGCGGGCGGTGAAGTGGACGGTGTAGTAGGCGCGTTGACCCTCCGGATCGAGATACCCGCAGAAGTTCCCGGATGTGACGGACCCGGAGACAGTCCGCTTCACCGGATCGATCCGTACCGCCGAATCGGTCGAACCCACCTCGGAGTTGGCGGTCCGCACCAGCAGCGAGGCGGGCTTGTCGGCCGGGAAGGTGAAGCGGGCCGAGCCGGTGCGGGCGGTGGCGGTGAGGTCCGCGGTGACGCCGGAGGCGAGACGGACCTGGTAGCGGCCCGGTTCGGCGGTCTCGTCGGCGTGGCTGAAGTCGGAGGCGTAGACGGCGTCCTTGGTGTCGCTCGCGGGCGACGAGGTGACCTCGCCGGCGTACGGGAAGAACGGGATGTCACCGCTGCCGCCCGCGCACCCGGTGCCCGACATATGGGTGAGGCTGAAGCCGCGCATGCGGGTGGCGTCGTAGTGGTAACCACCGGGTGCGGCCGTGCGGGTGGCGTCGCCGCGGGTGTTCTCGGGGCTGAAGGAAAGCATGCCGAACGGGGTGACGGCGCCCGGGAAGACATTGCCGCCGTTCTTGGTGCCGATCAGTGGATCGACGTACGACGTCGGGTCCCTGACCAGGTCCGGGGGTTCTGTCGTCGCCGCGAGGGCGGGGGTGGCGCCGCCCGCCGCGAGCACGGCGGCCAGCAACAAGGACACGGGACGGAAGCGCATGACGCGGCCCCTCCTCCTTCGGACGGGTCGCGCACCACGGGTCGCACAAGCCGCAGGGACAGTAGCGTGTGTCAGCGGTACCACGGAAGAGCGCGTTCCGGGGCGGGGCACGCGGGGTGATCACCTGGATGGGGCAGCGGCGGGGCGGCCGCGTCTGCGGATGCGGTGGGACTCACTTGGCACCCAACCGTCCAACTGGCTTGACATCGTTGTCCGTTGAAGCGGTAGAGTCATCCGGCAGACCATTCGACAACGTTGTCGCACCACGGTCTCGCACAAGCCACTCACCAACCGGACAGACCCACTTCCCCCCCCTCGGGCCCGTCCGGCTCGCGGACCCGGTGGATGCGACTCACGCCCACCGGGTCCGCCCCGAGCGACGGTTCAGCCCACTCGGCAGGGCAGGGCCGTCGTACTGTCGCCGCCGGGGCCGGAGACGACGTACCCGAATGTCGTGCTCTCCCCCGGATCGAGGGAGCCGTTCCAGTCGGCGTTGTGGACCATCACGTCCTGGCCGCCGTAGGTCGCGTTGCCGCTCCAGAGACTCTCGACCTTCTGCCCGGACGGGAGCGTCCAGTCGACCATCCAGCCGAGCATCGGGACGTCGCCGGTGTTGGTGACGGTCACCTCGGACTGGTAGCCGCCGGACCAACTGCCGGTCGTGCGACGGGCGGCGGAGCACTCGCCGGGCACCGGGTCGGTCGGGTTGCCCGGCTCCTTTATGCCGGTCACCTCGCCGTGACCGCCGTCGAAGACGATGTCGGAGCAGGAGTAGAAGGTCTCGGCACTGTCCGAGCGCTGCCAGACCATGTAGATGAGGTGGCGGCCCGACTTGTTCGCCGGAAGCTGCCCGGTCCAGGAGTAGTTGGCCTCGACCGTGCCCGGGGAGCCGTTGAGGGGCGGGTGGTCGACGCTGAGGAAGGGGCGCTCCTCCATGTCGTCCCACGTGAGGGTCCGGGTCGGGTCGAAGCCGTCCTTGGTGAGGTAGACGTGGAACCAACCCGGGTGCGCGGCCCAGGCGTTGTAGGAGAAGTCGACGGTCGCGCCCGAGGTGAGGTGGGTGAGCGGCCAGTCCTTGCTGGGTGTGTTGAAGCCGGTGAAGTTGGTGTTGCCGCCGCTGCACAGCTCACCGTCGGGCACGAAGCCGCGGGTGCGGCCGGCGCCGTCGGAGCGCAGCACCGAGAACCAGTTGTAGAACGGTGTTGTGCCGCTGACCTGCTGGGCCGCCTTGCAGGCCGGGTTGACGGGCTTGATCTCACCGGTGTCGGTCAGACCGTCCTGCCAGCACAGGAAGGTACGGCTGCCGGGCTTCATGGGGGTGCCGTGGGCCTCGGCCGGGGCGCCGGCGGTCATGACGAGGGTGAGGGCGGGGATGGTGGCGAGGAGGGAGATCAGGATGAGGAAGAGGGACTTGGTGCGGGTGGGGTGGGTTAATCGGCGGGGTGGGTCTGAGGCGGTCGCCGATGTGGTCGTTGTCAGGATCATGACAGAACCAGTCCGTTCCTTGAGGTACGGGCCGTGCGGATGCGGGCGTGGGGGTGCGTGCGAACGCCGGGATGGGAGCGGTCCGGGCGGCGGGTTCCGGTCCACCGGCTATGGGAGCGCTCCCATCCCGTCTGTTGCGGAAGGTAGCGCCGGGAGACGCGGTTGTAAACGCCTCACGCACGAGGGCGGCGCCGTGACGGCTCTTCGACTTGTGCGCCCGGCGCGACATGACGCGCCGCCCGTACGTTTCGTGCGCCCGTTGAGCCCCTCTTGCTTCCACGACTCGGCACCGGAGAGCGTTTTCCCGGAGCACAGACGCCCGCCCCGACGTTCCTGTGATGCATGAGAGTCGTGACAGCGGTCCAGCTCACCCCGCCTCGGTAGCCCTGCCGCGCACCGCGGAACCCTGTCCACCGTCGGCCAGCGGCCATCAGCTCTATCCTTTTGGCGCTATGCATAATGAACCGTGCCAAGTGCTAGGAGCTTTCTGTGCATGGCCGACCGAAACCAGGGTAGGCGCGCACAGACGAAGGAGCGGCGATGACACCTCCCGTGGACCCCAGCCTCAACCGGCGCAAGCTGCGTCTCGCCTTGCGGCAGGCGCGTGAGCGCACGGGTCTGACCCAGCGTGAGGCTGCCGAGCGGGTGGAGTGGTCGCAGTCCAAGCTCATCCGGGTGGAGACCGGTACCGTCAGCGTGTCCGTGAGCGACCTGCGGGCGCTGCTGGCCCTGTACGAGGTCAGTGACCGGGACGTGGTGAACCAACTGGAGGAGGCGGCCCGGGGCAGCAAAGGGCCCAGCTGGTGGTCCCGGTATCACGACGTGATGACGCCCCAGTTCGCCCAGTACCTGGGCTACGAGAGCGCGGCGACGTCCCTTCAGACGTATCACCCCATCGTCATTCCCGGACATCTGCAGACCCGCGGATACGCCGAGGCGCTACTCGCCCCTCGCGGCCTGACCGCCGAACGAACCGACCGGGTCGTGGACTTGAGGATGGAGCGGCAGAGCAGGATGTTCGACGGTTCCGCCGGCCCCGACGCGACCTTCATCCTGGACGAGGCGGCGGTTCGGCGGCAGATCGGCGGAAAGGCGGTGCTGAACGAGCAGTTGCAGCAGCTGCTCGACTTCGGTGCGCGGGACGGACTCACCGTGCGCGTACTGCCCTTCGAGGCCGGGGCCCACTACAGCACACTGGGCAGCTTCGTCCTCTTGGGCTTCTCCGACGACGACGATCTGCTGTATCTGGAGCACGCCGCGGGCAGTATGACCGGCGGCGAGGACCTGGAGCTGCTGGCCCGCTACCAGGAGTGCTTCCAGACGCTCATGGATCTGGCGCTCGGTGGCACCGAGTCACTCGACCTCATCGGTCGCATCAAGCAAGACCTCGCGGCCCGCTAGATCTGCGGCGCCTTTTCTGGTCGTGGAACCAGGGGGAGGACCAACGTGGTCTTCAGGTCGATATGGCAGGGCCTGCAGAGCGTACTCGGGGCATCCAGTCTGAACGACGATGACGTCAAGGCGCAGGCCATACAGGACCCCGCGCAGACGAAGCACCTCATAGAGATAGAGAACGCCCGCGGCGCCATGAAGCTCAAGCTCGTGACCCGCATCGGAGTGCTGGGCCTGATCGGGCTGGTCGTGCTGGCCGCGGCAGTACTCCTCATCGCCCAGGCGGCCGGTGAGCTGAGGTTCCCCTGGTCGCGGATCGGCACGGTCGCCGCCACGCTCCTGGGAGCATCCGGCATCACCGGCCTGGTGTCCCGGTGGTGGAGGAAGCGGCTGTCGGCGCGCCGCCCGTCCGCGGGCGCTAGCTCGGGGAACTCGTCCGCGAATCCTGCGGAAGGCGATCAGAATCAGGTGGGGACGTCATAGCGGCGTATCCGGCCCGCCACACTCCCGCTCCCACGGCCACGGCGAGGGCCACGACCACCCAGAGAATCCGCTTGGCGAGAACGCTGTCGACGAGCAGGGACGCGAGAGCGGCGCTCACCGTCGCCAGCGCACCTGCGCCGAGCGAGAAGGTGACGGCTCCGCTCAAGATCACGGAACGCTTTCCCTCACCCTTCCCCGAGTGCTGAACTGCAGATGCCTCGGCACCCATAGAGGCCCCCTACCTACCGCCGATGGCTTGTCACAAACGTCATGGGCCGTCCAGCTCCCCCTGCGTCAACGCATGGAGGAACTCCGTCCAGGCAGGGTTGGTGAAACACAGAGGCGCGCGCTGCGGCTTCTTGGAGTCACGCGTGAGCACTCTGCCCTCCCCCACGGCGACCTCCACGCATTCGTTCTCGTTGCCGCACAGGCTGCTCTTGCGCCACAAGGGTTTCCCCTTATGCACCACCTCAGCCCCCCTGCTCCCCCGATGCGCCTGGACGGTGCCCATCCATGTTAGTGGACGGTTGTGCACCACCGCAGGCGAATACCCCTACGTCAGGGCTGGGAACCGCGCACGGCACCCGAGCGATGACACGG
The DNA here is from genome assembly GCF_055634335.1 of Streptomyces sp. NPDC111802. Taxonomy (NCBI): domain Bacteria; kingdom Bacillati; phylum Actinomycetota; class Actinomycetes; order Kitasatosporales; family Streptomycetaceae; genus Streptomyces; species Streptomyces sp. NPDC111802. Next base: position 331,772 of record NZ_JBVKCZ010000001.1, on the reverse strand, counting down.
TTTCCGCAAGCCAGTTGGCCCAACAACTGCTTTCCCAAGTTAGTCCTCGGGGAACCGGGTTATGCCTCGGTTGGCTCAAGTTCCTTGGTTTCACGGCGAGTTCATGGTCATGAGATCCACGTGCCGATCAGGTGACCGATCTCCGACGGCCGACGGCAGGACGACGGTGAACTCGGTCCGGCCCGGCTCGCTCCGCACCTCGGCGCGGCCCCCGTGCGCCGACACGATCGCCTCCACGACGGCGAGCCCGAGGCCGGATCCACCGCCGTGCGGGCCGCCGCGCGCCCGGGAGGTGTCGGCCCGGGTGAAGCGGTCGAAGACGGTCGGGAGGAGGGTGGGCGGGATGCCGGGGCCGTCGTCGCGGATGCGTACGACGCACTGGTCGTCCCCGGCCTCCACGACCGCGACGACCCGCGTGCCCGGGGGTGTGTGCAAGCGCGCGTTGGCCAGGAGGTTGGCCATCACCTGGTGGAGGCGGGCCTCGTCGCCGAGGACCAGCGGGGCCTCGTCCAGGCGGAGTTCGAGCTGCCAGTCGTGTCCGCCCCCGGCGGCCCGCGCGTCCCACACCGCCTCCGCGACCAGCGCCGCGAGGTCGACCTCGGCGGTGTGCAGGGGCCTGCCCTCGTCCAGCCGGGCCAGCAGCAACAGATCCTCCACCAGGCCAGTCATGCGTGCCGACTCCGCCGAGACGCGGCGCCAGGCCAGCAGCGGCTCGATCCGGTCGGTACCGCGGTTCATGAGCTCGGCGTAGCCCGCTATCGACGCGAGCGGGGTGCGCAGTTCGTGGCCGGCGTCGGCGAGGAAGCGGCGCATGCGCTCCTCCGTGTGCCGGCGGGCGGTGAGGGAGGACTCGACATGGTCGATCATGCGGTTGAGGGCGGCGCCGACCTGGCCGGCCTCGCTGGCGGGGTCGGTGTCCCGGACCGGGACCCGGGTGATGACGGTGACCTCGCCCCGGTCGAGCGGTGCGCGCGAGACCTCGGCGGCGGTGGCGGCGAGCCGGTCGAGGGGGCGCAGCTGCCGTCGTACGACCACGGCGCAGATGCCGCCCGCCACGGCGAGCCCGGCCACCGCGACGGCCGCCTCGACCACGACCATGCCGCTGATCATGTGCCGTACGTCGTCCATCGGGAGCCCTGTCAGAACGCGCGCCCCGTCGCTCTCGGCGACGGTGACACGGTAGGTGCCGATGCCGGGGACGGTCGTGGTGTGCGCGGCGCCGTCGGGCCGTACGCCCGCCAGGGCGGCCCGCTGACCGTCGGTGAGGGCGCGCGGTGGGGCGTCCTGGCGCACGACCTCGGCGGCGAGAGTGTCGCCGTCGCCGTCGAGCCGGGCGGCGAGCATGCCGGTCGGATGGCCGCTCTCCATCAGGAAGCTCAGGTCGTCCGGTAGCTCGGGGTGCAGACTCGCGCCGCCCAGGCTGCGCTCGGCGGCGTTCTCGACCCGGTCGTCCAGGTTGCCGAGCAGATAGGCCCGTTGGACGAACACCATGGTGAGCAGCGTCGTGGCGCACACGGCGACGAGCGTGACGCCGAGGAAGACGAGCAGGCGTGTGCGCAGGGAGCGGAGGCGCCGTCGGGCCCTCATCTGCCGTCCTCCGCCGGCCTGATGGGGTGTCCGAGGCCGCGCACGGTGTGGATCATCGGCGCCCGGCCCTGGTCGGTCTTCCGGCGTCCGGTTCGGAACCCAGCGGTGGCGGTCATGTCTCGATCCTGTCCCCGCCGGCTGAGGGAATCCTGTGTTCCGACTGAGGTCTGCCGATGTCACGGGACGAGAACGCCGAGGTCATCGCCTCACACGGGGGCCGGCACGGCGAAGGGCCGCACCCCCGTCGCCGGGGATGCGGCCCTCAACCGCCGTGCCGTACCGCTTACTTGCGGATCAGGCTGCGCAGCACGTACTGCATGATGCCGCCGTTGCGGTAGTAGTCGGCCTCACCGGGGGTGTCGATGCGGACGACCGCGTCGAACTCGACACCCGTGTCGGTGGTGACCTTCACCGTGCGCGGCGTGGTGCCGTTGTTGAGCTCCTCGACGCCCGCGAAGGAGAAGGTCTCCTCGCCGGTCAGACCGAGGGACTCGGCGGAGGCGCCCTCCGGGAACTGGAGCGGCAGGACGCCCATGCCGATGAGGTTCGAGCGGTGGATGCGCTCGTACGACTCGGCGATGACGGCCTTGACGCCGAGGAGGGCCGTGCCCTTGGCCGCCCAGTCACGGGACGAGCCGGAGCCGTACTCCTTGCCGGCCAGGACGACCAGCGGGATGCCCTGCTCGATGTAGTTGCGGGAGGCGTCGTAGATGAACGACACCGGGCCGTCGGCCTGGGTGAAGTCGCGGGTGTAGCCGCCCTCGGTGCCCGGCGCGATCTGGTTGCGCAGGCGGATGTTGGCGAACGTACCGCGGATCATGACCTCGTGGTTGCCTCGGCGCGAGCCGTAGCTGTTGAAGTCGCGGCGCTCGACGCCGTGCTCCGTGAGGTACTTGCCGGCCGGGGTGTCGGCCTTGATGGCACCGGCGGGCGAGATGTGGTCCGTCGTCACCGAGTCGCCCAGCTTGGCGAGCACGCGGGCGCCGGTGATGTCGGAGACCGGGGTGGTCTCCATCGTCATGCCCTCGAAGTACGGGGGCTTGCGGACGTAGGTCGACTCGGCGTCCCACTCGAAGGTGTTGCCGGTCGGGATCGGCAGCGCCTGCCACTGGGCGTCGCCCGCGAAGACGTCCTGGTAGGACTTGTTGAACATGTCCTCGCCGATGGCGTTCGCCACGACGTCGTTGACCTCGGCCTCGGACGGCCAGATGTCGGCCAGGTGGACCGGCTTGCCTTCCTGGTCGATACCGAGGGCGTCCTTGGTGATGTCCACCTTCATGGAGCCGGCCAGGGCGTACGCGACGACCAGCGGCGGGGAAGCCAGGTAGTTCATCTTGACGTCGGGGTTGATACGGCCCTCGAAGTTCCGGTTGCCGGAGAGGACCGAGGTGACCGCGAGGTCGTGGTCGTTGACGGCCTTGGAGACCTCCTCCGGCAGCGGGCCGGAGTTGCCGATGCAGGTGGTGCAGCCGTAGCCGACGAGGTTGAAGCCGACCTTGTCGAGGTACGGGGTCAGGCCCGCCTTGTCGAAGTAGTCGGTGACGACCTTCGAACCCGGGGCGAGGGTGGTCTTGACCCAGGGCTTGCGGGTCAGGCCCTTCTCGACCGCCTTCTTGGCCACCAGCGCGGCGGCGACCATGACGTACGGGTTGGAGGTGTTGGTGCAGGAGGTGATGGCCGCGACGGTGACCGCGCCGTGGTCGATCTCGTACGTCGAGCCGTCGGGGGCGGTGACGGTGACCGGGTTGGACGGGGCGCCGTTCGGGGCGACGGCCGGGGCGTCGGAGGCCGGGAAGGACTCCTGGCCCGCCTCGTCCACGGAGTCGACGTAGTTGCGTACGTCGACCTTGAACTGCTCGGCGGCGTTCGCGAGGACGATGCGGTCCTGCGGGCGCTTCGGGCCGGCGATGGAGGGGACGACCGTCGAGAGGTCGAGCTCCAGCTTCTCCGAGAAGTCGGGCTCGGCCTGCGGGTCCAGCCAGAGGCCCTGCTCCTTGGCGTACGACTCGACGAGCGCGAGCTGCTGCTCGGAACGGCCGGTGAGCTTGAGGTACTTGATCGTCTCGTCGTCGATCGGGAAGATCGCGGCGGTGGAGCCGAACTCCGGCGACATGTTGCCGATGGTGGCGCGGTTCGCGAGGGAGGTGGCGGCCACGCCCTCGCCGTAGAACTCGACGAACTTGCCGACGACGCCGTGCTTGCGGAGCATCTCGGTGATGGTCAGCACGAGGTCGGTGGCGGTGGTGCCGGGGGTGAGCTCACCGGTCAGCTTGAAGCCGACGACGCGCGGGATGAGCATGGAGACCGGCTGGCCGAGCATCGCGGCCTCGGCCTCGATGCCGCCGACGCCCCAGCCGAGGACGCCGAGGCCGTTGACCATGGTGGTGTGCGAGTCGGTGCCGACCAGGGTGTCGGGGTAGGCCTGGCCGTTACGGACCATGACCGTGCGGGCGAGGTGCTCGATGTTCACCTGGTGGACGATGCCGGTGCCCGGCGGGACGACCTTGAAGTCGTCGAAGGCGGTCTGGCCCCAGCGCAGGAACTGGTAGCGCTCGCGGTTGCGGCCGTACTCCAGCTCGACGTTCTGCGCGAAGGCCTCGTTGGTGCCGAACTTGTCGGCGATGACGGAGTGGTCGATGACCAGCTCGGCCGGGGAGAGCGGGTTGACCTTCGCCGGGTCACCGCCGAGCTCCTTGACGGCCTCACGCATGGTGGCGAGGTCCACGACACAGGGCACGCCGGTGAAGTCCTGCATGATCACGCGGGCCGGCGTGAACTGGATCTCCTGCGACGGCTGGGCCTGGGAGTCCCAGCTGCCGAGGGCGCGGATGTGGTCGGCGGTGATGTTCGCGCCGTCCTCGGTGCGGAGGAGGTTCTCCAGCAGCACCTTCAGGCTGTAGGGGAGGCGCGCGGAGCCCTCGACCTTGTCCAGCCGGAAGATCTCGTACGACTCGTCGCCCACCTGCAGCGTGCTGCGGGCGTCGAAGCTGTTCGCCGACACGACAGTCTCCTTCATTGATGTGCGCGTACCACCACGATCCTGCCGCCCCGGCATCTTGGCCGATCCGCTAAGGTAAGGCTAAGTTAGGTAGCCCTTACTGTCGGACTCGATGACGGTGTGCGGCTGCGGTGCACCTCGGCAGATATCTCGATGTCGAGATAACTCTAGTACATGGGGCCGGGATGGTCATGCCCGGGGCCTCGACATGCGCCCTTTGCATGACCATGCGTCTTGATGCATACTCTTCCTATGTCCAAGGTCCTCACCTCCCTGCCCATCGGCGAACGCGTCGGCATCGCCTTCTCGGGCGGTCTCGACACCTCGGTCGCGGTCGCCTGGATGCGCGACAAGGGCGCCGTCCCGTGCACCTACACGGCCGACATCGGCCAGTACGACGAGCCCGACATCGCCTCGGTGCCCGGCCGCGCCAAGGCCTACGGCGCCGAGGTCGCACGTCTGGTCGACTGCCGTGCCGCCCTGGTCGAGGAGGGACTGGCCGCGCTGACCTGCGGCGCGTTCCACATCCGCTCCGGCGGGCGCGCCTACTTCAACACCACGCCGCTGGGCCGTGCCGTCACCGGCACACTGCTGGTGCGGGCCATGCTCGAGGACAACGTCCAGATCTGGGGCGACGGCTCGACCTTCAAGGGCAACGACATCGAGCGGTTCTACCGCTACGGCCTGCTCGCCAACCCGAACCTGCGGATCTACAAGCCCTGGCTGGACGCGGACTTCGTGACCGAGCTCGGCGGCCGCAAGGAGATGTCGGAGTGGCTGGTCGCCCACGGCCTGCCCTACCGGGACAGCACGGAGAAGGCGTACTCCACGGACGCCAACATCTGGGGCGCCACGCACGAGGCCAAGACCCTGGAGCACCTGGACACCGGTGTCGAGACCGTCGAGCCCATCATGGGCGTGCGGTTCTGGGACCCGTCCATCGAGATCGCCGCCGAGGACGTGACGATCGGCTTCGAGCAGGGCCGCCCGGTCACCGTCAACGGCAAGGAGTTCGCCTCCGCCGTCGACCTGGTGATGGAGGCCAACGCCATCGGCGGCCGGCATGGCCTCGGCATGTCGGACCAGATCGAGAACCGGATCATCGAGGCCAAGAGCCGCGGTATCTACGAGGCGCCCGGCATGGCCCTGCTGCACGCCGCGTACGAGCGCCTGGTCAACGCGATCCACAACGAGGACACCCTGGCCCAGTACCACAACGAGGGCCGGCGCCTCGGCCGCCTCATGTACGAGGGCCGCTGGCTGGACCCGCAGGCGCTGATGATCCGTGAGTCGCTGCAGCGCTGGGTCGGCGCCGCCATCACCGGCGAGGTCACGCTCCGTCTGCGGCGCGGCGAGGACTACTCGGTCCTCGACACCACGGGCCCGTCGTTCAGCTACCACCCGGACAAGCTGTCCATGGAGCGCACCGAGGACTCGGCCTTCGGCCCCGTCGACCGGATCGGCCAGCTCACCATGCGCAACCTCGACATCGCCGACTCGCGCGCCAAGCTGGAGCAATACGTCGGCCTCGGCCTGATCGGCACCGGCAGCCCCACCGTCGGCGCCTCCCAGGCCGCCGCCACCGGGCTGATCGGCACCATGCCGGAGCTGCCGGAGGGCGGCGCCGAGGCCATCGCCTCCCGCGGCGAGGTCTCGGAGGAGGACGCCGCGCTGGACCGCGCCGCGATGGAGTCCGGCACGGACTGACCGGACACCGGGGACGGACGCCGGAAGGGCCGGCTCAGCGCCATGTGCGCCGAGCCGGCCCTTCCGGCGTCTGCGACATGCCATCAGTTCGCCAAGTCGGGGTAACCGAGAGGGACGTACCACGACCCGACGGGAGGCATCCATGCCCCTGACATTCCGCAAGAGCTTCCGGATCCTGCCCGGAGTGCGGCTGAACATCAACCGGCACTCCTGGTCCATCACCACCGGCGGCAAGAACGGCCCCCGGCGCACACACAGCAGCACCGGACGTCGTACGACATCGATGGATTTGCCCGGACCTTTCGGATGGCGTCGCACCCGTAGCGCCAGGCGGCGTTGACGGCATGTCACCCGAATGGCCCCCCTAGGATGTGCCATCTCATATTTGAGATAACCTCAACCTCATGGCAGACGATTACCTCGTACGCATCGGCAAGCTCATCCGTGACGCCCGGCAACACCGAGGCTGGACACAGACCCAGCTCGCCGAGGCGCTCGGCACCTCTCAGAGCGCCGTCAATCGCATCGAGCGCGGCAACCAGAACATCAGCCTTGAGATGATCGCCCGAATCGGTGAAGCCCTGGACAGCGAGATCGTGTCGCTGGGGTACGCCGGTCCGATGCATCTGAGGGTCGTCGGCGGACGTCGGCTGTCCGGTTCGATCGACGTCAAGACCAGCAAGAACGCCTGCGTGGCACTGCTGTGCGCCTCGCTGCTCAACAAGGGGCGCACCGTGCTGCGCCGGGTCGCCCGCATCGAGGAGGTCTACCGCCTTCTGGAGGTGCTCAACTCCATCGGCGTACGCACCCGTTGGATCAACGGCGGCGTGGACCTGGAGATCGTGCCGCCGGCCGAGCTGGACCTGGGCGCCATCGACGCCGAGGCAGCCGTCCGCACCCGCTCCATCATCATGTTCCTCGGCCCGCTGCTGCACCGTATGGACCGCTTCAAGCTGCCGTACGCCGGCGGTTGCGATCTGGGCACCCGGACCATCGAGCCGCACATGATCGCGCTGCGCCGGTTCGGTCTGGAAGTGGCGGCGACCGAGGGCCAGTACCACGCCACCGTCGACCGGTCCGTGCGCGTCGGGCGACCGATCGTGCTGACCGAACGCGGCGACACCGTGACCGAGAACGCGCTGCTGGCCGCCGCGCGGTACGACGGTGTCACGGTCATCCGCAACGCCTCCTCCAACTACATGGTCCAGGACCTGTGCTTCTTCCTGGAGACGCTGGGCGTGCGGGTCGAGGGCATCGGCACGACGACACTGACCGTGCACGGTGTGCCGAACATCGACGTCGACGTCGACTACTCGCCGTCCGAGGACCCGGTCGAGGCGATGAGCCTGCTGGCCGCGGCGGTGGTGACGGAGTCGGAACTGACGGTGCGCCGCGTGCCCATCGAGTTCCTGGAGATCGAGCTGGCGGTCCTGGAGGAGATGGGCCTCGACCACGACCGCACGCCCGAGTACTTCGCCGACAACGGCCGTACCCGGCTGGTGGACCTCACCGTCCGGCCCTCCAAGCTGGAGGCGCCGATCGACAAGATCCACCCGATGCCGTTCCCGGGCCTGAACATCGACAACGTCCCGTTCTTCGCGGCCATCGCGGCCGTCGCGTCGGGCAAGACCCTGATCCATGACTGGGTCTACGACAACCGCGCGATCTACCTCACCGACCTCAACCGCCTCGGCGGCCGACTCCAGCTCCTGGACCCCCACCGCGTCCTGGTCGAGGGCCCGACCCGCTGGCGCGCCGCGGAGATGATGTGCCCGCCCGCGCTGCGACCGGCCGTGGTCGTGCTGCTGGCGATGATGGCGGCGGAGGGCACATCCGTCTTGCGCAACGTCTATGTCATCAACCGCGGCTACGAGGACCTCGCCGAGCGGCTGAACTCCGTCGGGGCGCAGATCGAGATCTTCCGGGACATCTGAATGGCGGATACCGCCGCACCCCTTCCTGGCCTGGACGAATAACGGTCAGGAAGGGGTGCGGCGCCGCCTCTGGACTTCTCTGGGACTGTGGGCCCGGACCGGACTTCCGCCGACCGTCCTGGCTACGCGAAGACCGCGTCGACGGCGGTGCTGCCGCGTGCGTCCGCGCGGGGCAGGAAGTACGGGTACTTCCGCAGCGTGAACCCGAGGTCAGAGTGGCCGAGCCATTCGGCCAGGGAGACGAACGACTCGCCGGGCTCCAACTGCTCGGAGGCGTAGAAGTGGCGCAGGGCATGGCAGCCGTGTTCCCGGAATGGCTCCCATACGCGAGCCCCGTCCAGAGCACTCTCCTCCAACGTGGCGATCACGCAGACCGCGAGCCTCGCCCGGACGCAGCGCCTGCTCGACCACGGTGAGCATGAAGGGGTACACCGAGCGATCGGCACCCGCGTGCCCACTTATCCGCTGACGCCGCATTCCGGATCAAGCTTCCCTACGGCACGCACATCGACGAGGACCTGACGGACCGTCATATCACCAGCGGCCTCGGGTAAGGGCGGGGCATCGCGCGATGCCCCGCCCCTGGGCCGGAGGGCCGATGGGTCAGACGGTGGCCGGCAGCGGCTCGGAAGTGGGCGGCGGCGCCAGTCGGCCGGTGCGATGGAGGCTGTACAGGGCGGCCGCGCACGCCAGGCCCAGCGCGCACAGCGTGATCCACGGCAGTGCGGGCATTCCAGCCGCGCGGGCGGCGTCGAGTGCGGCACCCGTGCCCAGGTTCCCGACGGTGATGCCGATGCCGCAGATCGTGTTGTACAGCCCGTAGTGGGTGGCGACGAGGCGGTCACCGGAGAGGCGGACGATGGTGTCCATCTCGAAGGGGTAGGCGATCATCGTGCCGACGGCCAGCAGCAGGGCGGCGAGCGTCGGCGGAGCCGCCGCGAGCAGCCACAGCCCGATCCCGGACTCCGGTACGGGCACCGCGGTGGCCCCCAGCAGGGGAACGAAGGCCAGCCCCATCAACGCCAGCCCGCGCACGAGTGCCTGCCCGGGCTCGTACCGCGCCTTGCACCACGCCGTCACCCGGGTCTGGCCGAGGATCGTGCTCAGCCCGGACACGGCGAAGAGCACCGCCACCGCCGCAGTACCGAACTCCCCGTCGCCGCCGAGCCGACGTACCTCCAGCGGCAGCGCCAGATAGACCTGGAACGACAGGACGTACGACCCGATCATGGCGACGGAGAAGAGCAGGAACGGCCGGTTGGCGAGGATGCCGCGCCACTGGGCGAACACGCCCTGACCGCCGGCGCTCTCCTGCCGCTCGGTGTCCTCGGCCCGCCGGGCGGGCAGCGCGCGGATCTGGACGACGCTCAGCAGCGCGAAGATCCCGGCCGCGACCAGGCAAGTGATGCGGAAGTCCACGCCGGTCAGCACCATGCCCACCAGCGGGCCGAGCAGGATGCCGGCCTGGTAGAACACGTTGAACAGGGCGAACGCCTCGACCCTGCGCTCCCCCGCGTCGGCCGCGAGATACGCCCGTACGGCCGGGTTGAACAACGCCCCGGCCAACCCGGTGGCCGCGGACGCGGCCAGCAGCGCGGGCAGTGAATCCACCAGCCCGAGCGTCGCGAAACCGAGGGTCCGCAGCACACACCCGGCAACGATCATCGGCTTGTAGCCGAGTCGGTCGGCGAGGGTGCCGCCGACCAGGAACATGCCCTGCTGGCTGAAGTTCCGTACGCCGAGGACGAGTCCGACGATCCAGCCGGCCAGGCCGAGGGTGCCGGAGAGGTGGGCGGCCAGGTAGGGCATCAGCATGTAGAAGCCGAGGTTGATGGTGAACTGGTTCACCATCAACAGCTGGACGCTGCGTTCGTACGACCTCACCTGCGTGAGCAGCCCCTTCACCGGCCCTCCTCCGGCACGTCCGACACGGCGCCCAGTGTGTCCGCGGCGTCCTCGGCGAGGTCCTGCGCTGTGTCCCGCAGGGTGAGGGGATCGACGACGGTGGTGCACCGGGTCCAGCGAGCGACCTCCTTCTCGTCCAGACGGCCGATCAACTCCGGTTCGGGCGCCGGTGGTGAGTCCAGCAGGCCGTGGGCGGCGCAGTAGTCGTCGTCGTAGACCGTCCCCAGGTAACGCTGCGGGCCATCGGGGAAGATCGCGACGATCCGCGCGTCCGCGGGCATCGTCCGGGCCAGCCAGCCGGCCACCAGTGCAACCGCGCCCACGCTCCAGCCGCCGGTGGCGTAATGGGAGGCGGCCAGCTGGCGGCAAGTCCACACCGCCTCGTGCGGGGCGACCCAATGCACCTCGGAGAACCGCTCGTAGGCGACGTTGCGGGGATGGATGCTGGAACCGAGTCCGCGCATCAGGCGGGGCCGCGCGGGCTGACCGAAGATTGTCGAACCGGTCGTGTCCACGCCGACGACGGTCAACTCCGGATAGAGCTGGCGCAGCACCCGTGAGATGCCGGCCGAGTGGCCGCCGGTGCCGACGCTGCACACCAGCACGTCGATGTGGCCCATTTCGGAGGCGAGTTCAAGAGCCAACGGGGTGTACGCGGCGACGTTGTCGGGGTTGCTGTACTGGTCCGGGCACCAGGAGTCGGGGTGCTGCTCCAGCAGCCGCTGTACGCGTTCGCGGCGGGCCTGCTGCCAGCCGCCCGTGGGATGCGGCTCGGAGACGACGTTGACCTGGGCGCCGTAGGCGGTCAGCAGCCGGGTCATGGACAACTCCAGCCCCGGGTCGGTGACCAGGGTGACCGGGTGGCCGTACACCATTCCGGCCAGGGCCAGCCCAAGACCCAGGGTTCCGCTGGTGGACTCGATGATCCGTCCGCCGGGCCGCAGGTCGCCACGGGCGCGGGCCCGCTCCACCATGTGCAGCCCCGGACGGTCCTTGATGCCGCCCGGGTTGAACCCCTCAAGCTTCGCCCAGAATCCGCGCCCGGCCGGGGTCAGCGGCTCCGATACCCGCAGCAGGGGGGTGTTGCCCACCAGCCGGGACAGGGCCGACTGGCCGAGGGCGGCCGCGGTCTTGGTCAATGAAGGCATGTCTGTGTGTTCACTCTCGCTCGATGAAGGCACGGGTGCGGGTTCATCTCGCGCCCCAGGGCGACAGGGCGGACCACAGGTCCGCGTTCAGGCCCATGGGTGCGCGGCAGCCGGTGAAGTCGGTCGGCTGCGGGCGAGTGGTCTAGATCCGCCACCGCGACGTGCGCACGAGCGCCACGCGGCCGGTACGTGCGCCGCGACGTCTGCGAGATTCATGCCGTACGAGGGGTCTCGCCGGCGCCACGGTCACGGCGACGAGTACGACCACGGTCAGCGCGGCGAGGGAAAGATCCTCCGTTGACTGCTCCGCTGTACGGATGATCAGGTCCGTGGCGCAGTCCTCGACGCTGTGGGGGGCGTGGGGCCCGTGAGGCTCCCCGCCGACAGCCGTTGCCGAAGAAGCGGCATGGAGTGACACCGGCCCGTGCGTCTCGTCCGGCACACCATGCATGACGGCGCACAGCATGAGCGCCATCATCAGGCTGCCGCGGATCGCCGAGACGAGTCGGGACCACCACGATGAGCCGCATCGCGCCCACGGCGCGTGTGCGGGTGTACGGGAGAGTGTCGGCACAGGTCCTCCGCACTGCTGCCACCTTTCCGACGTGGACGGAGGGAGGCGCAGACATGGGTGGGGGGCAGGACGGCATCGACGAACGTGATCGGCCCATCATGGGCATGGAATCCGGAGCTCGTCGCGCGTGATCAGCCGAACCGGTGACAACCGGCAGGCCGGTTGGAGGACTCTGTCTTTCTAGACCTGCTGCACCACGGATGCTGCTCTCAGGGTCGCGCGTGACGCCCCGCCCATTGACTCATCGGCGGCAGGCGCACGCACGGCCGAGGCATCTCCGGCACTGGTCGATTCGCGAACCGACGCTGCAAAGCAGGGCGTTGCCAGGACAGGACCCTGCTGAGGCTGCCCGGAAGCGCACTGCTCAGCAGGATGCGACGACTCGTGGCCACCATGGTGCTCGTCCGCTCCCGCGGCGAACTGCGGGGCAGGCTCGACGGCAGCATGGCGAGTGCCGTCGAACGGCGCTGCGGCAGGGGTCGTTGCGCTGATGGAGAGATGCCCCTGGACGCTCTCGACGTGCACGCCGTGTGTCACGAGAACAGCGAACAGGAGCACGGCCAGGGCCAGCACGCGCGGCAACGGACCCGCACCGGAGCGGGTCCTCGCTATGCGCCAGGGCGACCAAGCCGTAACCATGCCGTGATCCTAGCGGCTTGTCGGCGTTGATCGACCACCAGCCCGGAAACGTCGGGTTAACTCGCCAGTCGAATGGCTGGTTTGCTACGGCGAGTGTGCAGGCGCCTCCCCTGACGCCTGCGCCGGCCTCGTTTGAGCCGCTTTCTCAGCGGGCTCGGCCTTCCCGGACTTCTCGGACTCGTCCACTACGCCGCCCGCATGCACCGCCGAGCTTGCCCACGGTCTGACCACCCGGTTCAGTCCACCGGGTGACCGGGCGAGATCGTTTTGGCGTCCTCCAGGCGCAGCAGTGGACCGTCGTGCGTCTCGTGCTCGCCCCAGTCGACCGGGTCGAGGACGAAGCCGATGTGGTCGCCGCCGCCGACGCGCGTGACCACTCGGCCGACGAACCAGACCGGCGCGTCCTGAAGAATGACGGCCCCGCCGTGGCCCTCCCGCCAGGGGACGTGCTGGAACTTGTCCTCCCGGTCGCCGGTGTGCCCGCCGAACAGTTCCGCCAGGGCATGCTGTTCGCGGGTCACCAAGTGCACGGCCAGGAACTGCGCGGACCGTGCCACCCGGAAGGTGTGGTTGGCCTCCGAGAGCCACACCACGAACCGCACCGGCCGGATGGAGCACTGCGAGGCGAAGCCGACCAGGCAACCGGCCCGTTCGCCGCCCGCCGCGGCGGTGACCAGGCACATGTCGGGGTTCAGCCGTCCGATGAAGTCGTCCATGCCCGCCATGCCCAAGCCGCTCCCGTCACCCGTGACTCCGCCTCTCGGCATCACCTCACCACGGAGCCCAGGTCCATGCCATCCCGAGGTGGCGGCACGATCCGCTCGGGGTCACCCGTAGCCCGCGGGTACGCTCACCGATCATGACCGTCGCGCGTTCCGTTGCCCTGTTCGCCGCCGCCGCTCTGTTCGAGATCGGCGGTGCCTGGCTGGTCTGGCAGGGCATCCGGGAGCACAAGGGCTGGATCTGGGTCGGCGGCGGGGTCATCGCTCTCGGCCTGTACGGGGTGGTGGCCACCTTCCAGTCGGACGACAACTTCGGACGCATCCTCGCCGCGTACGGCGGGATCTTCGTCGCCGGGTCCATCGCCTGGGGCATGGTCGCCGACGGTTACCGCCCTGACCGCTGGGACGTGATCGGCGCGCTGGTCTGCCTCGCCGGGATGGCCGTGATCATGTACGCGCCCCGCGGCAACTGAGCCGCTCGGTTCGCACCACGCCATCAGCTCTCGGCCACCAGTGCCTTGAGCGCGATGTTGAGCTCCAGGACGTTCACCCGGGGCTCGCCGATGAAGCCGAGCGTGCGGCCTTCGGTGTGCTCGTCGACGAGCTTCTGCACCTGCTCGGCGGGGAGCCCGTGCTTCTCGGCGACCCGGTGGACCTGGATCTCCGCGTACTCGGGCGAGATGTTCGGGTCGAGGCCGGAGCCGGAGGACGTCACCGCGTCGGCGGGCACATCGGACGGCTTGACCTTGTAGTCGGCGGTCGAGTTGTCCTTGATTACGGCGGCCTGGGCGTCCTTCACCCGCCGGATGAGCTCCTCGTTGTCGCCGGACCGATTGGTCGCGCCGGACAGGATGAGCTTGTACCGGGTGTTGACGCTGTTGGTGCCGAGGCCGTTCTGCGGGCGTCCCTGGAACCACTTGAGGTCCGGCGCCGGAGTCTCCTCGCCCTCCTTCAGCGGCAGGTTGTACGACTGCCCGATGAGGGACGAGCCGACGACCCTGCCGTCCGCCTTGATCTCGGAGCCGTTCGCCTTGTCACTGAACAGCCCCTGGGCTATGCCGGTGATCATCAGCGGGTAGATGACGCCGGTCACCAAGGTCAGCACGAGAAGGGCGCGCAGGCCCGCCCCGAGCAACCGGGCGGTATTGGTTACCGAGTTGTTCATGGCCTTCAGCCGATCCCGGGGATGAGAGAGATGAGCAGGTCGATGAGCTTGATGCCGATGAACGGGGCGATCAGGCCGCCGAGTCCGTAGATCGTGAGGTTGCGCCGCAGCAGGCGATCCGCGCTCACCGGCCGGTACCGCACGCCCTTCAGCGACAGCGGCACCAGCGCGATGATGATCAGCGCGTTGAAGACGACCGCGGACAGGATCGCGGAGTCCGGCGAGGACAGGCCCATGATGTTGAGCTTGTCCAGGCCCGGGTAGACGGCCGCGAACAGCGCCGGGATGATCGCGAAGTACTTCGCGACGTCGTTGGCGATGGAGAACGTCGTCAACGCGCCCCGGGTGATGAGGAGTTGCTTGCCGATCTCGACGATCTCGATGAGCTTGGTCGGGTTGGAGTCGAGGTCGACCATGTTGCCGGCCTCCTTGGCGGCCGACGTACCGGTGTTCATGGCCACGCCGACGTCCGCCTGCGCGAGCGCGGGCGCGTCGTTCGTGCCGTCGCCGGTCATCGCGACCAGCTTGCCGCCGGCCTGCTCCCGCTTGATGAGCGCCATCTTGTCCTCGGGAGTGGCCTCCGCGAGGAAGTCGTCGACGCCCGCCTCCTCGGCGATCGCCTTGGCGGTCAGCGGGTTGTCACCCGTGATCATGACGGTCTTGATGCCCATGCGGCGCAGTTCCTCGAACCGCTCCCGCATACCGTCCTTGACGACGTCCTTGAGGTGGATGACACCCAGGACGCGAGCGCCGTCCGCGTCCTCGACCGCGACGAGCAGCGGCGTACCGCCCGCCTCGGAGATGCGGACGGCGACGGTGTCCGCGTCGTCGGCGACCGTGCCGCCCTGCTCCTGGACCCAGGCGATGAGCGAACCGGCGGCGCCCTTGCGGATCTTGCGGCCGTCGACGTCCACACCCGACATCCGGGTCTGGGCGGTGAAGGCGATCCACTCGGCGCCGGCCAACTCGCCCTGGTGGCGCTCGCGCAGACCGTACTTCTCCTTCGCCAGTACGACGATGGAGCGGCCCTCCGGGGTCTCGTCGGCCAGCGACGACAGCTGGGCGGCGTCCGCGACCTCGGCCTCGGTCGTCCCGCTCACCGGCACGAACTCGGCGGCCTGACGGTTGCCGAGCGTGATGGTGCCGGTCTTGTCGAGCAGCAGCGTGGCGACGTCGCCGGCGGCCTCGACCGCACGGCCCGACATCGCCAGGACGTTGCGCTGCACGAGCCGGTCCATGCCCGCGATGCCGATCGCGGAGAGCAGGGCGCCGATCGTGGTCGGGATGAGGCAGACCAGCAGGGCGACCAGCACGACCATGGTCAGGTGGGTGCCCGCGTAGTCCGCGAACGGCGGCAGGGTGGCCACGGCCAGTAGGAAGACGATCGTCAGGGACGCCAGCAGGATGTTCAGCGCGATCTCGTTCGGCGTCTTCTGCCTTGCCGCGCCCTCGACCAGATTGATCATCCGGTCGATGAAGGTCTCGCCGGGCTTCGTCGTGATCTTGATGACGATGCGGTCGGAGAGGACCTTGGTGCCGCCGGTGACGGCCGAACGGTCGCCGCCGGACTCCCGGATGACGGGGGCCGACTCACCGGTGATCGCCGACTCGTCGACGGAGGCCACACCCTCGACGACGTCACCGTCACCTGGGATGATGTCGCCCGCCTCGCAGACGACCAGGTCGCCGATCCTGAGCTCGGTGCCCGGAACACGCTCTTCGACAGAACCGTTGAGCCGTCGCGCCACCGTGTCGGTCTTGGCCTTGCGCAGGGTGTCGGCCTGCGCCTTGCCGCGGCCCTCGGCGACGGCCTCCGCCAGGTTGGCGAAGATCACGGTCAGCCAGAGCCAGACGCTGATGGTCCAGCCGAACCAGTCGCCCGGGTCCTTGAAGGAGAAGGCGGTGGTCAGGAGGGAGCCGATCCACACCACGAACATCACGGGGGACTTGATCATCACCCGTGGGTCGAGCTTGCGGAAGGCGTCCGGCAGCGACTTGACCAGCTGCTCGGGCTCGAAGAGGCCGGCGCCGACACGGCCCTCCGGGGCCTTGTGCCCGGTGGGTGCGTCCTGGTGGGGCGCGAGGGTGGGAGTGGACATGGAGTCCTGTTTCTCTACGTCGGTGGTCATCACGCCAGCCCTTCGGCGAGCGGGCCCAGCGCGAGGGCCGGGAAGTACGTCAGACCGGTGATGATGAGTACGGCGCCCACCAGCAGGCCGGTGAACAGCGGCTTCTCGGTGCGCAGGGTGCCCGCGGTGGCCGGGACCGGCTTCTGCTCCGCGAGCGAGCCGGCCAGCGCCAGCACGAACACCATCGGCAGGAAACGGCCCAGCAGCATGCACAGGCCGAGTGTGGTGTTGAACCACTGCGTGTCCGCGTTCAGACCGGCGAAGGCCGAGCCGTTGTTGTTGGAAGCGGACGTGTAGGCGTACAGGATCTCGGAGAATCCGTGCGCCCCGCTGTTGGTCATGGAGTTCGCGGGCGTCGGCAGCGCCATCGCGAAGGCGGTGAAGACGAGCACCAGCGCCGGGGTGACGAGGATGTAGCAGGCCGCCAGCTTGATCTCGCGGGTGCTGATCTTCCTGCCCAGGTACTCGGGGGTACGGCCGACCATAAGACCGGCGATGAACACCGCGATGATCGCCATGATCAGCATGCCGTAGAGGCCGGAGCCCACACCACCGGGCGCGATCTCGCCCAGCATCATGCCGAGCAGGGTGATACCGCCGCCGAGGCCGGTGAAGGAGGAGTGGAAGGAGTCCACCGCGCCGGTCGAGGTGAGCGTGGTCGACGTCGCGAAGATCGACGAGGCGCCGACTCCGAAGCGGACCTCCTTGCCCTCGTACGCCCCGCCCGCGATGTCGAACGCCGGGCCGTGGTGGGCGAACTCGGTCCACATCATCAGGGCCGTGAAGCCGATCCAGATGGTGGCCATCGCCGCGAGGATCGCGTAGCCCTGCTTGACCGAGCCGACCATGAGGCCGAAGGTGCGGGTCAGTGCGAACGGGATGACAAGGATCAGGAAGATCTCGAAGAGGTTCGAGAACGGGGTGGGGTTCTCGAAGGGGTGGGCGCTGTTGGCGTTGAAGTAGCCGCCGCCGTTGGTGCCCAGCTCCTTGATGGCCTCCTGCGAGGCGACCGCACCGCCGTTCCACTGCTGCGAACCGCCCATGCTGTGCCCATTGAGGAATTGCCCGACCTCATGGATGCCGGAGAAGTTCTGGATCGCACCGCAGGCGACCAGCACGACCGCGGCGACGGCCGCCAGCGGCACGAGAATGCGTACGACACCCCGCACCAAGTCGGCCCAGAAGTTACCGAGTTCACCCGTACGCGAGCGCGCGAAGCCCCGTACGAGCGCCACGGCGACCGCGATACCCACAGCCGCAGAGACGAAGTTCTGCACCGCAAGACCGGCGGTCTGCACGACGTGGCCCATGGCCTGCTCGCCGTAGTACGACTGCCAGTTGGTGTTGGTCACGAACGACACGGCCGTGTTGAACGCCTGGTCCGGGTCGATGGAGGAGAAGCCGAGCGAACCGGGCAGGACGCCCTGGAGCCGCTGGAGGGCGTAGAGGAAGAGGACGCCGATCACGGAGAAGGCGAGGACGCCGCGCAGGTACGCGGGCCAGCGCATCTCGGTGTCGGGGTTGGCACCGATGCCCTTGTAGATCCACTTCTCGACCCGCCAGTGCTTGTCGGAGGAGTAGACCTTGGCCATGTGGTTGCCAAGGGGGACGTAGGCGAGCGCCAGGGCTGCGATCAGGGCGAGCAGCTGGAGCACGCCCGCGAGGACGGGACCCATGTCTTGGCTCAGAACCTCTCCGGGAAGATCAGGGCGAGGACGAGATAGCCCAGCAGGGTGACGGCCACGACAAGGCCGACGACGTTCTCGGCGGTCACAGCTTCGTCACCCCCTTGGCGACGAGAGCCACCAACGCGAAAGCCACGATCGTGACGACGACGAAGGCCAGATCGGCCATCGCGAACTCCTGGAGTGAGGTTCGAAGTAGACGGACGCTTCGAGGAAAGCGCCTCTTTGGCCGGATCCGACCGCCCTTGACGGCTCTCTTACGGCGCCGCTCACACCCTTGACGGGACCCTTACGGCACATGATCCGCACCCGCGTGCGCCTGAAACTCTCCCCTCGGGACTGAAACCCCGCTGAAGCCGTTCTGAACCGCCTCGGTCGCAAGCTCTGCGGCATGACGACGACGCATCACGAACCCGCGATCGCAGCCACCGGACTGCGCAAGTCGTACGGGGACAAGACCGTCCTCGACGGCATCGACATCCACGTGCCCGCGGGCACGATCTTCTCCCTGCTCGGGCCGAACGGCGCCGGCAAGACCACGGCGGTCAACATCCTGTCCACCCTGATCTCCGCCGACGGCGGACAGGCGAGGATCGCCGGGCACGACCTGACCGGCGAGGCCCAGGCGGTGCGCGCCGCGATCGGTGTCACCGGTCAGTTCTCCGCCGTGGACGGCCTGATCACCGGCGAGGAGAACATGCTCCTCATGGCCGACCTCAACCACCTCTCGCGGAGCGAGGGGCGGCAGGTCACCGCCGACCTGCTGGAGCGCTTCGACCTCGTCGACGCCGCGAAGAAGCCCGCCTCCACCTACTCCGGCGGAATGAAACGCCGCCTGGACATCGCCATGACTCTCGTCGGCAGCCCCCGGATCATCTTCCTCGACGAGCCGACCACCGGCCTCGACCCCCGCTCCCGGCACAACATGTGGCAGATCATCCGCGAGCTGGTGTCCGGCGGCACGACCGTCTTCCTCACCACCCAGTACCTGGAAGAAGCCGACCAACTCGCCGACCGCATCGCGGTGCTCAACGGCGGCAGGATCGTCGCCGAGGGCAGCGCCGAGGAGCTCAAGCGGCTCGTCCCCGGCGGTCATGTGCGGCTGCGCTTCTCCGACCCCGGGCTCTACGAACGGGCGGCGACCGCGCTGCGCGAGACCACCCGGGACGACGACGCACTCACCCTGCAGATCCCCAGCGACGGCAGCCAGCGCGAACTGCGCGCCATCCTCGACTGGCTGGACGCCGCCGGCATCGAGGCCGACGAGCTGTCCGTGCACACCCCCGACCTGGACGACGTGTTCTTCGCCCTGACCGGCAGTTCCGTACCCGCTCGGCCCACCGGTTCCACCGACAAGGAGACCGTCCGATGAGCACCGCCGGCTACGCGTTCCGCGACAACCTCACCATGCTGCGGCGCAACCTCCTGCACGCCCGGCGCTACCCCTCCCTCACCCTGAACCTCCTGCTCACGCCGGTCATCCTGCTGCTGCTCTTCGTCTACGTCTTCGGCAACGTGATGAGCGCCGGCATCACCGGCGGCCCCGCGGACCGGTCCGAGTACGTCGCCTACCTCGTCCCCGGCATCCTCTTCCTGACCGTGGCCATGACTTCGCTCGGCACCTCGGTGTCCGTGGCCACCGACATGACCGAGGGCATCATGGCCCGGTTCCGCACCATGGCGATCTCGCGCGCCTCCGTGCTGATCGGTCATGTGATCGGGACCGTGATCCAGACGCTGATGGCCCTGGTGCTCGTCCTGGGTATCGGACTGGCCATCGGTTTCCGGCCCGACGCGACGCCGGTGGAGTGGATCGCGGCGGCCGGGCTGATGGCGCTGGTCAGCGTCGCGCTGACCTGGATCGCCGTCGGCCTCGGCCTGGCGAGCCCCAATGCCGAGGGGGCCAGCAACATGGCGCAACCGCTGGTCATGCTGCCGTTCCTGTCCAGCGCGTTCGTGCCGGTGGACGCCATGCCGGGCTGGTTCCGCTGGTTCGCCGAGTACCAGCCGTTCTCGCCCTTCATCGAGACCCTGCGCGGGCTGCTGCTGGGCAACGGGATCGGTACGGCGAACGCGGTACTGGCCGTCGGCTGGTGCCTGGGGCTGACCGTGCTCGGCTACCTGTGGTCCAAGGCGCAGTTCAGCCGCGAGCCACGGCAGTGAGCTCGTGCAGGGCCGCGACCCGCAGTTGATCCCGCCCCAGGGCCGCGTACCTCGACCTCGCGTCGGCGTACGCGGCCCGATCCGCGTTCTCCCCCGCCTGCCGGGACCGGGACGAGGACAGTGTGGGGAACTCCCGTACCACCGGCATCCGTTCCGCGAGCGCGATCAGCCGTACGGCCGTCGGGTCACCGTCGGCCAGCGCGGCGTATCCGAGGGCGAGCAGGACGGTGCCGTACACCGGAAGCTCCAGGGGGGACCCCTCGCCCGATTCGTCGGACAGCATCCCGAGCAGCCGTTCCCGCAGCTTCCGGGTGAGCCGGGCCACCGGCTCCAGCCGCCCGTGCTGCGCGTGCGCCGCCACCGCGGCGGCCTGCACCTGCAGTTCCCACGGATCGACGAACGGATCGTAGTCGTGCAGCAGCCGGTCCTCGCGCAGCTGCTCGACCGCCCGGCGCCACAGCCCGAGCCCGACCTCGGTCAGCCCCCGGGCCAGGGCGATCTCCGCCCGGCAGGACAGAACGGGGGTGAAGATCCGGGCGGACTCCGGCTGCTGGTCCAGGGCGGCGAGCTCCAGCCAGTACTCCGCCTCGTCGATCTCCCCGCGCTGCAAAGAGGCGAGCACCAGTCCCCCGCGGACGCCGATCGAGTCCGACCAGTCGCCGAGCCCGTCGAGCGCGGCGAGCGCGGCGCGCAGATGGTCGTACGCCTCGTCGCCCCGCTCGGACTGCAGGCACAGCTCGCTGATCCGCCCATGGGCGAGCAGCAGCATGGACGGATTGCCGAGCGGGCCCAGCCGGTCGGGCAGCAGTCGGGCGTACTCGAGGGCGCGCTCCGGGTCGTGCTCGGACTCCCACACATAGCTGGCGACGCAGGCCGCCACCCCCGCCAGCAGGGGCTCGTCGGCCTCGCACAGCTCCCCGAGCCGCGCGTACCCGGGCGGGTGCGTGTCCGGGATGGCGCACAGCACGACGGAGACGGCCCGCAGCAGGGTGTCCGGCGGGGCGGCCGGCAGCCGGCGCAGCGTGGCGAGCTGCCGTAGGGCATGCGGGCCGTGGGCCATGAAGAGGCTGGCCACGCAGACGGCGACCGCGCTGCGGGCCGGCTCGACGTCCTCGGGCCCGGGGCGGAAGTGGGACAACGGCGCGCCGGTCTCGGCGGCGAGCGCGGCGAGCCGGGCGAAGTTGGTGTCGGTGGCCCACAAGGAGGCCAGTACGGCGGTCAGCGCGGCGGTGGTCGGCAGGTCGGCGCGGGCCAGGGCGTGCCGCACCGCCAGGACGAGGTTGTCCTGCTCCGCCCGCACGCGCTTCCCCGCGGACAGCGGGTCGGCGCTGAACAGCACATCGTGGTGGGTCCGCCCGAAGTCCCGTGCCCAGGCCAGGAACCGGCCGGTCACCACCTCGTCCTCACCGGCGTCGGCCCGCTTCCCGGCGCTGAACTCCCGCAAGGTCTCCAGCATGTGGAACCGCACCCCGGAAGGACCGTCGGCCACCTTGATCAGCGACTGCCCGGCCAGCTGCTCCAACAGCTCCAGCGGGTCACCGCTCTCGCCGACGACGTACTGCGCCGCCTCCTCGGTGAAGCCCCCGGGGAACACGGACAGCGCGCGCAGCGCGGCCCGTCCCTCCGGCTCCAGCAGATTCCAGCTCCACTCGACCACGGCCCGCAGCGTGCGATGCCGCTCCGGTGCATCGCGGGCGCCGCCGCGCAGCAGCGCGAAACGATCCTTCAGCCGACGCGCGATGTCGGCCACGGAGAGCACCCGCACCCGGGCCGCGGCCAGCTCCACGGCCAGCGGCAGCCCGTCCAGGTGCCGGCAGATCTCGGCCACCCGGTCGGCGGGCAGCTCCACACCGGGCCGGGCCGCCCGCGCCCGCTGCTCGAAGAGCTCGACGGAGGTGGTCAGGGCCAGTTCCGGCAGGGCGTACACGGACTCGGAGGTCAACCCCAGCGGAGCCCTGCTGGTGGCCAGGACGCGCAGTTCCTTCGACCGCGACACCAGTGCCTGTACAAGACCGGACGCGCCGACGATCACGTGCTCGCAGTTGTCCAGCACCAGCAGGACGGGGCCGGGCCCCAGCGCGGCCACGATCGCGCTCACCGCGTCCTGGCCGCCGGCGCGTTGACGGCCCTCCCCGCCACCGACGGCCGAGGCCACCTCACCGACCACGTCGTCGTCGGCGGTGACACCGGCGAGGGTGACGAAGTGCACGACAGGTTGTTCGGCCGCCCGGCTCACGGCGTGTGAGAGCCGGGTCTTGCCCAGCCCACCGGGACCGACGACGGTGACCACCCGGGCCTCGCGCAGGAGCCCGGCCACGGCGACGATGTCGGCGTCCCGCCCCAGCAGGGGGTTCGGATCATGGGGGATGCCGTGGCGAGCGGGCGGCGCGTCCGCGCGGAGCAACTCCTGGTACAGGGAGCGCAGTCCGGGCCCCGGGTCGGTCCCCAGTTCGTCACGCAGCTTGCGGCGGTAGACGTCGTACCGGCTCAGCGCCGCCGCCCGCCCCGCCGTGGCGGCCTCGCAGCGCAGCAGCTCCGCCAGCACCTCCTCGTCGCGCGGCAGCTCCCGGGCCAGCTCGGCCAACGGTGCGGCGGCCTCCTCCCGCCGCCCCACCCGGGCGAGGGCGAGAGCCCGGGAACGGACCAGCGAACGGTGGGCCCGCACCCGGTCGGCCCGGAGCGCCACCACAGGATCGTGCAGGTCCTCCCCCGTACCGGTGCCCGTGCCCCCGTCCCACAGGGCCAGGCCCGCCTCGGCCTGCGCGAGCGCGTCCGCGTGGTCCGCCGCCCGGGTACGCTCTGCGCTCGCCGCCTCGTACAGCAGCAACGCGGTGGCGTCGACCTGCGTCTCGTCCAGCGCCAGCCGGTATCCCGTCGGCGTGCTCACGACCAGATCGGCACCCAGCTGCGCCCTGAGCCGCGACACCAGGACCTGCACCGCCTTGCCCGGCCGCTCCGGCAGCTCGTCCGGCCACAGGCCCTCCACCAGCCGAGCTGTGCTGCAGCCGGTGCGCAGCTCCGCCGCGAGCAACGCCAACAGACCGCGCAGCCGAGGCGCGGTGATCTCCCGTCCGTGCCAGGCGACTCGGGACAGCAGGGCCAACTCGGTCGTCACTCGTGCAGAGTAACCAGCCAAGTCGGGCTACGGCGCTTGGATTTGCCTACGCGCGGGGTCCGGCGGGGGCCCGGTGCCGGGGCGTCACCGCTGGGCCCTGGGCCCGGCGCGTACCCGTCGGGGCCGTATGCGCTAGGATTGATCACGAGCTGGTCGCCGCAACTCGGGGTGACTGGTGTTGCGTTGGTGGTCCAAGGAAAGACGCCCCGCTTCCTGCGGGGAAATGCAGGTGCAAGGCCTGCCCAGCGCTCGATGACGGGCCCGTCCGCGCGATGCGCGGGCGGGCCCGATGCGTTGTCCGCGTCAGTCGTCGGTGAGGTTCACGGCACGTCTGTGCCGGGCCGCACAGCGCGCCGGAGCCCGTCTGGTCTTCAAGCTGGTGCGGCCCGGGACCGACTGATGTGCGGCGCCTGGTTGTCCGGTGACGGCGGCCTACTCGCTGAGTTCGGCCCAGACGGTCTTGCCGTGCCGGGCCTGCCGGGTGCCCCACTGGTCGGCGAGCTGGGCGACCAGGAGCAGACCGCGGCCGCCCTCGTCGAGGCTCCGGGCCCGGCGCAGGTGCGGGGTGGTGCTGCCGGCGTCGGAGACCTCGCACAGGAGGGAGCGGGTGGGGGCACCTCCCGGCCCCCCGGGCGGCTGGGGGAGGATGAGGCGCAGTCGGATCGGGGGACGGCCGTAGCGGATGGCGTTGGTGACCAGTTCGCTGACCACCAGTTCGGCGACGAAGCCGAGTTCCTCCAGTCCCCAGGCGGTCAGCTGCCGGGAGACGTCCGAGCGGGCGCGGGCGACGACCGCCGGGTCGGCCTCCAGCTCCCAGGTGGCGACCCGGTCGTCCCCGAGCGTCCGGGTGCGGGCGAGGAGCAGGGCGATGTCGTCGTCCTGCCGGGACGGCAGCAGTGCCTCCAGCACGCTGTCGCAGGCCGCCTCCAGGGAGGGCGCCGGCCGGGCGAGGATCTGCCGCAGCGTGGCGAGGCCCGCGTCGATGTCGTGGTCGCGGGTCTCGATCAGACCGTCGGTGCACAGGGCGATCAGGCTGCCCTCGGGCAGCTCGACCTCGACCGTTTCGAACGGCAGTCCGCCCAGTCCGAGCGGCGGTCCCAGCGGCAGATCCAGCGGCTCCGCAGTGCCGTCCCGGACCACCACGGCCGGGGGCACATGCCCCGCACGGGCCATGGTGCAGCGACGGGAGACGGGGTCGTAGACGGTGTACAGGCAGGTGGCACCGACGTCTCCGCCGACGTCGCGGTCGGGGTCGGGGCCCGTGTCAGGGTCGGCGTCGGGGTCCGTGCGCGCTTCGGTGGACAGGCGCAGGACGACGTCGTCCAGGTGGGTCAGAAGCTCGTCGGGCGGCAGATCGATGTCCGCCAGGGTGCGTACGGCGGTCCGCAGCCGGCCCATCGTGGCGGCGGCGCGGATGCCGTGACCCACCACGTCACCCACCACGAGGGCCACCCTCGCGCCGGACAGCGGGATGACGTCGTACCAGTCGCCGCCCACCCCGGCCTCGGAGCCGGCCGGCAGATAGCGGTACGCGACGTCCACGGCCGACTGCCGCGGGGCCTGCCGGGGGAGCAGGCTGCGCTGGAGGGTGAGGGCCGTGGCGCGGGCGTGGGTGTAGCGGCGGGCGTTGTCCACGGCGACGGCGGCCCTGGCGACGATCTCCTGGGCGAGGAGCAGGTCCTCGTCGTCGTAGCGGTCGGGGTTGCCGATGCGGTGGAACTCCGCGACGCCCAGTGCGGTGCCCCGCGCACACAGCGGAATCGCCAGCGTCGAGTGGGCTCGCGGATCGCCGGGGGCCCTGTCCTGCCGGTGCCGACAGGGCCGGCCGGTGGCCAGGGCCCGCGCCGAGGGCGATCCGTCGGCCGGGGGGTGGGCCCGCTGCGCGGCCGCAGATTCCGAATCCGATGCCGAATCTGAATCCGGTTCAGGCTCGGTCGCGTCCGCCGGTCCGCGGGCCATCCTGCGCAGCATGAGCGGGCCGTCCTCCGCTTCGTCCTGCCCTCGCAGCACGGCCTCGAGCAGGTCGACGGTGACCAGGTCGGCGAAGTGCTCGGTGGCGAAGTCCGCCAGTTCCTGGGCGGTGCGGGCGATGTCCAGGGTGGTCCCGATGCGCATGCTGGCCTCGTTGACCATCGCCGACCGCCACCGCAGCCGCCTGTCCCGCTCCTCCTGGTACGCCAGGACGCCCTGCTCCGACACCCGGTCCACATATGTGGTCGCTATCGCGATCAGCCGCCGCGCCGCCTCGCTGATCTGCTTGGCGTCGTCGCTGAGCCGGGACAGCTCCACGAACAACCGGTCGATGACGATGCCCTGCGCCAGCCGGAAGGCCCGCAGCATCTCGCTGAGCGGCGTGCCGTGCCGGACCAGTACCCGCGCGCGCTCCAGGTCGGCGGCCGGCAGCTCGATCCGGCCCGGCTCGACGGAGTCCCGAAGCCCGGACAGGGCGGCGCAGAGGTGCTCGACGACGTTCGCGGAGGCCATCCGAGCCACTTCCGGGTTCTCCCACAGCACGGGCAGTTCGCGCCGCAGGCACTCTTCCACGTGGGCGCTGAGCTCGTCCGCTCGCGAGCCGAGCTCGTACGCCGCACGCGACAGAAGACGGTCGGCCGTGGGCTCCACACTGACGACGTTACGCCGCTCGGGCAGGGGGCTCAGCGTGGTGGGGATGTGGGGGTGTGGGGGCGGGACACCTCGGGCGGTGCGGTCGTGTGAGTGGCGGGTGCTTCAGGCCGCCACACCGTCGACCAGGCCCGCGCCATCGCCGCCGCGCTGGACGCCGCCGGGGTTACCGCGATCGAGATCGCCCGCGGCGACGGGCTGGCCGGCTCCAGCATCGACTACGGCGTCGGCGCCCACACCGACTGGGAGTGGATCGAGGCGGTGGTGGACGCCACGGAGCATGCCCGAACGCGTCGCGCCGCGCCCCCTTCGACCGGGAGGGGCGCGGCGCGCTGTGTGCGGTGGGACGCCGGAACGGGGGTCGTCGTCACGCCTTCGACAGCGTGACGTTCTTCTTCTGTACCGCGTGGAAGCGGGGCAGGGGCAGGCCGCCCAGAACGTCCACGGGGTAGAGCTCCACGATGGTCGCCTCGACGTCCGCCTTGCCGTGCTTGAGGGTCGACGGAGAGGGCTGGCTCCTGTTCTCCCAGCGGTGGTCCTTGCCGTCGCACACCGCGAGGGTGCCGCCGATGGCGTACCGGCTGGTGGAGGCCCGCTGGCCGACGGAGGCGCTCACGAAGGTGGGTCCCGTGCTGTCGACGCAGTGGTAGGTGCCGGACACGGTGACGGTGCCGTCGGCGGCCAACCGGGCCGTGGTGTCGACGGTCACGGTCTCCTTGGGTTCCGCGGTGGTGTCGGAGTCGGCAGGGGCCGAGGGCGCGGCGACCAGCAGGAGCAGCGCGGCGCCGAAGGCGGTGGCGAGAGCGGGGCGCAGGGGCATGGGATGACCTCCCGGGTGGGCGGAGTGGGGCGCTCCACTGGTACCCGGCCGGTGCGCCCGGCGACGTGACCGTCACCCCTTCGGTGGCGAGTCCGCCCCGACCATCGTGGATCGGTCAGAGAGTTGTCCGCGTGTTGTCACGGTTCACGGCGGGCCGTTCCGGTGAGTTCGCAACAGGAGCATGGTCTACCCATATGGACGACCCACACGGCTCGTCCGCCCTATGTGGAGGTGCGCCATGTGTTCCCACCAGCCTTCGTGCCCTGCCTCCGAGACCCGCAGCACCCATGTGGTGGCCGCACACCCCGAGCAGGGCTGGAGCCTGCTGTGCGACGGCGCCATCGTGTTCGACGACAGCGGTGAGCTGCTGCCCGACGGCCGTGTGGTCGCACCGCACCGGGTGCCGGCCGAGCGCCTGGCCATGGCGGCGTGAGCGACCCCTACGACTACGGCTACAGCTACGGCTGCGACTGCGACTGCGGCTGCGACTGGTGAACGGGAACTACGGCAGCACGGCGAACCCGTCGAGCTCCACCAGCGCCTCCTCGTCCCACAGGCGCACGACCTCGACGACCGCCATCGCCGGATAGTCACGCCCCGCCAACTGCCGCCAGATACGGCCGAGTTCGGCGGCCTGGGTCCGATACGCCGCGACGTCGGTGGCATAGACGGTGACCCGGGCGAGGTCGGCCGGCGTTCCACCGGCGGCCACCAGCGCGGCCAGCAGATTGGTCAGGGCCCGCTCGAACTGCTCGGGGAGGGTGTCGCCGGTCACCTTCCCATCCGTGTCGAGGGCGGTCTGACCGGCCAGGAAGACGACCCGTGAGCCGGTGGCGACGACCGCGTGGGAGAAGCCGGCGGGCGGGGAGAGCTCGGGCGGGTTGACGCGCTCGCTACTCACTGGCCGGCCTCCATGTCCGCGTACAACTCCTTGGCGATGATGCCGCGTTGGACCTCGCTGGCGCCCTCGTAGATGCGCGGGGCGCGCACCTCACGGTAGAGGTGTTCGAGCAGATGGCCACGGCGCAGGGCTCGCGCACCGTGCAGCTGGACCGCCTTGTCGACGACGTACTGCGCGGTCTCGGTGGCGAGCAGTTTCGCCATCGCCGCACGCTTCGGGACGTCCTCGCCGCCTTCGTCGTACGCCGTGGCCGCCGCGTACACCATGAGGCGGGCCGCCTCTGCGCGCAGGGCCATCTCGGCGACCTGGTGGGCGACCGTCTGCAGGTCCTTCAACTTGCCGCCGAACGCGTCCCGGCCGGCCGTGTGGGCGAGGGTCGCGTCCAGGGCCGCCTGGGCCATGCCGACGGCGAACGCGCCGACGCTGGGCCGGAACAGGTTGAGGGTGCCCATGGCGACCCGGAAGCCGCGGTCGGGCTCGCCGAGCACATCGTCGGCGGTGACGGGGACGGCGTCGAGGTCGAGGGTGCCGATGGGGTGCGGGGACAGCATGTCGAGGCCCGTGCCGGTGAGGCCGGGACGGTCGGCGGGGACCAGGAAGGCGGTGACGCCGCGGGCGCCGGCGCCGGGGGTGGTGCGGGCGAAGACGGTGTAGAAGTCGGCCTCGGGGGCGTTGGAGATCCAGCACTTCTCGCCGGTGAGCCGCCAGCGGGCGGGGCCGTCGGGCTCGGCGGCCAGGGTGGCGACCGGCGTCGTCCCCGGCCCGCCCGGCCGCGAGGTGTCCCGCTCCGCGCACAGCTCCAGCGCCGCCGCGTCCGACCCCGCCCCCGGCTCGCTCAGCGCGAAGGCCGCCACCGCGCTGCCCTCGGCCACCCGCGGCAGCCAGCGCTTCCGCTGGGCCGGGGTGCCGTGGGCGTGCACGGGGTGTGCGCCCAGGCCCTGCAGGGCCAGCGCGGTCTCCGCCTCCGTGCAGGCGTAGGCGAGGGACTCGCGCATCAGGCACAGGTCGACCGCTCCGGAGGTGAACAGCCGCTCCAGCAGGCCGAGTCGACCGAGCTCGGTGACGAGCGCGCGGTTGACGTGCCCCGGTTCGCCCTTCTCCGCGAGCGGGCGCAGCCGTTCGGCGGCCAGGGTGCGCAACTCGGCGCACCATGCGGTTTGTGGTGGATCGAGCGAGAATGCGGGCATTGCCGACCTCCCTGCGGGGCCGTCCGCGACGGGCCCTGTCGACGGACCTCCTCGACGGTATCGCGCACCATTGACTGCCGTCACCAACACGATACGCTCCCTGTGCGAGCCCAACACGACGCCCACGAGGCAGCCCACAAGGCAAGGGGGCGAACCGCCATGGCCGGTCTGCACCGCTCCGCGCACGTCGACAGCTTCGCCCGCGAGCATCTGCCACCGCCCGACGAGTGGCCCGAGCTGCGCTTCGACCTGCCGGGACTGCGTTACCCCGAACGGCTCAACGCCGCCGCCGAGCTGCTCGAAGGCCCCGACAACGAGCGGCCCGTGTTCCACACCCCGTCCGCCGCCACATGGACGTACGGCACACTGCGCGCCCGAGTCGACCGCCTCGCACATGTGCTCACCAACCACCTCGGCATCGTCCCGGGCAACCGGGTGCTGCTGCGCGGCCCGACCACGCCCTGGCTGGCCGCCTGCTGGCTGGCCGTGCTGAAGGCGGGCGGGGTCGCCGTCACCGTGCTGGCCCAGCAGCGGCCGCACGAGCTGCGGACCATGTGCGAGATCGCCCAGGTGCGGCACGCGCTGTGCGACATCCGCGCCGTCGACGACCTCGCCAAGGCCGAGATACCCGGCCTGCGCATCGCGACGTACGGCGGCGACGCCCCCGACGACCTGCTGCGCCTCCCCGCACCCGACACCCCCTACCCGGCCGTCGACACCGCGGCCGACGATGTCGCCCTCATCGCGTTCACCTCCGGGACCACCGGACGGCCCAAGGGCTGTATGCACTTCCACCGGGATGTGCTCGCGATAGCCGACACCTTCTCGGAACATGTGCTGCAACCACATGTGGGCGATGTCTTCGCCGGCAGCCCCCCGCTCGGCTTCACCTTCGGCCTCGGCGGACTCGTCATCTTCCCGATGCGGGCCGGCGCCAGCGCCCTGCTCCTCGAACAGGCCGGCCCCAAGCAGCTGTTGCCCGCCATCGCCGAACACCGGGTCTCCGTGCTGTTCACCGCGCCGACGGCGTACCGCACGATGCTGGACGAGCTCGACTCGTACGACATCTCCTCGCTGCGCCGCTGTGTCTCCGCGGGCGAGAACCTGCCCGCCGCCACCTGGCAGGCCTGGCACGAGCGGACCGGGCTGCGCGTCATCAACGGCATCGGCGCCACCGAACTGCTGCACATCTTCATCTCGGCCGCCGACGAGCACATCAGGCCCGGGACCACGGGTGTGCCGGTACCGGGGTGGCAGGCGCGCGTCGTCGACGGCGAGGGCCGGGACCTGCCCGACGGAGAGCCGGGGCTGCTCGCGGTGCGCGGGCCGGTCGGCTGCCGCTATCTCGCCGACCCACGGCAGCGCGAGTACGTGCGCCACGGCTGGAACATCACCGGCGACACCTACGTCCGGGAGAGTGACGGCTATTTCCGCTACGTCGCTCGCGCGGACGACATGATCATCTCGGCCGGGTACAACATCGCGGGCCCCGAGGTCGAGGAGGCGCTGCTGCGCCACCCGGACGTGCTGGAGACGGCGGTGGTGGGGCGGCCGGACGAGGCGCGCGGACAGGTCGTGGTGGCATACGCGGTGCTCAGGGAGGGCGCGCGACAGGACGCGGAGGCGCTGCGCACATTCGTCAAGGGCGAGCTGGCGCCGTACAAATGCCCGCGCGAGATCGTCTTCCTGGACGCGCTGCCGCGCACCGCGACCGGCAAGCTCCAGCGGTTCCGGCTGCGCGACGGTAATGGCCCGAGGGGTGACCAGCAGTGATCCGTACGACCTAAGATGATCAACGTGTCCGACCAGCATGCACCACGGTCTCTCATCGTCACGCTCTACGGCGCCTACGGCCGCCACATGTCCGGCCCGGTACCGGTCGCCGAGCTGATCAGACTGCTGGCCGCGGTCGGCGTGGACGCCCCTTCGGTACGTTCGTCGGTGTCGCGGCTGAAGCGACGCGGGCTGCTGCTGCCGGCCCGTACGGCACAGGGCGCGGCCGGCTATGAACTCTCCCCGGACGCCTGCCAGTTGCTCGACGACGGCGACCGCCGTATCTACGGCGCCGCGCCGCCCGACGACGAGGGCTGGGTGCTCGCGGTGTTCTCGGTGCCGGAGTCGGAGCGGCAGAAGCGCCATGTGCTGCGCTCCCGGCTGGCCGGGCTGGGCTTCGGGACGGCGGCCCCGGGCGTGTGGATCGCGCCCGCCCGGCTCTACGAGGAGGCCCGGCACACCCTCCAGCGGCTGCGCCTGGAGGAGTACGTCGACTTCTTCCGCGGCGAGCACCTCGGCTTCACGCCGACCGCCGAGGCCGTCGCCCGCTGGTGGGACCTGGCCGCGATCGCCAAGGAGCACGACGCGTTCCTCGACCGTCACGCGCGCGTGCTGCACGACTGGGAGCGCCGAGCCGACACCCCGCCGGAGGAGGCGTACCGCGACTATCTCCTCGCCCTGGACTCCTGGCGCCACCTCCCCTACACCGACCCCGGTCTGCCGGCCCGGCTGCTGCCCGGGGACTGGCCGGGCGCGCGCTCGGCCGCCGTCTTCCGAGGACTGCACAAGCGGCTGCGGGACTCGGGGGCGAAGTACGCCGGTCTGTGACCTCGGAGGTGCTCGCACGCGACGGCGTGCTCTCCGTCGTCCCTGTCCGTCGTACCTGTCCGCGACGTACGCCCTCAAGTCCCCAGTGTCAGCCGCGGCTTGGGCGCGTCCGTGCGGCCGGTCTGCGGGCGGCGGCTGCCCGCGCGGTACGGGGCCGGCCAGGCGACGCCGGGACCGTCGTAGCCCTGCTCGGCCGCCGCGTGCAGGGTCCAGTACGGGTCGTACAGGTGCGGACGGGCGAGTGCGCACAGGTCCGTACGGCCCGCCAGGATCAGGGAGTTGACGTCGTCCCAGGACGAGATCGCGCCGACCGCGATCACCGGCAGACCGGTGGCGTGCCGGATCCGGTCGGCGTACGGCGTCTGGTACGACCGTCCGAACTCCGGCCGCTCATCGGCCACGACCTGTCCGGTCGACACGTCGATCGCGTCGGCGCCGTGCGCGGCGAAGGCGCGGGCGATCTCGACGGCGTCCTCGGCACTCGTGCCGCCCTCGGCCCAGTCGGTGGCGGAGATACGGACGGTCATGGGCCGCTCCTCGGGCCATACGTTCCGTACGGCGTCGAAGACCTCCAGCGGGAAGCGGAGCCGTTTCTCCAGGGTGCCGCCGTAGGCGTCGGTGCGGCGGTTGGTGAGCGGGGAGAGGAAACCGGAGAGCAGATAGCCGTGGGCGCAGTGGAGTTCGAGCAGGTCGAACCCGGCGCGGGTGGCGCGCCAGGCGGCTGCGGTGAACTGTTCGCGGATGTCGGTGAGTTGGGCGCGGGTCAGCTCGCGAGGAGTCTGGCTGTACGGCTTGTAGGGGATCGGGGACGCGGCCACGAGCGGCCAGTTGCCGTCCTCCAGCGGTTCGTCCATGCCCTCCCACATCAGCTTGGTCGAGCCCTTGCGCCCGCTGTGGCCGAGCTGCACGCCGATGGCGGTGCCGGGTGACTGGGCGTGCACGAACTGGACGATCCGCCGCCAGGAGTCGGCCTGTCTGCCGCTGTAGAGACCGGTGCAGCCGGGGGTGATGCGTCCCTCCGGGCTGACGCACACCATCTCGGTCATCACCAGGCCGGCGCCGCCGAGGGCACGGGCGCCGAGGTGGACGAGGTGGAAGTCGCCGGGGACACCGTCCGTGGCGGAGTACATGTCCATCGGGGACACCACGACCCGGTTGCGCAGGGTCAGGCCGCGCAGCCGGAACGGGGTGAACATCGGCGGCGTGCCGGGCGGGCAGCCGTGGTCGCGTTCCACGGCCTCGGTGAAGTGGGCGTCACGCAGGCGCAGGTTGTCGTGGGTGACGCGGCGACTGCGGGTGAGCAGGTTGAAGGCGAACTGGCGGGACGGCTGGTCGAGGTAGAGGCCGAGGTTCTCGAACCACTCCAGGCTGGCGCGGGCGGCGCGCTGGGTGGAGGCGACGACCGGTTTGCGCTCCTCCTCGTAGGCACTGAGCGCGCTTGCGATGTCCGGCTGTTCCTCCAGACAGGCGGCGAGGGCGAGGGCGTCCTCGACGGCCAGCTTGGTGCCCGAGCCGATGGAGAAGTGGGCGGTGTGGGCGGCGTCGCCGAGCAGGACGATGTTGCCGTTCGACCAGCGCTCGTTGACGACCGTCCGGAAGGTGGTCCAGGCCGACTTGTTGGACTTCAGCGGCCGTCCGCCGAGCGCGTCCGCGAAGATCTTGGCGCAGCGCGCTGTCGACTCCTGCTCGTCGAGTTCGTCGAACCCGGCGGCTCGCCACACCTCCTCACGCATCTCCACGATGACGGTGGAGGCGTCTGCCGCGTACGGGTAGCCGTGCAGTTGCATGACGCCGTGCTCGGTCTCGGCGATCTCGAAACGGAAGGCTTCGAAGGCGAAGTCGGCGGCCAGCCATATGTAGCGGCAGTGGTGTGTGGCCACATGGGGGCGGAACACATGGGTGTAGGCCTCGCGGGTGGTGCTGTTCACCCCGTCCGCGGCGATGACCAGGTCGTATGTCTCGGCGAGCCGGGCCGGGTGCGGGGCCTGCGTGCGGAAGCGGAGGTCCACGCCGAGCGCGTGGCAGCGGTCGTGCAGGATCTCCAGGAGGCGCTTTCTGCCGAGGGCCGCGAAGCCGTGTCCTCCGGAGGTCTGGCGGGTGCCTCGGTGGACGATGTCGATGTCGTCCCAGCGGACGAATTCCTCGCGGAGTGCCTCGTAGACCACCGGGTCGGCGTGTTCGATGCCGCCCAGGGTCTCGTCGGAGAGGACCACTCCGAAGCCGAAGGTGTCGTCGGGGGCGTTGCGTTCCCAGACGGTGACCTCGCGATCGGGGGCGAGGCGTTTCAGCAGGGCCGCGGCGTAGAGGCTGCCGGGGCCGCCGCCGATGATCGCGACTCGTAGGGGGTGGCTTGTCCCGTTGCGCGACTGCGGGCCCGTCGGGGCTGGTCGCGCAGTTCCCCGCGCCCCTTCGGCGGGCACGCTTCCCTTGGCTGCGAACATCGCTACCTTCCCCGCCACTTCGGTGGGCGCTTCTCCGTGAAGGCTGCGTGGAACTCCGCGTAGTCCTCGCCGTTCATCAGCAGGGCCTGCGTCGACGCGTCCATCTCCACCGCCGCCGCCAGCGGCATGTCCAGCTCGGCCGTGAGCAGCGCCTTGGTCTGGGCGTACGCCAGTGCCGGTCCGTCGGCCAGGCGGCGGGCCAGGGCCTGGGCGGCCTCGTCGGCGTGGCCCTCGTCCGCCAGTTCGCTGATCAGGCCGATCCGCTCGGCCTCCGGCGCCCGAACAGACTCGCCGAGCATGAGCAGCCGGGTCGCGTGGCCGAGGCCGACGACCCTCGGCAGCAGATAGGCCGCGCCCATGTCACCGCCGGACAGGCCGACCCGGGTGAAGAGGAAGGCGAAGCGGGTGGTGGGGTCGGCGACCCGGAAGTCGGCCGCGAGGGCCAGTACGGCACCTGCGCCCGCCGCCACCCCGTGCACCGCCGCGATCACCGGGAACGGGCACTCCCGTACGGCCCGCACGACCTGCCCGGTCATCCGGTTGAAGTCGAGCAGCTGGGCGGTGTCCATGGACAGCGTCGCGCCGATGATCTCGTCGACGTCACCGCCGGAGCAGAACCCACGGCCCTCGCCGGCCAGCACCAGAGCCCGTACCGCCTTCTCCCGCGACAGCTCGGCGAGCAGATCGCGCAGGTCGGCGTAGGCGCCGAAGGTGAGCGCGTTGAGCTTCTCGGGACGGGCGAGGGTGACGGTGGCGACTCCGTCGGTGTGGTCGACCCGCAGATGCTCCCAGTCGGAGGTGGGGGCGGCGGAGCCGGTGAAGGGACTCATGACGTGCGGCCTCCTCGGGCGGACGGCGGGCACTGCCTCAGAGAGCTCTACCCATCGAAGCTATCACCCAACTTTGACTGTCGTCACGACCGCGCAATACTCCGATCCGGTGTGACCTGCCGCCGTCACATCCGTCACGGCTCGTCGACACCCGCGTAACGGCGGGATCAGCCGTGCGAGGCCGGTCGTTCACCTGGGTAAGCCGCACAGCAGTCGGGGCCGAAGGTCCCGAACGGTGCCCACCGAGCGGTCCCGCCGGGTGGCGCCGTACCATTCATAAGGTTGAAAGCAGGACAGCCTGCTCATGAACGGACCCGCCTTGCACGATCGCTCCCCAGCCTCCGCCTCCTGGCGCATCGCGCTGCCGCACACCACCGCGGCCGTGCCCGTCGCCCGCGCACTGGTGCGTACGGCGCTGGCCGAGCTGGAGCACGGCGCCTGCAGCGACACCGCCGAGCTGCTCACCGCGGAGCTGGTCGCGAACGCCGTGGAGCACACCGCGGGCAACGGCCCGCTGGAGCTGGTCGTGGAGCTGCTGCCGTCCGGCTGCCGGGTGGAGGTCCACGACCCGGACCCGGCCCCACCGGGCAACCTGACCCGCCCCACCGCGGGCATCCCCGACCCCTGGCAGGAACATGGCCGCGGCCTGCTGCTGATCCGCACCCTGAGCTCGTCCTGCGGCCACCGCCCGACGGACTCGGGCAAGGCGGTGTGGTTCAGGCTGCCGGTGATACCGGCTCAGCGCCGGGCGGGGTGACTCACCCCAGCGTCGCCACCAGGACGGCCTTGATCGTGTGCATCCGGTTCTCCGCCTCGTCGAAGACCACCGAGTGCTCCGACTCGAAGACCTCGTCGGTCACCTCCAGGGAGTCCAGGCCGTAGGTCTCGAAGATCTCGCGTCCCACCTTGGTGCCGAGGTCGTGGAAGGCCGGCAGACAGTGCAGGAACTTCACGTCCGGATTGCCGGTCGCGCGCAGGACGTCCATGGTCACCGCATAGGAGCCGAGCGCGGCGATCCGTGTCTCCCACACCTCCTTCGGCTCCCCCATGGACACCCACACATCGGTGGCGACGAAATCGGCCGCAAGAACGCCTTCGTCGACCTTCTCGGTGAGGGTGACCCGGGCCCCGCTGGTCTCGGCGAGCTCCAGGGCACGGCCGACGACCTGCCGGGAGGGCCAGTAGGCCTGGGGCGCGACGATCCGTACGTCCATCCCGAGCAGCGCACCGGTGATCAGATACGAGTTCCCCATGTTGAAGCGGGCGTCGCCGAGGTACGCGAAGGTGATCTCCCTGGGCGGCTTGCCGCTGTGCTCCGTCATGGTCAGCACATCGGCGAGCATCTGCGTGGGGTGCCAGTCGTCGGTCAGGCCGTTGTAGACGGGCACCCCGGCGTACTCCGCCAGCTCCTCCACCTTCGCCTGGCTGTCCCCGCGGTACTCGATCCCGTCGTACATCCGGCCGAGCACGCGCGCGGTGTCCTTCACGGACTCCTTGTGACCGATCTGCGAGCCCGAGGGGTCGAGGTAGGTCGTGGAGGCACCCTGGTCGGCGGCCGCGACCTCGAACGCGCAGCGCGTACGCGTCGAGGTCTTCTCGAAGATCAGCGCGATGTTCCTGCCCCGCAGGTACCGTGTCTCGGCCCCGGCCTTCTTGGCCGCCTTCAGCTCGGCGGCCAGCTCGACCAGCCCGAGGAACTCCTGCTCGGTGAAGTCGAGCTCCTTGAGGAAGTGGCGGCCGGCGAGGGCGGTCGGGACAGTCGCCATGGGGGCGCTCCAGAGGTACGAGTACAAGGACCCTGGAAGTCTATACGACCTTCAGAATTAATATACGGGCGCACGCTCGACCGGACAGCTCATGCACCGCGGCCCGCCCCTCCCCCGCCCCAGCTCGCTCCCCGGGATCTCGATCACCTCGATGCCCTGCTTGCGCAGATGTGTGTTGGTGGTGGAGTTGCGCTCATAGGCGACGACGACACCCGGCTCGACGGCCAGCACGTTGCACCCGTCGTCCCACTGCTCGCGCTGGGCCGAGTGCACGTCCTGGGTCGCGGTGAGGACGCGGATCTCGCTCAGACCGAGCGCGGCGGCGATCGCGCGGTGCATGTGCTCCGGGGGATGGTCGGTGACCTTCAGTTCCTTGTCACCGGCGCCCGGCTCGATGGTGTACGAGCGGAGCATGCCGAGCCCGGCGTACTGGGTGAAGACATCGCCGTCGACCATCGTCATCACGGTGTCGAGATGCATCAGCGCCCGCCGCTTGGGCATGTCGAGGGCCACGATCGTCTCGGCCGACCCGGCGGCGAACAGCTTGTGCGCCAGCATCTCGACGGCCTGGGGGGTCGTCCGCTCGCTCATGCCGATCAGGACAGCTCCGTTGCCGATCACCAGGACGTCCCCGCCCTCGATGGTGGAGGGGTAGTCGGCCTGCCCCTCGGACCAGACATGGAACGTTTCGTCACGGAACAGCGGGTGGTGCCGGTAGATCGCCTCGAAGTGCACGGTCTCGCGCTGCCGGGCGGGCCAGCGCATGGCGTTGACGGAGACGCCGTCGTAGATCCAGGCGGAGGTGTCGCGGGTGAAGAGGTGATTGGGCAGGGGCGCCAGCAGGAAGTCGTCGAGCTCCATGACATGGAAGCGCACGGAGATCGGCTCGGGGTGCGCCTCCAGGAACTCCCGCTTGGTCATGCCGCCGACGAGCGCCTCGGCCAGTTCGGGCGCCGGCAGGCTTTCGAAGGCCGCACGGAGGTGGTCGGTGGCCAGCACCCCGTACTCCTTCTCGTCGAAGACCCGGTCCAGGACGAGCTCGCGGGCCGCCGGGACCTCCAGGGCCTCGGTGAGCAGGTCGCCGAAGAGATGGACGGTGACCCCGCGGTCACGCAGCACGTCGGCGAAACCGTCGTGCTCGGCGCGCGCCCTGCGGACCCACAGCACGTCGTCGAAGAGCAGGGCGTCCTTGTTGCTGGGGGTGAGCCTTTTGAGCTCGAGATCCGGCCGGTGGAGTATGACGCGGCGCAGCCGCCCGGCCTCGGAGTCGACATGGAATCCCATGTCTCCATCCTGACCAACGGGGACCCCGTTCACCCCCTACTTGCTCCCCTCTTCTTTCTCCTTGCCCCCTCTTCTTTTCGTCCTCTTGACGACAAGCGCATCGCGCGATTATCGTCTGCATGACGAAAAGAGGGAGCTTCATGGCCGACATCACCCGGCGCCTGGGCTGGCGCCATCTGCGCGGCGCGCCCACGGCGCACGTCCGCCACCACCGCGGCGGAAAGCTCCTGCACGACGGCCCCGGGCTCAGCTTCTGGTTCCGGGCGCTGACCGCCGCGATCTCCGAAGTGCCGGTCGACGACCGGGAGTTGGCGATGACCTTCCATGCCCGTACGTCCGACTTCCAGGACGTGGCCGTACAGGCGACGGTCACCTACCGGATCAGCGACCCGGCCGTGGCCGCCGCGCGCCTGGACTTCTCGATCGACCCGGACACGGGCGCCTGGCGCGCGGCCCCGCTGGAGCAGCTCGGCACCCTGCTCACCGAGACGGCACAGCAGCACGCGCTGGACGTCCTGTCCCGTACACCGCTGTCGGCGGCGCTCGTGGACGGCGTCACGGCGGTACGGGAGCGGATCGCGCAGGGACTCGCCGGCGAGCCCAGACTCCCCGCGACCGGCATCGAGGTGGTCGCCGTACGCGTTGTGGCACTGCGCCCGGAACCGGAGGTGGAGCGGGCGCTGCGCACTCCGGCCCGCGAGCAGATCCAGCAGGAGGCCGACCGCGCGACGTACGAGCGCCGGGCGGTCGCCGTCGAGCGGGAGCGCGCCATCGCCGAGAACGAACTGGCCAGCCAGATCGAACTCGCCCGCCGCGAGGAGCAGTTGGTGGACCAGCGCGGCACGAACGCACGCCGCGAGGCCGAGGAGCACGCGGCCGCGGACGCCGTCAGGGCCGAGGCGGAGGCGGCACGGACGGTACGGCTCGCGGAGGCGGAGGCCACCCGGTCCGTACGGCTGGCCCGGGCGGAGGCCGAGGGCGCCCGTGAGGTCGGTGCGGCGCGGGCACAGGCGCAGGCGGCCTGGCTGCGGGTGCACGCCGAGGTGGAGGTGGCGACGCTGCACGCCCTGACCGGGACGCGGCTCGCGGAGAACCTGCCGCGGATCGACAGCGTGACGGTGTCGCCGGACGTGCTGACGGGGCTGCTCGCCAAGCTGGGTGCGCGGGAGTGAGTCTCGCCCCGCGGGTCGTCCTCGTCCATCGCACCACGGAGTACGAGGAGTTGGTGGCCCGGCACGGCACGCACGGCCAGGCCGCCTTCTTCCTCTCCTCCCGGGGCCGTGACATCGAGGAGGTCGCCGAACGCCACCGCCGTACGCGACAGGCGCTCACGGAGGTGACCTCGGCGATCCCCCTGACCTGGCGTCAGAGCCGGGTGGAGCGGGCCGACCTGGACCGGTTCCTGTTCGCGCCGGAGGACGTCGTGGTCGTGGTCGGGCAGGACGGCCTGGTCGCGAACGTGGCCAAGTACCTCGACGGACAGCCGGTGCTGGGCATCGACACCGACCCCGGCCGAAACCCGGGCGTCCTGGTGCGTCACCGTCCGGCGGACGCGGCCAAGTTGTTGGCGTCCACGCAATCCGGAAGGGGTGGCTTCGACGAACTCACCATGGTCGAGGCCGTCGCCGACGACACACAACGCCTCGTGGCACTGAACGAGATCTACCTGGGCGCCGCCGGACATCAGACGGCCCGCTACCGCCTGGGCCTGGAGGGCGACGGGGGTGTCGTCGAGGCCCAGGCTTCGTCCGGGGTGATCGTCGGCACGGGCACGGGGGCGACCGGCTGGATCCGGTCGGTGTGGCAGGAGCGGGGCGGGCAGCTGCGGTTGCCCGCCCCCACGGAGGAGCGCCTGCTGTGGTTCGTACGGGAGGCCTGGCCGTCCCCGGCCACCGGTACGTCACTGGTGGCCGGGGAACTCCCCGCGGCGGCCCTGCTCCACCTCACCGTCGAGTCCGAGCGGCTCGTCGCCTTCGGGGACGGGATGGAGACGGACGCGGTGGAGCTGACCTGGGGCCAGACGGTCCGGGTGGGCGTGTGCCGCCGGCGGCTGCGACTGGTCGACTGACCGTCACAGCCGCGGGTCCACCGGCTCCGACTCCAGCGCCAGCACCCCGAACACCGCCTCGTGCACACGCCACAGCGGCTCGCCCTCCGCCAGCCGGTCCAGTGCCTCCAGACCGAGCGCGTACTCGCGGATGGCGAGGGACCGCTTGTGGTTGAGGAACCGCTGCCGCAGCCGGGCGAGGTTGTCGGGACGCGTGTACTCGGGACCGTAGATGATCCGCAGGTACTCGCGGCCCCGGCACTTGATGCCCGGCTGCACCAGACGCCCCTCCCCGCTTCGCACCACGCCGCCGAGCGGCTTGACGACCATGCCCTCACCGCCGCGGCCGGTCATCTCCAGCCACCAGTCGACGCCGGCCCGCACCGACTCCGGGTCCCCGGTGTCGACGTACAGCCGCCGGGTGGTCTGCAGCAGCCCGCTGCCGTCGTGCTCCACCAGCCGGTCGAGCAGCGCGAGCTGCTTGTCGTGCGGGAGGGCGGCGAGGCTGCGGCCCTGGACCGCCAGGATCTGGAACGGGGCCAGGCGTACGCCGTCCAGGCCGTCCGTCGGCCAGCAGTAGCGGCGGTACGCCTCCGTGAACGCGGCCGCGTCCGACGCCCGTTCGCGCTGGCGCGCGAGCAGGTCGGACACATCGACACCGCGCGCCGAGGCGCCCTCCAGCGCGGCCAGCGCACCCGGGAACGCCGCCCCGGAGGCGGCGCCGACCGCCGCGTACTGCGAGCGCAGCAGGCCCGCCGCCTTCAGCGACCACGGCATGAGCTCGGCGTCGAGCAGCAGCCAGTCCGTCTCCAGTTCGTCCCAGAGCCCGGCCTCGCCGGCCGCCGCACGGACCCGGTCCAGGATCGTCTCCGTCACGGACTCGTCGTCGAAGAACGGGCGGCCGGTGCGCGTGTACAGCGACCCGGTCGGACCGTCGACGCCGAACCGCTTGAGCGCGGCCTCCGCGTCGCGGCACACCAGGGCCACGGCCCGCGAACCCATGTGCTTCTCCTCGCACACGACCCGCTCGACACCGTCCGCCGCGTACTGCGCGAAGGCTTCCGCCGGGTGCTCCAGGTAACCCTCGATGTGGCTGGTCGCCGTCGGTGCCATGGTCGGCGGAAGGTACGGCAGCAGGCGCGGGTCGACGGCGAAGCGGCTCATGACCTCCAGGGCCGCGGCCGCGTTCTCCTCACGGATCGACACCCGGCCCGCGTGCCGTGTCTCCACGACCCTGCGGCCCTGTACGTCGTTGAGGTCGAGCGGCCGTCCGTCGTGCCCGCCCGGTGCCTCCGTCCGCAACGGCTTGGCCGGCTCGTACCAGACCTTCTCGGCCGGTACGTCGACCAGCTCCCGCTCCGGCCAGCGCAGCGCGGTCAGCTTGCCGCCGAAGACGGCGCCGGTGTCCAGGCAGATGGTGTTGTTCAGCCAGGTGGCCTCCGGCACCGGAGTGTGGCCGTACACCACAGCCGCCCGGCCCCGGTAGTCCTCGGCCCACGGGTAGCGCACCGGCAGCCCGAACTCGTCGGTCTCCCCGGTGGTGTCGCCGTACAGCGCGTGCGAGCGCACCCGCCCCGACGTACGGCCGTGGTACTTCTCCGGCAGACCGGCGTGGCAGACCACGAGCCGCCCGCCGTCGAGGACGTAGTGGCTGACGAGGCCGTCGATGAACTCCCGTACCTCCGCGCGGAACTCCTCGCTCTCGGTGTCCATCTGCTCGATGGTCTCGGCGAGTCCGTGCGTGTGCTGGACCTTGCGGCCCTTGAGGTAACGCCCGTACTTGTTCTCGTGGTTGCCCGGCACGCACAGCGCGTTGCCCGACTTCACCATCGACATCACGCGGCGCAGCACACCGGGGCTGTCCGGGCCGCGGTCGACGAGGTCGCCGACGAAGACGGCGGTACGGCCGTCCGGGTGCACTCCCTCGACATAGCCCAGCTTGCCCAGCAGCGATTCCAGTTCGGCGGCGCAGCCGTGGATGTCTCCGACGATGTCGAAGGGGCCGGTGAGGTGGGTGAGGTCGTTGAAGCGCTTCTCGGTGACGATCGTGGCGTTCTCGATGTCCTCCACACCGCGCAGGACGTGCACCTTGCGGAAGCCCTCGCGCTCCAGCTGCCTGATCGAGCGCCGCAGTTCGCGGATGTGCCGCTGGATGACCCGGCGGGGCATGTCGGCCCGGTCGGTGCGGGCCGCGTTGCGCTCGGCGCACACCTCCTCGGGCACGTCGAGCACGATGGCTATCGGCAGCACGTCGTACTGCTTGGCCAGCTCGATCAGCTGCCGCCGGGAGTCCTGCTGCACACTGGTGGCGTCGACGACCGTACGGCGGCCGGCGGCCAGTCGCTTGCCCGCGATGTAGTGCAGGACGTCGAAGGCGTCCCGGGTCGCGCTCTGGTCGTTCTCGTCGTCGGAGACCAGGCCGCGGCAGAAGTCGGAGGAGATGACCTCGGTCGGCTTGAAGTGCCTGCGGGCGAAGGTGGACTTGCCGGAGCCGGAGGCGCCGACGAGCACGACGAGGGAGAGGTCGGTGACGGGCAGGACGCGGCCCTTGGTTGCCCGGGTGGTCTCGCTCATGCGGCCTTCGCCTCCTTCTCGTCGTTCACGCTGCTCGTCATGCCGGCTGTGCTGATTTCGAACAGGGCCATCTGCGTGGGCGGCCCCACCTCCGGGTCGTCCGGTCCCACGGGCACGAACTCCACGGCGTACCCGTGCCGTTCGGCCACCGCCCGCGCCCACCCGCGGAACTCCTCGCGGGTCCACTCGAAGCGGTGGTCGCCGTGCCGGACGTGTCCGGCCGGGAGGGACTCCCAGCGGACGTTGTACTCGACGTTGGGCGTGGTCACCAGAACCGTCCGCGGGCGGGCGGAGCCGAACACCGCGTACTCCAGGGCGGGCAGCCGGGGCAGGTCGAGGTGCTCGATGACCTCGCTGAGCACTGCGGCGTCGTAGCCCTTGAGCCGGTTGTCGGTGTAGGCGAGGGAGCCCTGGAAGAGCTTCACGCGCGAGGCCTGCCGCTCCCCCATGCGGTCCAGCTTCAGCCGCCGCCCGGCGATGGTGAGCGCCCGCATCGACACATCCACGCCCACGATCTCGGTGAACGCCGGGTCCTTGAGCAGCGCCTGCACCAACTGGCCCTGTCCGCATCCGAGATCGAGCACGCGCGCGGCGCCGGACGCCCTGAGCGCGGCCAGGATCGCGTCCCGTCGCTGCACGGCGAGCGGGGTCGGCTTCTCCTCGGTCTCGCTCTCCGCCTCGACGGCGTTGTCGATGTCCTCGACCTCGCTGTCGTCGGCCTCCGCGAGCCGCACCAGCTCCAGCCGCTCCATCGCCTCGCGGGTCAGCGACCAGCGGCGCGACAGATACCGGCTGGTGATCAGCTTCTGCTCCGGGTGGTCCGGCAGCCAGCCCTCACCGGCCCGCAGCAGCTTGTCGACCTCGTCGGAGGAGACCCAGTAGTGCTTGGCGTCGTCGAGGACGGGGAGCAGGACGTAGAGGTGACGCAGTGCCTCGGCGAGGGTCAGCGCCTGCGACTCCAGTACGAGCCGCACATAGCGCGAGTCGCCCCACTCGGGGAACTGCACATCCAGCGGCACGGGTTCGGCGGTCACGGCCCAGCCGAGCGGCTCGAACAGCCGCCGTACGAGCTCCTGGCCACCTCGGGCCGGCAGCGCGGGCACCTCGATGCGCAGGGGCAGCGGCTGGGCTGCGCGCTCGGGCCGGGCGTTGCACACGCCCCGCATCGCGCTGGAGAACACAGCGCTGAGCGCGACCGCGAGCAGCGAGGACGCCGCGTACGGCCGGTCGTTCACATACTGCGCGAGCGCCGCGTCGGGTGCCCCGCCCCGGCCCTTGCCCTTCCCCCGCCGGACCAACGCCACCGCGTCGACCTCCAGTAGCAGCGCCGCCGTGCAGCGCTCGGCGTGCGCCTCGGGGTAGAGGACGTGCGCCGTGCCGTAGGAGGTGGAGAACGTCTGCGCCTTCTCGGGATGCTTGTGCAGCAGGAAGCCGAGATCGGTGGCGGGGCGTTCCGCGGTGCCGGTGGTGGTGAGGGTCAGGAACACGTGGTGGGCCTTTGGATAGGGTCTGAGCTGCGCCTGTGCGCCGCCTGTACAAGTTACAGAGCGCAGGTCGGAACCACCTGGGGTTTTTCGCACGCCCCTGTCCGACCGCCCTGATTGTCAGTGCCGTCTGCCAAGATCCGGCCATGGATCTCGCGCAGGCCCCCACCGGGCTCGACGACCGGCCCCGGGCCGGCCTGGGACACGCCCGCGGCAGCGCGGAGGGTAAGGGCGACGCCGAAGTGAGGGAGTTCGCAGGGGAGTTCGAGACCCATGTCACAGTGACGATGGACACCGCTTCCGCCGTGGAGAGCCGACTCCGTCACTGGGCGCGGCGGCACGCGGTGAAGTACACGCGCATCCTGCTGGACCGTGGCGCCACGCCCGACCAGCCGATGCTGACCGTTCCCGGGCGCGGCACGCTGTCCGCCCAGCGGACGGCCGCAGAAGCGTGGACGGAGCGGCTGTCCGCCGCGGGGTTCACCGTCGCGCGCGTCAAGATCGAGGCGACGCCCTGGAACACGGACGTCCCACAGACCACCACGGAAGCGTCCGCGCTCCCCCACGACCACTACTTCGAGCACCACGTCAAACTGCTCCTCGCCGATACCGCGGCGGTGGCGTCGCTACGCGCCCTGGCCGAGCGCCACACGGCCCACGTCTCCCGCAACGCCCGCCGCGACCTGGGCGAGCGCGGCCACGAACGCTTCGTCACCCAGCGCTGCCGGGGCGTGGGACGTCCCGAAGCCCGCCGCAGACTGGACGCCCTGGTGGCCGATCTCTCAGCGGCCG
Organism: Streptomyces sp. NPDC111802; assembly: GCF_055634335.1. Classification (NCBI taxonomy): domain Bacteria; kingdom Bacillati; phylum Actinomycetota; class Actinomycetes; order Kitasatosporales; family Streptomycetaceae; genus Streptomyces; species Streptomyces sp. NPDC111802. Next base: position 286,952 of record NZ_JBVKCZ010000001.1, on the reverse strand, counting down.
GTTTCCAGGTCGTGGAGGTGGAGGAGGAGTTCGTGGTCCACGACGACGGCCCGTCCCTGGACCGCGGCTGGATCGACGAGACCGTCGGCGGGGGTTGAGGTCACGGTGCCCCTCCCACCCGACACCCCGGCCACCGCCGTACCGGACGACGAGCGATGGCGTACGGCACACCGCGCGGTCCTCGACCATCTGCTGCGCCTGGTCGCCGAGTCCTCGCTGGGGACCGAGCTCGTACTGCGGGGCAGCATGGTGATGCCGGCCTGGGTGGGACACGCGGCACGGCCCCCGGGCGACCTCGACTGCGTCGTCCAGCGTCCACTGATCGTGCCGATCGACCCCCTGCATCCACACCCCCACGTGGACGACCTGAGCGTGGTCCAGCAGTGGCCGGAGGCGGCCGACGGCGCCGGTGCGTACGAGATGTGGACCCACGAGGAGTTCGACACCCGGGGACTGCGAGCCACCGTCCCGCCGGAGGGCCTGCGATGGATCGCGGAACCCGAGCCCGAGCCCGAAGCCGTGCCCCCGCACCAGGAGTTGCTCGACCTCGTACGGCAACGGCCCGTCGCCGGCCCGGGCGTCGTCCTCGAACCGGAGGCGGCCCGTGACGACGACACCTGGACCTACACCGCGTACGACACCCCGGGCGTCCGGCTGATCATCCCCTGGCGTGCCGAGGGCCTGCCGCCGGGCCAGGCACGGATGGACTTCGCCCGCGACGAACGCCTGCCGCAGGCGCCGGTGTGCACGGCCGTGCCGCGCGGCGACGGCGGCGCGCCCGCGGTGGTGCTTACAGCGAGCCGGGAGCTGTCGCTGGCGTGGAAGCTCCTCTGGCTGCACACGGACTCCACGTCCGGCGAGGGGCGGGCCCAGGGCAAGGACCTCTACGACGCCGTACTGCTCGCCGAGACACGGAACATGCGCCTGCCCGCACGGCTCGTGCGCGCGGTGTTTCCGCCAGAGGTGACCCCGCCCACCGGGGACACGGTGCGTTCGTGGTCCGTCGACTGGGAGACGTTTCGCACGGAACACACAGAGGTGCGAGGTTCCGCCGCCGAGTGGCTGGACCGGCTGTGGCGTGCGCTGACCTCGGTGACCACGCCGTGACCGACCACGCCGAACGGGACACAGCACGACCCCCGGGCGGGATGCTCCCGAGGGCCGCGAGCCGAATGCGACAGTCCGGCGACTACGACAGCTACGACAACTGGGACTGGACCTGGGAGGAGATGAGCTCCAGCTGGTCCAGGTCGGCCAGGTCGAGGACCTGAAGGTAGATCCGCTGAGAGCCGATCTCCTGGTACCGGCCGATCTTGTCGACGACCTCGCCCGGAGCGCCCGCGAGCCCGTTGACCTTCAGCTCGTCGACCTCACGCCCGATGGCGGCGGCGCGCCGGGCGACCTCCTGGTCGTCCTTGCCCACGCATACGACAAGGGCGTTGGAGTAGACGAGGTCGTCCCCCTTGCGGCCGGCCTCCTCGGCGGCGGCCCGCACCCGCCCGAACTGCCGCTCGCTGTCCTCGATCGAGGCGAACGGCATGTTGAACTCGTCGGCGTACTTGCCGGCCAGCCGCGGCGTCCGGGTGGCGCCGTGTCCGCCGATCAGGACCGGAAGCTTGGCCTGGGCCGGCTTGGGCAGTGCGGGTGAGTCGGTGAGGTCGTAGTAGGTGCCGTGGAAGTCGAAGGTCGCACCGGTCTCGGTGGCCCACAGCCCCGTGACGATGGCGAGCTGTTCCTCCAGCCGCCCGAACTTCTCCTTCGGGAACGGGATGCCGTACGCCTTGTGCTCCTCCTCGAACCAGCCCGCGCCCAGACCGAGTTCGACACGGCCACCGGACATCTGGTCGACCTGGGCGACCTGGATGGCGAGCACGCCGGGCAGCCGGAAGGTGCCGGCGGTCATCAGTGTGCCGAGGCGAATCCGCTTGGTCTCACGGGCGAGACCGGCGAGCGTGATCCATGCGTCGGTGGGTCCGGGAAGACCGTCCCCGGAACCCATCTTCAAATAGTGGTCGGACCGGAAGAAAGCATCGAACCCAAGATCCTCCGTGGTCTTCGCCACGCGGAGCAAGGTCTCGTAGGTGGCCCCCTGCTGGGGCTCGGTGAAGATGCGAAGATCCATACCCCCATCCTGCACGCCGGGACGGCCGTCAACCGCACCGGTCCCTCTGCCCTCCGCATCCCCGGTCGGGTGAATTCCGTCAACGCGGAAGCCGCCGTCACCCCAGGCCAGTGACCGCCCCCGACGGTGATCGTTGGCTCGGTCGGAGCCGGACCGCCTGGCCCCCGCGTCGGCCTGCCAAGGCTGGCGCGTCACCGTGTCGGCCCACTGCCACTGGGGGGGCCGGAGGCCCGAGGAGACCGTCATGTCCGAGGAATTCGCGCCACAGCAGAGCGGCGGCACCGGCCAGCCGAAAGGGCTGCTCCAGCAGATGGAGGAGCTGATGGCCGCCCTCAACGCGGACCTGTCGGCCCTGGACGCGGACCTGCAGTCGACCGGCGGCCCCGGACAGGGCCGACGCCAGGAGGGCGAGGCGGGCTGACGGGCCGTCGGCCGAGCGGGCCGCCTGCCGTCTTCGGCTGCTGGGCGGTGCTGGGGGCTGCCGCCGCCCCCAGACCCCCGCTTCGGCCCTGGACGGGCCACGGCCGCAAACTCCCCCGCCCACCCACGCATGCCGCCGCGGGCACCCCGCTACCCCGCCTCCCGCTCCGCCAGCACCTCATCCCGATCCGCGAGTCTCCGCAGCATCTCCAGCACCCGATCCCGAGACTCGTCCGCCGCGTCGATCGCCTCCATGCACTGCCAGTACGTCGCCTCGTCGTCCGCCGCGCTGGCCAGACCGACCATGGCAATCCCGACCTCCCCCAGCAGGCTCCCCAGATGCATCAGCGCCTGCCGCGCATCGCCCAGCTCCGTGAGCTGGGCCGCCAGTAAGTCGCCGTCCGCCAGATCCGGCACCTCCAGAACCCCGCACCCACGCCCCGCGAGCTCCGTCAGCCCCAGCGCCTCGCCCCGCAGTTCAGGTGGGCCGAAGACCGCCAGCCGGCTCCCTATCGCCTGAGCCAGGGCCTGCGCCTGCCACACCTCGGTCATGGTCTCCGGCGCGCCCCCACTACCCGCCAGCGCACGCCTGCTAGTCAAGATGAGCCGCACCGCGTCCATACGCAGTCCCCGTCTGTCGCGACGCGCTGCCCACGCGTCCGCCCTAACTCCCTTGTTCACTACCCAGAGTGAGGGCGCTTGAGACGAAAAGCCAGAGGAAGACGGAAATCTATGGACAACTTTTCGGTGGCGGCCAGCTGAACGAACACGGAGAGTACAAGCGGACGCTACCCCTCCCCGGCGCTCACCTACGGCGCGGGAAACCTGCGCTCGTTCCGATCGATCTTCGCGTCCAGCGCAGCCAGCGCATCGATCCCCAGCACCTCACACAGCTGCAGGAGATACGCCAGCACATCCGCGACCTCATCCGTCACCCGCGCCGCGGTCTCCGCGTCGTCCATGACCCGCGCCGACTCCTCCGGCGTCAACCACTGGAAGATCTCCACGAGTTCGGACGCCTCGACGCTCAGCGCCGCCACGAGGTTCTTCGGCGTGTGATACGGCTGCCAGTTCCGCGCGGCGGCGAACTCGGCCAGCCTGCGCTGCAGCCCGGCCACATCAAGAGGTTCGGTCACGCCTCAAGATGTACCACCGTCACGCCGCTCACCCCGGCCGCCCCCGCCCCGTCGCCCACCGCCCCGACCACCCGAATGTGCCCCCGCTCGCACATCCGCGAAGCCAGCCGCAGCAGTTCCCCCCGCTGCCCCGGATCCAGCCCCCGGTCAAGCCCGTCCGCCAGCACGGTCAGCGTCTGCAGGGCCGCGGGCACCTCCCCCACCGGATCGACCTCCAGTACCCCGGGCCCCGTCAGCAGCACCAACGACAGCGCGAGATACCGCAGCTCACCGTCCCCCAACCGCCCGAGCTCCGTCCGCACCCCGTCCCCCCGATCGAGCACCCCCCGCACGGTCCCGTCCCCCAGCACCTCACCGACCACATCGGCGACCGCCCCCGCACACCCCGCCCGAGCCGCCGCCACCAGCTGCGCGTGCCGCTGCCCGCACTCCGCACGCGTCCGCCACAGCACCTCGGCGAGGTTGTCGCACCCGCCGAGCAACCGCCCGGACCCGAGCGGCACCGCGGTCCGCATCCGCTCCGGCCGGGGATCGCAGGCGAACACCGACCGCAGGGCCACCACCATCTGCTCCGCCGCGGCCAGCACCCGCCGCTGCCCGTCCGTCCTGCCGGCCACCCGCAGCGGCAGCAACGCGGTACCGAGCCGATCGTCGGGCAGCGGCGCCCGTGTCACCGGCGACTGCCCGGCCGTATGCCAGGCGGCCTGCACAAAAGGCCGGCTCGGATCGCGCAGGGCGGTCTCCAGCAGAACCAGACCGCCCGCGCTCAACCGCTCCCCCACGATCCGCAGTTCGGGCTCGGCCTGCACGGCGAGGTCGAGCCGTACCGGGCCCTCGGGGCCATCGGCCGTGCAGCCGATACGGAAGCCACGCCGCCGCTGGGCGTCGGGCCGGGCCCGCTCCGGGACGCACGCCACCGGATCCGGGAACACCTCCCCGACCCCGGCACCCCCACCGAGCCGCGCCAGCGCCTCGTACGCCCGTAACGCGCTGCTCTTCCCGCTGCCGCTCGGCCCGGTGAAGAGCGTGAGCGCCCCGAGCGGGAACGCGGTCCGCCGATGCCCGGCGAACGCGGACAGCCGCAGCTCGGTCAGCCGCGGCCGGCCGGGCGGCGCAGCATCGCCCGCCGTACCGGACGGATCGACCCCACGGCATTCCTGAGACGGCGACGACACGGCACCAGACACATACGACACACCCATGTCCGGACCGTAGGCCCCCTACCGCCGGGCGAACCGTTCCACCCGGGCGCCCTTCCTACGATCGAGCGAGCGCCCCGGCGGGCCCGTCACACGCCGGGGACCCCGGCCCCCTCCATCAGCCCACTGACCTCGGTCCCCGGCGGCGTCAGCAGAAACACATTCCGGTCCACCCGATGCATCCCGCTGCCCAGCCCGAAGACAACGCCGGTGCTGAAGTCGAGAACCCGCTTGGCGACGTCGTTCTCCGCGCCCGTCAGATCCAGCAGCACCGGAATCCCCGCCATCAGTGTCTCGGCGACCTCGCGGGCGTCCCCGAACACATTGACCCGCAGGACGACGAAGCGCCGCCGGGGCTCGGTCTCCGCCTCGGGCATCGCACGGTGGTTCACCGCGGACGGCCACGCGTCGCGGCCGCGCAGCGGCACCACCTGGGCGAGCCCTTCCCACTGTTCATCGGTGACGTCGTGGCTGTTCACCGGCTCCCCCCGCCCTGACTCGCCTTCAATGCCTGCACCAGCCAATTCTTACGTCAAGTCACCCGTTCGGCCCAACAGCGACACGGACCGCGACGGTATCGCACAGCGCCACATCCCTCACATCGCGCCATCCGGGACTGTGTGGCCGACGTAACTCCTCACGATCAAGGGATGTGACCTCGACGTAACGGGCAATTCGTACGCTCCAGACATCACCCCGACCCGGAAAGGCCCCGCGTGACGTCGACCACCCCCACGACCCAGGTCCGGACGGTCTGCACCTACTGCGGTGTCGGCTGCGGGATCCTGCTGGACGTCGGGACGGGGCCCGACGGGCGGCGTACGGTCCTGAAGGCCTCCGGCGACAGGACGCATCCGGCGAACGCGGGCCGGCTGTGCACGAAGGGCGCGACCACGGCCGACCTGCTCGCCGCGCCCGGCCGGCTGACCAGCGCACTGGTCAGGGACGACCGGGGCGAGGAGCCGGTGCCCTCCCCGGTCGGCGACGCCATCGCCGAGACCGCCCGCCGGCTCCGCGCGGTCATCGACGAGCACGGGCCGGACGGCGTCGCCTTCTATGTCTCGGGGCAGATGAGCCTGGAGGCCCAGTACCTTGCGAACAAGCTGGCCAAGGGGTTCATCAGGACCAACCAGATCGAGTCGAACTCACGGCTGTGCATGGCCAGTGCGGGCATGGGATACAAGCTCTCCCTCGGGGCCGACGGACCTCCCGGCTCCTACGACGACTTCGACCACGCGGACGTCTTCCTGGTCATCGGCTCGAACACGGCCGACTGCCACCCCATCCTCTTCCTGCGGATGATGGAGCGGGTCAAGGCGGGCGCGAAGCTGATCGTCGTGGACCCGCGCCGCACCGCCACCGCCGCCAAGGCCGATCTCTTCCTCCAGATCAAGCCGGGCACCGACCTCGCCCTTCTCAACGGCCTCCTCCACCTGCTCGTCGAGAACGGCCACACCGACCCCGACTTCATCGCCGCCCACACCGAGGGCTGGGAGGCCATGCCGGCGTTCCTCGCCGACTACACGCCGGCCGCCGTCGCGGAGATCACCGGACTCGCCGAGGCCGACCTCCGCACCGCCGCCCGGCTGATCGGCGAGGCGGGCGAGTGGATGAGCTGCTGGACGATGGGGCTCAACCAGTCCACGCACGGCACCTGGAACACCAACGCCCTGGTCAACCTGCATCTGGCCACCGGCGCCCTCTGCCGCCCGGGCTCTGGGCCCTTCTCCCTGACCGGGCAGCCGAACGCCATGGGCGGGCGCGAGATGGGGTACATGGGGCCGGGGCTGCCGGGGCAGCGGTCCGTCCTCGTCGACACCGAGCGGGCCTTCGTCGAGGAGCTGTGGGAGCTGCCGCCGGGCACCCTGCGCGCCGACGGGGTGGGCAAAGGCACCGTCGAGATGTTCCAGAAGATGGCCGACGGCGAGATCAAGGCCTGCTGGATCATCTGCACCAACCCCGTCGCCTCGGTCGCCAATCGCCGTACGGTCATCGAGGGGCTGGAGGCCGCCGAGTTCGTCGTCACGCAGGACGTCTTCGGCGACACCGAGACCAACGCGTACGCCGATGTCGTACTGCCGGGCGCGCTGTGGACCGAGGGCGAGGGCGTCTTCGTCAACAGTGAGCGCAGCCTCACACTGACCCGGCCGGTGGCCGACCCGCCGGGCGAGGCGATGGCCGACTGGCGGATCATCGCGGCCGTCGCGTGTGCGATGGGGTACGAGAAGGGGTTCTCGTACGACAGTGCCGAGGACGTCTTCGAGGAGATACGGCGGGCCTGGAACCCGGTGACCGGCTGGGATCTGCGCGGGGTGACGTACGAGCGGCTGCGGGCGACTCCCGTGCAGTGGCCGGCGGCGGACGTGGAGGGCCCCGCCCGCAATCCGATCCGGTACGTCGACGCGGACGCGGACGGCGGGCTGCGGTTCCCGACCGCGAGCGGGCGGGGCGTCTTCCACGCGCGCCCGCATCTCCCGGCCGCCGAGATGCCGGACGGCGACTATCCCTTCGTACTGAACACCGGGCGGGTGCAGCACCAGTGGCACACGCTGACGAAGACGGGAAGGGTCGCCAAGCTCAACAAGCTGAACCCGGGGCCGTTCGTGGAGGTGCATCCGCAGGACGCGCGGGAGTTGGGGATCGCCGACGGGGACCGGGTGGAGGTCGCCTCGCGGCGGGGGCGGGCGGTGCTGCCGGCCGTCGTGACCGACCGGGTGCGGCCGGGTGACTGTTTCGCGCCGTTCCACTGGAACGACCTGTTCGGGGAGTACCTGAGCGTCAACGCGGTGACCAGTGACGCGGTGGATCCGATCTCCTTCCAGCCGGAGTTCAAGGTGTGCGCCGTGTCCCTGACGAGGGTGGCGGCTCCCGCGGCTCCTGTCGCGGAGGGGCCGGTGGCAGCGCTGACGCCGACGGCCGTCACCCCCGGCCCGGCCGACCCCTTCGGTCTGGAACCCGCCGCGCCGCCCGTCCTCTCCGCACAGGAACGCCTCTACCTGACCGGCTTCCTCGCCGGCATCGGGACCGGCGCGCCCGGCATCCCCGTCCTGCCGCCGGACGCGCCCTTCAGCCCCGAGCACGCGCTGTGGGTGAACGGCGTCCTGGCCGGCATGTACTCCCGTACGGCGGCGGAACCGACCGATCAGCAGGGCCGCGAGGTCGTCGTGCTGTGGGCCTCGCAGACCGGCAACGCCGAGGAGTTCGCCACCGCCACCGCCGAGCGGCTGGGCGCGGCCGGGCACCGGACCAGCCTGGTCGGCATGGACGAGGCCGATGTCCGCGCCCTCGCCCGCACGGCCGACCTGCTCTTCATCACCAGCACGTTCGGCGACGGCGACGCACCCGACAACGGCTCCGGCCTCTGGGACGCGCTGTCCGACCAGCAGGCGCCGCGGCTGGACGGGGTGCGGTACGCCGTGCTCGCCTTCGGCGACTCCTCGTACGACGACTTCTGCGGACACGGCCGCCGTCTCGACGCACGGCTGGACGAACTGGGCGGGGTGCGCCTGGCTCCCCGTACGGACTGCGAGCCGGACTACGAGCCGTCCGCGGGGGCGTGGCTGGAGCAGGTCCTCTCGGCGCTGGGCGGCACTCAGGCCCCCGCCGTCGAGCAGCCGGAGTCGGGGCCCGAACCGGCCCCCAGCACCGCCCGTCTCGTCGGCAACCGGCTGCTCAGCGGGCCCGGCGCCGGCAAGGAGGTGCGGCGCTTCACGTTCGACACCAGCGGGACCTCGCTGACGTACGAGGCGGGCGACGCGCTCGGCATACGGCCGGTCAACTCGCCCGCGCTGGTGGAGGAGTGGCTGGCGGTCACCGGGGTCGACGGCTCGACCGCCGTCCAGGTGCGGGGTGTCGGCGAGATGTCCTTCGCCGACGCCCTGCACCGGCACCTCGACATCACGAAGATCACCCCGGACCTGCTGCGCTTCGTCGCCGAACGGGTCCGGGACGACCGGGAGTTGCGCAGGCTGCTGCGTCCCGACAACAAGGACGGGCTGGCGCAGTGGAGTTGGGGGCGGCAGGCGGTGGACGTCGTCGCCGAGCATCCCGTGCGGGCGGGCGCCGAGGAGTGGGCGGGGATGCTGAAGAAGCTCCAGCCGCGGCTGTACTCCATATCGTCCAGCCCGCTCGTCGACCCGCACAGCGTCTCGCTGACGGTCTCCGTCGTGCGGTACGAGAACCTGCACGGCCGCACGCGCGGCGGGGTCTGCTCGCCCTTCCTCGCCGACGCCGAACCCGACACCGACGTACCGGTCTTCGTGCAGCGCTCCCCGCACTTCCGGCCGCCCGCCGACGCCTCGACGCCGATGGTGATGGTGGGCCCGGGTACCGGTGTCGCGCCGTTCGTCGGCTTCCTCCAGGAGCGGCGCGCGCTCGGGCACAAGGCACCCAACTGGCTGTTCTTCGGCGAGCAGCACCGGGCCACCGACTTCTACTACGAGGACGAGCTGACCTCGCTGCTCGACGGGGGCGTGCTCGCCCGCCTCGACACCGCGTTCTCCCGCGACCAGCGCAACAAGGTGTACGTCCAGGACCGGATGCGCGAGCACGGCCCCGAGCTGTGGCGCTGGTTGCAGGACGGCGCCCACTTCTACGTCTGCGGCGACGCCTCGCGCATGGCCAAGGACGTGGACCGGGCCCTCAGGGACATCGCGGTCACGCACGGCGGTCTGGACGAGGCCGAGGCGTCGGCGTATGTGAAGCAGCTGGCGGCGGCGAAACGGTATGTCCGGGACGTGTACTGACGTAGCCCCTCGGCCGCTCTCTCACCGCCCTCACACCGGACTCTTCATCGGCACCCGCGCGATCTGGACGTCGGCGGCGAGCCATCGACTCGTCGTGGCCGCCGCCGTCTCGGCGTGCTACGCCTCGGTCCTGGTCTGCGGGGTGCTGGCGCTCACCGTGCGCGGGGCGCGGTCGCCGGCCCGGCTGGATGTGTGCGTCCTGGTGACCGCGGTGACGCTGACGCTGTGCGCGTGGGCGATGCACCACGGCGGCAGCGACGAGGCGCTCCTCACCGCCCAGGCCGCCCGCGAGCTGGTCGCCGGGCATCCCGTCTACGGCCGGCCCTGGCCATGGCTCTTCGGCCACGGAGTCGCCCTCACCCCGACGGTCACGGGCGGCTACGACTGCACATACGGCTATCCGCCCCTGGCCCCGCTGCTGACCGCGCCGCTGCTGTGGCTGGGGCACGGGGCGCTGCCCGCGACCGTCGTGAGCACGGCGGCCCTGATCGCCGGCACCGTCGCGCTGTGGCGGATGCTGCCCACACCGTGGCGGTCGGCGGCGACCATGGTCTGCCTCGGCTTCGGGTTCCTGCCGTCGTACGCCCGCCTCGGCTATCCGGCGATCGTGGCGCTGGCCCTGCTGGTGCCGGTGGTGGTGCGGTGGCCTCGGATCGGGCGGGGCGGGCTGCTCGGGAGCGGCGGGCTGGCGCGCGCGGCGTGTCTGGGGGCGGCCTGCGCGGCGCAGCAACTGGCGTGGTTCCTCGCGCCGTTCCTGCTGGCCGGGATCTACGCCGTGCGGCGCGGGGAGCTGGGCGCGCGGGCGGCGGCGCTGGTGGTGGCGCGGGTCGGCGGGGCCGCCGGGGTCGTATGGCTGCTGGTCAACACGTACTTCGTGGTGAGCGAGCCGGGGACCTGGATCCGGGGCATAGCGCTGCCGCTGACCCAGGGTGCCGTGATCCATGGGCAGGGCGTGGTCGGCGTCTCGCTGTACTTCACCGACGGCAGTGACCGGCTCGACTGGTACTCCCACGCGGAGCATGCTGCTGGCGGCGGGACTGCTCGCACTGTTCGTGCTGTTCGTAGGGCGGCTGGGGCCGGCGGCGACCGTGCTGCCGTGGTGCGCGTTCTTCCTGGCGACGCGTTCCCAGGACGGCTACTACCTGATGATGACGCCGCTGTGGCTGGCGGCGGCGGTCACCGCGCCGGCGTCGGAGTTCGCCGCGGCCTGGCAGCCGCGGATGCCGTCGCGGCGTCCGGCGCGGATCGCGGCGGCCGCGCTGCTGCTCACCCCGGCCCTGGCGAGCGCGGCGTGGGCGGCGACCGGGACGCCGCCGCTGGGCATGCGTCCGGCCTCGGTGCGCTGGGCGAGGCCGACTGCCGTGGCGCGTCTGGGAGTCGAGGTCACGAACACGGGCGCCGTCGCCCTCGCGCCCCACTTCACGCTCACCACGGGCCAGGGCATGGGCCGGTACTGGACGGTCGTACGGGGCCCGGCCACGCTGCCCGCCCGTGCGACGGCGCGTTATGAACTACGGCCGCCGACGGGGACGTTCGCGCTGCCCCGGCCGGGCGTACGGATCCGGCTGCGGGCCCTGACGGCCGTACCGCAGACGCTGTCGAGCGTCGATGTCAGGCTGTGGCCGTCCGTGTGAAGCGGAGCGTGGTGGCGACGGTGGTGAGTCCGCGGATCATGCCGAGCTGGTTCCAGCCCATGGCGAACTGCTCGCGGTCGACGCTGAACTCGGCGTCCAGGGTGAGCGAGCGGTCGTCCGCGCCGACGAGGCGGGCGGTGACGGACTTGGGCCGGCTGATGCCCCGGACGGTGAGCTGACCGACGACGTGCACCTCGTCACCGTCGCGCAGTTCGGCGCTGCGGACCGAGAAGGTGATCTCGGGGTGGTTGGCGGCGTCGAAGAAGTCGGCGGAGCGCAGGTGCTCGTCGCGCTTGGCGTTGCGGGTGTCGAGGGAGGCCACGTCGAGGGTGATCGTGCCCACGGCGGAGCCGTCGGGCCGCACCTCGCTGTTGCCGGTGACGGCGGCGAAGGCGCCCTTCACGGTGACCAGGCCCCAGAACGTCTTGTGCCGGACGGCGACGGTGGAGGCGGCGGGGTCGAGCTGCCAGGTTCCGGTTTCGACGGCGACGGTCATGATCTTTCACTCCCGAGATTCTGTAATCCAAATTTGGACGACTCACGCTAGCTGATACTCCAAATTTGAACAACAGCTACACTCGAATTCATGGCCGATCTCTCCGACTGCCCCTCCGTCTCCGGCGACGGACTCCTGCCCGTCGAGCTGCACGCCTGGATGCTGATGCTGGCCGCGACGGGAGCCGTGGAGCAGGAACTGCGCTCCGTCGTCAAGGAGCGGCTGGACGTCTCGCACGACGAGTTCCTGGTCCTGTGCCTGCTGGCCGCGGACCCGGGCCAGGCGGTGCGCATGACGCGGATCGCCGAGCTGCTGGGCCGCCCGAAGACCCGCCTCACCTACCAGATCGCCTGCCTCCAGCACGCCGGTCTGGTCACCCGCAAGTCGGTCTGCGGCGACAAGCGCGGCGTCGAGGTCGCCCTCACCGAGAAGGCACGCGGCCTGCTCAAGGAGGCGTCCGAGGTCCTCGCCCACACGGTCAAGGAGGCGCTGGAGCGGTTCATGGGTCCCGCCCAGCGCCAGGCGATGTGCGCACTGATGCCCGATTTCGCCACGGAGGCGACACCGGACGGGAGTTGACGCGTCCCGCGAACGTTGCGCGCACGACCGGCGTCATAGCGGTACCCGTCCTCGAAGGGAGCGCCGCCATGACCGCCGTACCCGTGACTGCCCGCGCCGCACTGGTGGGGGGCTTGATCTGCGCGGTCGCCGCCTGCGGCACCGGCACCGAGAGCGCCCCCGCGCAGGAGCTCGCCGCATGGCGGGAACCCGCCTCGTACACCTACACGCTCCGTTCGAGCGAAGGAGAACGGAGCCTGATCGGCGCCTTCCGGATCACCGTCCGCGACGGCGCCGTGGTCAGGGCGGCAGGCCTCGACGACAGCGGCCGACGGGTCGTCGAGGACCGCCCCGACGCGGTGCCCACCATCGGGGAACTCCTGGCGGAGTTGGCGCAGGCGCGGCGGGACGACGCGGACAAGGCCGAGGCCGAGTACGCGGACGACGGGCACCCGGTGCGGATCTCGCTGGACTGGATGGAGAACGCGATCGACGACGAAGCCCTGTACGCCATCAGCGACTTCGAACCGGCCGAAGGCTAGCGGGGAGCTGCGCTGCCGTGCGGGTACGGATGGACAGTTCCGGTACAAGATCCCAAATACCGGCGCGTCAAAGGATGATTTGGGGCATTTCTCATTAATCTCCCGTGGCTGTAAGGAGTCGATCCTTCACGAAACGCATCCGCCTCGCTCCACCGGAGATGACATGCACAAGCTTCGCAAGGCAGCCGTCCTGGTCGCCGCCCTCAGCACCGTCGGAGTCCTGACCGCCGGCACCGCCCACGCCGACGGCCCGGGGGGCAACCAGTACGGCGTCACGCAGAGCACCAACTGCAAGTCCCACGACCTGAACATCGACATCCTCGGTGTGGTCGGCCTGCTCAACGGCGTTCTGGGCAACGGCCTCAACGGAGAGGGCAACTCGGGCAGCCAGAGCACCCACCTCGGTTCGACGATGGGCTGCAACAACAGCGCCTTCTAGGCGAGCCGCAGCACCACCGCAGGTCACAGGCGGTCAGCGCACAGCTGACCGCCTGTGAGGGTTCGTTGCCGTCAGCCGGCGGCCATCGCCACCCCCGCGTACGCCACCACCGTCAGGGCCAGTACGGCGGCGGGCACGGCCCGTGCGGGCGGGTCGCCGTGGCGCAGGTGGACCACGGCGGCCCCGGTCATCAGCAGCGCCAGCCCGCCGGCGGCGGCCACCCCGAGCGGGACCGAAGCCGTCCCGAGCAGCAGCCCGACCGCTCCGGCCACCTCCAGGGCGCCGATGACCCGGTAGCGCCCCGCCGACATGCCGAGGTGGGCTGCCGCCCGGCGCATGAACGGCACCGCGGCGATCTTCGCGAGGCCCAGCGGGACGAAGACCACGGAGAGCGCGACGGCGAGGGCGATCTGTGCCGTCGTCATGCCGACCCCTCCCGGCGCCCGGCGCCGAGGCGGGCGAAGTGGTCGATGAGGTCGGGAGCGTCCACGGCGGCCGGGTTGACGACCCACTCGGCCGGGACGCCCTGGAGGAGGCGTTTGATCGGGACCTCCAGCTTCTTGCCGGTACGGGTGTGCGGGATCCCCGGCACTTCGAGGATCTCGTCGGGCACATGGCGGGGTGAGGCGCCCGTGCGGATGGCGTCGCAGATCTTCTCGCGGAGTACGTCGTCCAGGCTCACCCCGGCCGCGGGGACCACGAAGAGCGGCATCCAGTACCGCCGTCGGGCTCCTCCGCGCCGATGACCAGTGCCTCGGTGATCTCGGGCAGCCGTTCGACGACATCGTGGATGTCGGCGCTGCCCAGGCGAACGCCGTTGCGGTTGAGGGTGCTGTCGGAGCGGCCGTGGACGATCACCGAGCCATGACCGGTGACCGTGATCCAGTCGCCGTGCCGCCATACGCCCGGGTAGGACGAGAAGTAGGCGTCGCGATAGCGGGTGCCGTCGGGGTCGTTCCAGAAGTGCAGCGGCATCGACGGCATGGGACGGGTGAGGACCAGCTCTCCGACCTGGTCGGTGACCGGGAAGCCCTCGGCGTCGTACGCGGCCAGCGCCACGCCCAGGTGGGGCGCGGACAACTCCCCCGCCCAGACGGGGGTGTTGGGCGCGCTGCCCGCGAAGCCGGAGACGACGTCGGTGCCGCCGCTGGTCGAGGCCAGCAGCACGCCCTCGCCCACATGGTCGCGGACCCAGGGGTAGGCGGAGGCGGGCAGGGCGGAGCCGGTGCAGCCGACCACGCGGATCGATGACAGGTCGTGCACGGACGGGTCGATGCCGAACTTGGCCATGCCCAGCAGGTACTGGGGGCTGGTGCCGAAGACGGTGACGCGGTGGCGGGCGGCCAGTTCCCAGAGGATGTCGGGCTGGGCGAAGGGCGCGGGGCTGCCGTCGTAGGTACACGTGGTGGCCCCGGTGAGCAGCGTGGAGGCGACCAGGTTCCACATCATCCAGTGGGTGGTGGTGTACCACAGCAGGCGGTCTTCGGGGCCGAGATCGCAGTGCAGGCCGAGGGTCTTCAGGTGCTCCAGGACGACACCGCCGTGTCCGTGGACGATGCCTTTGGGCAGGCCGGTGGTGCCGGAGGAGAAGACGACCCACAGGGGATGGTGGAACGGCACCGGTGTGCAAGCGAGTTCCTCGGTGCGGGTGGCCGCGTCCTCCCACGGGACCACCAGCGACGGGTACGCCGTGGTCGGCCACGGCAGGCCCACGTGGTCCACCAGCAGCGTGGCCTTCAGCGTCGGCAGCGCTCCGGCGAGTTCGAGGGCGGCGTCGCGGCGGTCGTGGGTGGTGCCGTTGAAGAGGTACCCGTCGGCGGCGATCAGCACAGTGGGCCGGAGCTGCGCGAACCGGTCGGCGGCCGCCCGGGGCGCGTAGTCCTGCCCGCACACCGACCACACGGCACCGAGGCTCGCGGCGGCCAGGAACGCGACGATGGCGTGCGGGGTGTTGGGCAGGTAGCCGACGACCCGGTCGCCCTTGCCGACGCCCAGCTCGCGCAGGGTGGCGGCGACGGAGGCGACCAGGGAGCGCAGCCGTGCTCCCGTCACCTGGTACCCGGCGCCGGTCTCGTCCAGCGCGATGATCGCGGGCCGGTCGGCGGCGAGGTCGCGCAGGGCGTGGTGGGCGTAGTTGAGGGTGGCGCCGGTGAACCAGCGGGCGCCGGGCATGGTTTCCTCGGCCAGCACCTGCTCGTACGGGGTGTCCGCGTCGATACCGAAGTACTCCCACACCGCTGCCCAGAAGCCCTCCAGGTCGGTGACCGACCAGTGGTGCAGTGCGGCGTAGTCGGTGCCGTCCAGCCCGACATGGCGGGCGAAGTCCATGATGCGGCTGTCCTCGACGTCCCGTGGATCGGGCGTCGTGAAGGGGTCCGGGTACGGCCTGGTCATCGTGTGGCGCTCCTCAGCAGGCTTTTCTCGACGGTCCGTGGGGATGGCTGGGGGCTGCGCGCGGAGTGCAGGAGGGCCGCCCAGGCGGCGGTGTCCGTGAAGTCACGGGCCCCCGCCGGGACGACGTCCATGACGACGCGGTCGGGGCGCAGCAGTACGGCGTCGGCCCCGCCGGCGCGCAGCCAGGCGGCGAGCGTGCCGTCGTCGCGGAGTCCGGTCACGGGCATCGCGCGGGCGCCGAGGCCGTGGGCGAGGGCGTTCAGCGAGGGCGAGGGGTCGGCGGCGGTCAGGACGGTGAAGGTGTCGCCGAGGACCTCGTCGAGACGGGTACGCCGTCCGTCGGCGTCGACCCACGGTTGCGGGCAGTGGGTGCCCACGAGGCGGCTGCCGCGGCGGCCACGGCGCCGCACGAGGGGCCCGGTGGTCAGGGCCGGGCTGATATCGCGGCCGGCCGCCTCGGTCAGGGCGGGTATGCGGCAGGCCACGGCCAGGAGCCTGCGGCGCAGCGCGGCGGCGCCGTCCTGGCCGCCGGTCATCGCCCAGCCCATGGCGACCGCGAGCCGGATCACATGCCGGGCGTGGGGCGCCCGCTCGCTCTCGTAGGTGGCGAGCAGCCGCTCGTCGCCGCCCTGCCGGAGGACCCGGGCGAGCTTCCAGGTGAGGTTGTAGGCGTCCCGCAGCCCCGCGCACAGTCCCTGTCCGATGAACGGCGGGGTGAGGTGGGCGGCGTCGCCGAGGAGGAAGACCCGTCCGCTGCGCCAGCGGTCGGCGATCCGTGCCCGGAAGGTGTACGCCGTCTCGCGGACGATCTCGAAGTCGCCCTCGTACGAGGTCGGCAGCCACGGGGCGACCAGCTCGCGGACCGGCTGCTCCTCGCCGTCGCGCAGCCGGAACTCCCAGCGGTAGCTGTCCTCGGCGACGCGCATGAAGGTCGCCGGCCGGTCCGGGTCGCAGACCTGGTCGACGCCCTCCCAGCAGCGGACGTCGGCCGTGGTGCGCACGTCGATGACGGTCCAGCGCTCCTCGAAGCGCAGGTCCTCCCATTGGGCACCGATGGCCTCGCGGGTGAGGCTGTTCGCGCCGTCGCAGCCGAGGACCGCCTCGGCCCACAGGTGATGCTCACCGGCCTTGTCGCGGTAGGTCACACGCACCGGGCCCTCGGCGTCCGACGCGATGCCGGTGACCTCCGCCCCGCTGAGCAGTTCGCACTCCGGGCGCCGGGCCAGGGCGTCGCGCAGCAGTCGTTCCAGTGCGGGCTGCTCGAACATGTTGGTCTGCGGGTAGCCGTGCGGTCCGTGCTCGACGCGGCGGAACTCGGCCATCACCCGGTGCCGCGCGTCCAGCAGCCGCAGCCCGTTGCCGGTGCGGGACATCGCGGCGAACTCCTCGCCGACGCCCACGGCCTGGAGGATCCTGCGCACCTCGTCGTCGACGACGAGGGCACGCGGGAGCGGGTAGACGTCCTGGTGGCGTTCCAGGACGACGCTGCGCACTCCGCGCCGGGCGAGCAGGAGGGCGGCGGTCACGCCCACCGGGCCGGCGCCGATGATCACGACGGGTGTGTCTGACGAGTGTCTCTCGACGTTCATATGCGGCTCGCCTCGGGTCCTACTGCGCGTCCGCGACGGGCGTGCGCTGCTCGCCGAGGTCGATACGGCCGTCGGGGGTCGTGATCGTCGCCGTGATCACGTCGCCTGTGCGCAGGTAGTGCGGGTTCTTGGCCTGGCTCTTGAAGAACGCCTTCCACTTCACGGCGGGCGGCAGCAGCGCGCCGATCTTCTCGACCGGCTTGGGCGGGGCCTTCAGGGCGGTACCGCCGGGGGTGCCGGTCAGCAGCAGGTCACCGGGGTCGAGGGTCTGGAAGCGGGCCAGCAGCGTCAGCGCCCGCGCCGGGCGGACGATCATGTCGGCGAGGGTGCGGTCCTGGCGCAGCTCGCCGTTGACGCTCAACCTCAGCCGCAGGTCGAGGAGATGGGTGAAGTCGTCCGGCTCAAGCAGCGTGAGGTGGGGCCCGGTGGGCGTGAAGGTCGGGTACGACTTGCTCTCGTAGAACTGCGTCTTGGTCAGCTGGACGTCGCGGGCGCTGATGTCGTTGGTGACGACGAGCCCGGCGACGTACGACGGCAGGTCGTGCTCCTCGACGACGGTGCCGACGGGCAGGGGCGCTCCCATGACGAGGCCGAGTTCGATCTCGTAGTCGAGGATCCTCACATGCGAGGGCCGGACGACCGCCTCGCCGGGGCCGCTGACCGAGCCGGACGCCTTGCGGAAGAAGGCGGGCGGGATATCGCCGGTGAAGCCCGAATCGCGGGCGTGGCTGCGGTAGTTGACCATCTGGGCGACCACCCGGCAGGGGGTGGTGACCGGGGACAGCGCCACCAGGTCGGCGACGGGCGTGCCCGCCTCACCGGAGAGCGCGGCCTCCTGTACGGCGGCCCGGTCGGCGATCAGCTCGGCGGTGGTGACGGCCTTGGTGCCGACGGGGACGGCGCGCTCACCGCGCACCACCCACCACCCGTCGGCGGTGCGCAGGACATTGGTGCTCATGAGTTCACAGCTTTCAGCAGGCCCAGCAGACGGGCGGGGTCGAGTTCGTTGTCACCGCGCAGGGCGTTCAGCACCTCGCGGAGCTTTGCGGGGGTGGGCGTGGCGCCGAGGAAGTCACGGGTGGCCGGCGGGCCCCACTGGGCCAGGCCGCTCGTGGACATGGGCGCCCAGCCGGGCTCGACGTCGTGGGAGAACAGGTCGCCGTCGGCGAAGTGCTCCAGCATGAAGCGGTCGGGGTCGCGCCAGTAGTCGAAGAGCTGGCTGCCCTGGATGTGCCGTCCGATGCCCCAACTGCGCTTGTAGCCACGCTCGTTCAGGTACTCGCCGCCGGCCGCGATCGAGTCCAGGTCGGTGACCTGGTAGGCGGAGTGGACATAGCCGCTGCCGGGCCCGAGATGCATGGCGAGCGTGTGGTGGTCGGCCGGCACGCCGCCCAGATCGCAGCGTATGAACGCCATCGTGGGACCCCGGTCGCGCTGCCCGTCCAGGAAGAGGAAGTCGGACACGATCATCCCGAGGGTGTCCAAATACCAGTCCAGGGCGCGGGCGAACACCCTGGTCTCCAGGACCACATGCCCCAGGCGCTGGATGCGGGACGGCGCGCGGGGCGGGCGCTGGGGGGCGTTCGTACGGCGGTGGTCGGTGCCGAAGTTGAGCAGCAGCGGTCGCTGCTCGGGGAGCGCAGGCAGCCGCTCCGCGCAGTGCACCACGCGCACCGGGAAGCCCGACGGGTCGAGCAGGTCCACGGCCTTGCCGCCGCCGGGGACATCCGCGTCGCGGACGTCCGTCCCCGTCGCCCGCGCCAGCCGGTCCAGGTCGGCGCGCTCTGCGGCGCGGAACGCCGGCCCGATGAAACGGGACGTACGACCGCGCCGGATCACCATGCACGGCGAGCCGGCGAGGGTGCCGCGCAGCCACAGCTCCTGATCCGTGCGTGCGGCGATCTGGAAGCCGAAGTCCCGGGCGAACACCTCGGCACGGTCCAGGTCCGGCTTCTCGAACTCCAGCCAGGCCAGGTCGGCCACCTTGATCACAGGGTTCCGGGACCTGCCCGGGTGCTCGCCGCGCAGGGCGCCCTGCTCGCCGTGAAGGTCCTGGTGGGCCGTCTTGGCCTCAGCCCCATGGACGCGGGTTTCAGACATGGTGCCCTCCTCCGGCAACACTGCCGTAATGAGGAAATCATCAATCTTGACAGTCTCGTCGTCAAGACGTTCGCGGCAGGAAATGATGAATTCATCAGGACTGCGATCTCCATCGCCGCCACCGTTAGACTCGACGCATGTCTACGTCAGCCGCGCCCGCCAACCGGTTCGAGCGCCGTCGCGCCGAGACCCGCGCGGCGCTCGTCCGCGCGGCCCGGCAGATACTCGCCGAGACCGGGGACACCAGTGCCAGCATCCAGGCGATCGCCGAGCGCGCCGACGTCGGCTTCGGCTCCTTCTACAACCACTTCGAATCGAAGACGGAGCTGTTCGAGGCGGCGGTGGATGACGCGCTCGAGGAGTTCGGCCAGACCTTCGACGACCGGCTGCGCGGGATCGACGACCCCGCGGAACTGGTCGCCGCGGGCTTCCGCCTCAGTGCCCGGATGGCGGACTCCCACCCGGAGCTGATGCAGGTCCTGCGCCGCCGCGGCCTCGGACACCTCCACTCGGACAACGGCCTGGCCACCCGGGCCCTGCGGGACCTACAGGCCGGCATCGCGTCCGGCCGCTTCACCGCGTCGGACCCCGTGGTGGCGCTGTCCGCACTGGGCGGAACCCTGCTCTCCCTGGTGGAGCTGAGGTTCTCCCGCCCCGACCTGAACGGCGACGAGGCCGCCACGAACCTTGCCGAGCTGGTCCTGCGCATGCTGGGCGTACCACCGGACGAGGCCCACGAGGTCGCCCGGCGCCCGCTCCCCGACCTCGCCTGACGTCACGGCCCGCCTGTTCGAGGAACCTTTCGGCTCATCGGTAGCCTTCACCCTCATGACGCGCGCTTGGATCCTGCCGGTGCTGCTGGTGCTCTGCGGCTCAGTCATGGCGACCGTGTTGATGTGGCGCGGGTCTCTCGGCGAAGCCACAGCGCTCCTGCTCGTGTTCCTGCCGCTCGCAGGCGTGAACTCGCCACTTGTCTTCCCGAGGTCGATCGGCGCGCTGGAGGCGCAGCGCCGCAGTGCGGTCGACGGGCGGCCGGTCGTCTTCTGGCGGTCCGGCTGCCAGTACTGCCTCCGGCTGCGCATCCGGTTGGGCCGCGGCGCCCGCCAGGTGCACTGGGTCGACATCTGGCGTGACCCGGCCGGCGCGGCGGCGGTGAGAGCGGCCAACGGGGGCGATGAGACGGTGCCGACCGTCGTCGTGGCGGGGCGTCCGTACGTCAACCCCGATCCGGCCTGGGTGCGCGAACAGCTCCCGTGAGGTGGCTGGTTCAGGCGCGTACGGGGTCGGCCCTCAATAGGGTGCGGGGGCATGACGGGCTCTACGGGGGAAGCAGTCGGCCTCCGGCAGCCGTAGCCGGGGCTCCTTGCCCAGCACCGCCGAGAAGACCGCCGGGGAACCGCCGTCGACCGCGCGCCACAGCGGCGTGGTCCCGTCCGGCAGCACCCGGTCGGGATCCGCGCCGCCCTCCACCAACGCCTCGGCGACCACCTCGTCGTACGCCGCGACCGCCCGGCACAGCACCGGCAGCCCGTCCGCGTCCACCGCGTCCGGATCCGCGCCCTTGCCCAGCAGATCCCGCACCGCCTCGGCGTCCCCCGCCCGAACCGCCGACCTGAGCCGACCGTCGAGCCCGCCCTCGCCCATACCCCTGTCCCCCATTCCGAATGACGTCGCTGCCCCGTGCCGAACCCCACCCGGAGCTGATCCTCGGTGGCCGACGTCGCGAGCGGTCCGTGCCGCCGCCGAGCAGTCAGCGCGCCGTCAGCGCACCGACGGCTCGGAGGCGGTGAAGCGCTCGAACCCCGCGTGGAAGGCCGTACCCTGCGGATCGGTCGCGCTGTAGTGGAACGCGGCCACACCGCATCCCCGCTCATCGAAGGCGGCTCCGGTGTACGAGGCGACACGGCTGCCGTCGACGGCGAGTTCCACCTTGATCCGGCCCTCGCCGGCCGAGGAACAGGTCATCGACATGTCGACCTGCTGCTGACTGGCCACCTTCAGGCCGACGTCAGCGAGGTCGACCTCGACGACCCGGTCATGCTGGAAGGCTCCCTCGAACCGGAACTCACGCACGATCAGGGCCTCCTGACCGGTGGTCAGATAAGTCGCCCAGCGGGAACCCGTCCCGTAGTCCCCCGAGCCGTTGCACCACAGCCCGACCCCGCCCTCGCCCCCGTACCAGGCCGCCTGGGTGCTCAGCCGTACCGCGAACGAGGACGGCTCGAAGGGCGCCTGCGGCCACACCTCCAGCTGGGTCCTGGGACTCACCAGCATGGTGCCGCCCTCGTGGGTGATCTTCCCCAGGGTCGGATCCCGGTGCGACCAGTCACCCGAGTCGGTCAAGTCATCGGTGTACGAGAGGAGTTGGGAGCTCGTGGATCTCCCGGACGACGCGGACGATACGGATGACGCGGATGACGCGGACGAGGGCCCCGAGCCATGGGCCTGCGGGCCGCCGCCCTCCGCCGGCGAGCCCCCCGAGGTGGTACTGAGCACGATGGCGAGCAGCACGGCCGCAGCGGCACTACCGCCCGCGAACCCCCACAGCCGCAGCTGCTTGGCGTTGGTGCCGGGGCCGGCGCCGTCACCCCCGCGTCCGGGCGATGGCGGCAGCGATGGCGACGGCGACGGCGACCGGGTATCCGGCTCCGCCTCAGCAGCCCCGGCGAGCCTGGCGACGAGCTGGGCAGCGGTGGGACGTTCCGCCGGGTCCTTGCGCAGACAGTCGGCGATGACCGAACGGACCGGCTCCGGCACCGCCGCGAGATCCGCGTCGCGCTCGCACACGGCGACGAGCACTTCGTAGTCGCTCTCCCCTTCGAAGGGATGCCGCCCCGTGGCGGCGTAGTACAGCGTGCCACCGAGGGAGAACACATCGGAGGCGTCTGTGACCCGGAGCGACTTGACCTGCTCGGGCGACATGTACGCGGGCGAGCCGAGCACACTGCCCGGTGTGGTGAGCGCCGACTCCAGCAACCGGTCGTCGCGGGCGATACCGAAGTCGATGATCCGCGGTCCGTCCGGGGAGAGCAGGATGTTGGACGGCTTGATGTCCCGGTGCACGACACTCACCCGGTGCACCTGCGCCAACGCGTGCGCGACGGCCAGCGCCAGGGGCTGCAGCCGCCCGGCGGGCAGCGGGCCGTTGGCGGCCACATGCTGGTGGATCGTGGGGCCCGGGACGAACTCGCTGACGATGTAAGGGTGTCGACCGGTCAGGTCGGCGTCGAGCACACGGGCCGTGGCCAGTTCACCGACCCGGCTCGCCGCGCCGAACTCCCGGCGTACGCGGGCGAGCGCGACCTCGTCGTACTCCTTGCCCGGCAGCAGGAACTTCACCACGACCTGCCGCCCCGCCCGGTCCCGGGCGAGCCACACCACCCCTTGCCCGCCCCGGCCCAACTCGCGCTCACAGATGTACCCGCCCACCGACAACTGCATCCGCGGATCCATGCCCCCGCCCCCAGCCCGCCCCCGGTCCATGGCTGCCCATCAGCGTATCGGCTCCCCGGTCCGCGACAGGCTTGTTGACGGAACGTCCCCGCCTCGGTGACGTGTGGGGCAACTCGGAGGGTGAGTGCGGGAGGACAGCAGCTGTGATCCGTACGGTCGAGCGGTGAGATCACTCGATGGTGAGTTCATACGCTGTCGCACCCGGTGGGACGCGATGCTCGGAAGGACGGTGGGCCCAGGGCCGCCTGGACGAACGACGGTTGAGGGGGATGGCGTGACGCAAGAAGCGGAAGCGGGACAGTGCGGGGGCTTAGACCGGCAGGCGCTGCTGCTGGCCGCCGGGCTGGCCGATCTGGCGGTGAGCACGGTGGGTTCGACTCTGGGGACCTTGCGGGGGCTGCTGCGCCGGTCGGACGCCTCGGAGTTGGCGGCGGAGGCCGAGCACGAGCTCGTGGCGCGTGGGCGTCTGGTGCTGGACCGGTACGCGGCTGTGCCCCCGGCCCACTTGGAGATCCTCGCCCGGCGCGCTCTGGCTCGGAAGGCCGCCGGTGCCGGCTGAGGGGTGGGAGCAGGACGCGTTCAAGGCCCGCGTCGACGAGGTGGTCCGTCGGTTCGTCGCCCGGGAGGCCGACGAGTTCGCGGCGGTCGATCCGATGCTCGGTGCGGTGGCCGAGAGGCTGGAGGCGGCGGTCGCGGACGGCAAGCGGCTGCGGGCGGCGTTCTGCTACTGGGGGTGGCGGGCGGTGGGGCAGCCGGACAGCGACGCGCTGGTGCGGGCGGCGGCCTCGATGGAGCTGGTGCACGCCGCGGCGGTCGTGCACGACGACCTCATCGACGACAGTGCGCTGCGGCACGGGCGACCCACGACCCACGTCGCCCTACGCGAGGCCGTAGGGGCTCGTCCGGACGCCGATGCCGCCGCGCGGTCGTTGGCGATGCTGGTAGGGGACCTGCTGATGGCATTGGCCGGGCAGTTGTTCGCCACCAGTGGTCTGCCCGCCGCGTATCTCGTCCGGGCCCGCCCGTTGTGGGCGGTGATGGCCCGTGAGCTGATCGCAGGCGAGTGTCTGGAAATCCTGTGCACCGGACTCGGTCCGGACACCGAGGCATCGCTGAAGGTGACGCGGTACAAGACCGCCAAGTACACCGTGGAACAACCCCTGTTGATCGGTGGTGCGCTGGCCGGCGCGGGCGCGCGGCTGCGCGAGGGCTACTCCGCGTACGGGCTTCCGCTGGGCGAGGCGTTCCAGCTCCGGGACGACCTGCTCGGGCTGTTCGGAGATCCCGGACTCACCGGCAAGGCCAATGCCGACGACGTACGCGGCCGACGGCCCACGGCGCTGCTGGCAGAGACGTGGCGTCTCGCCGACGATGCGGAGCGCGAACTGCTGAACTCCCTGCTGAGCCGGGGTGACATGGCCGCGGAGGGACTGGACTCGGTGCGCCGGGTGATGCGCCGGCTGAGAGCGCCCGACCGTATCGAGGCCATGATCCAGGCACGGGTCGAGGAAGCCCTCGGTGCCCTCCACGAACTGGATCTACCGGCGCACGCCGCCACCGGACTGACCGCGCTGGCCCATTCCGCAGCAGTACGCCTGTCCTGACCCTCGCATCGGGGTGGCGCGAGCCCGTGTCGTCCCGGGCAGCCGACCCTTCCGCCTGTCGTGGACGCTCCCGAGGAAGATGAGGAACCCTGCCATGACCTACACCGACCCATCGCTGGACGCCCTGCGGCAGGCCGGGGACGAACTCGCCGACGCCACCGTCGCCGAGCTCTTCGAACGCGGGGAGGTGGGCAAGTTCAACACCCTGATGCGCTACGTCTCCACCGTCGGCGCTCCCCTGCCGGACGGGCTGCCCGACGTCGCGCGCGAGTACCTGGAAGCCACCTGCACCCCGCCGGCCTGGGTGGACTGGGCGGAGATGGAGAAAGCCCGGTTGTTCTTCATCGACAACAACGTGCACATCTCCACGGCGCTGTCCTTCGCATCCATGCCCGCCTGCTACCTCGTCCCGCACGTGGCGAAGCTGCTGTCGGCCACCCACGGGCTGAAGTACCCCTCCAAACGGATGGCGGAGACCGGCCAGTTCACCGTCCTTCTGATGCAGCCCGACGCCTTCGAGGCCGGGAGCCGCTTCATCCCCGCCGCCCAGAAGGTCCGCCTGCTGCACGCCTCCATCCGCCACCACCTCGCCCGCGAGAACCACTGGGACACCGCGGCCCACGGGACGCCGATCTGCCAGGAGGACATGATCGGCGGGCAGATGTTCTTCTCCCTGCTCGTCCTGGACAGCCTGCACCGCCTGGGCATCCACATGTCGACCGAGGGCGCGGAAGCGTACTACTACGCGTGGCGCGTCGTCGGTGCCATGCTCGGCGTCGACCAGGACGCCGTCCCCCAAACCCTCGACGAGGCGCGCCAGTTTCTCGACCTGTACATGGTCCGGCACATGGGTCCCTCCGAGGAGGGCACGCATCTGACCCGGCAGCGGATCGACCTCTACGAGGAGGTGGTGCCCGGCACCCTCCTCGACCCCGTCGTCTCCGCCCTCATCCGCCACCTCATCGGCGGCACCTGTGCCGACTGGCTCGACGTACCGCGCACGACGTGGGACACCGTCGTGAAGGCCGTGCCCCACCTCCTCGGCATCCTGGAAACCATCGAGGACCGCTCCCCCCTCGGCGCCTGGGCCCTGGACCGCCTCGGCCACCTCACCACGGTCCTCGAACTGTCCTCCCTCACCCGTGGACGCGTCATGCACTACGCGATCCCCGAAACCCTCAAGAAGGACTACGGCATCACCAGCGGGGTCCCCCGCACCCACCGATGGACCCCACCGACCGCCACCGTCTGACGCCCCACACGGTCCACGACGACACGCAGCTCGACAGGCTCCCCCTGCACAAGCCCGCCTACGCCCACTCCGGACACCGGCTCGCACATAGACGAGTACAAGCTGAGACTCGGCGCCTGGGAGCAGCCCACACTGAACGGGGAACGCACCCAGGAACGCCTCGCAGATCTCACCGACTCACTGACAGCCAGGTAGGCGGTAGTTGATCGTCATCAGCTGCTCCGGCCGCTGGCCAGCAACAGTCCCCCCTATGCTCCCGGCGAGTGCATGGACCGGCCGGGGCAGGGAAGCAGGAGTAACGCCTGACGTGACGCGGGCAGAAGCTGACGCCCACCTAGGGGATGGCCTATGCGCATTCGCCGCTTTACTGTGTTGGCCACCTTGCTCGCGCTCATTGGGTGCAGTGGGGCGGATGACGACCCCCACACTGCTTACCGCACCGGCTTCAACGCTGGGCTGGACTACTCCGAGCAATGGCCGGACCCTGCGTCTGTCCCGTCGCGTCAGAACATGCAGGAGTACTGCGAGAGCGTCAAGCCGAATGCAGACGATCCTGACGCCCATGGCCACGTGGACCTATGGATGCGTGGCTGCCTCGATGGCTGGTCGCGCAGTGGCGCCGACCCTGAGTACTGGGGCTGACCGGTATCCGGCGGACACGAGCAGCGTGCATCGTCCGGCACGTTCCTCGTGCTCCTCATACAGCAGCGGTTCACGCCTCCGCATGCGGTTGCGTTGGTCTTTACGTCGCCGCCGTTCGCTGGTGCCATCGCGCTCGATCACTGCCCTGGCCGAACTCCACGACGAATGACAGGAATTCGACCGCCGCTACCTCTCACCACCCAGCGGGACATGACCCTCTTCACCCGAAGAGTGCTCCCTTCATGCGACGACTTGAACCCTGAAAAAGTCCCATCGTTGCAGGTCAGGAGCACTCTTCGCGTTTATGATCACCTACCGGACGCCCCGCCTCACGAAAACGCGAGGCCAGCCATCGCGGCAATTGAGTACTTCGTTTGCTCAGCTTTTTCGCTCCCCGGCGGCGCAGTGGGCCCAGGCCTTCCGTTGAGGCCGGCAGGGATGGTCAGGAGGAGATCCTGCCCCTGCTTCCTGCGCCGCCGAGGGGTGGGTCGCCTCCTCCCGCGCGGTCATACGGTTGTGCGCTCTGCGGGCAGGAACTGCCCTCGGTTGTCCGTCAGTTGCAGAAGTTGAGGATGGGCAGGAGGCCGTTCCCGCACTGGAAGTGCTCCCCGCCGTCGCCGCCGTAGGCTGGGGCAGCCTTGGAGGCGACGTGCGTCACGGGCGTCGCCGCCACGGCGGATGTGGCAGTTGCCACCCCCGTCGCACAGACAATGCCCACAGCGGCACTCACCGCGAATACTCGCGGCATCCGGGAAACGACCTTCTTGGGGTGTGTTTTGATGTTCATGCACTCACGATGCACACCCCCGCAACCTGTTGCCCGCCAAGCGCATCCGAGCGGGTGAGCCACCCCCCACAGGGCCCGGTCCGCCTCTTGGAAGCTTCAGGTCCAGATCACCGGCCTGGCTGGTCAGTAGCCGGTCACGATGACTGTTGCGCCAGGTCGCGCGCTTGTCGCAGTGCTCGCCCGGAGCGGCACCGATGGCCTCGGCCGCCTCCGCCTCGGTGAGCTCCCGCAGAATGCGCGCGCCCGTACCCTGATCGTCTCATCAGCGCCCACCACGCGCATGACGCGCATGACGCGCACCAATCAAAACAGCAGGTCAGGAGCCCTTTGCCGCAGGCTCCAGAATCGCCACGCACTCCACATGATGAGTCATCGGAAACAGATCGAACACCCGAAGCATCCGCACCCGATACCCGCCCTCCCCGAAGTACCCCAGATCCCGAGCCAACGCCGCCGGATCGCAAGCCACATACGCGATCCGTCGCGCCCCCAGCGACGCCAGATGCGCCACCGTCTGCCGGCCCGCCCCCGCCCGCGGCGGGTCCAGCACGATCAGGTCCACGTCGGTGATCCCCGTACGCGGCAGCACCGTCTCGACCTTGCCCTGCTCGATCCGTACGCGGTCGAAGTCGGCCAGGTTGTGCCGGGCGTCCTCCACCGCGCGCTTGCCGGACTCGATGCCGAGGACCGCGCCCTGGTCGCCGAGGCGGTCGGCCAGGGCGCCCGCGAAGAGGCCCACGCCGCAGTACAGGTCGAGCGCCATCTCGCCCTTGCGCGGCAGCAGACCCTGCATGACCGCCGTCACCAGGGTGTCCGCGGCCTTCGGGTGGACCTGCCAGAAGCCGCCGCTGCCGACCCGGTAGGTGCGGTCGTCGGCGCGCTCGCGGACGAAGGGGCGGCCGTGGACGCGGTGGACGCCGCCGTCCTTCTCGCCGATCCGCATCACCGACACCGGCCTGTCCAGTTCCACGATCGGCAGGCGCGCGCCCGGCCGGGGCTTCAGGATCACCTGTCGGTCCTGCGAACCCGTCGCCGCGATCGCCTCCACCGACGCCATGCCCGTCCAGTCCCGCTTCTCGATGCCCAGCTCGCTGACACCCTCCGCGGCGATCATGCAGTGGTCGATCGGCTCCACATCGTGCGAGCGGTGCCGGCGCAGTCCGGCGTGACCGTCGGCGTCGACCGCGTACTGCACCCGCGTCCGCCACTGCGGCACCTGTCCCGCGGGCAGCTTGTCGCCCTCGGCCGGCATCACCGTGCCGTCCCAGCCGACATCCTCCGGCGTCAGTCCCGCGAGCCGCTGCAACTGCTCGGCGACGACCTCGCCCTTCATCCGGCGCTGCGCCCCCGGCTTGGCGTGCTGCCAGTCGCAGCCCCCGCAGCGGCCGGGGCCGGCGAAGGGGCAGGGCGCCTCGATGCGGTCCTTGGAGGCCGACAGGACCTCGACCGCGTCCGCGCGCAGGAAGCGGTCACCCTCCTCGCCCTCGGTCACCCGGGCCACGACCCGCTCACCGGGCAGCGTGTGCCGGACGAACAGCACCTGGCCGGCCTCGGTGCGGGCGATGCAGTGCCCACCGTGGGCGACGGGACCGATCTCGACCTCGTACTCCTCCCCCACCAGCGACTTCTTCGGTTCTGCCTGCATGGTGGGGTAACTCCAGATCGAGAGGGGGCACGGCCCTCTCCAGAGGGCTGCGGGGGGCCTGACAACAGCCCACCAGTCTACGTGCTCCGCGCCCCCGTCAATTCCCCCGTCACTTCCGGGCTTCGGTCTCCTTGGCCCGCTCCTGAGCCGGCCCGCGCCGCACCGCACCCGGCGCGTTCCACTCCTGCCGCTTGCGGGCCCGGACCTTCGCCGCCTCCGAGGACTGGAGCTGGTACGGCACCGAGGTGACCATGATGCCCGGCGTGAACAGCAGCCGGCCCTTCAGCCTCAGGGCGCTCTGGTTGTGCAGCAGGTGCTCGTACCAGTGGCCGACCACGTACTCGGGGATGATCACCGACACCGCGTCGCGCGGAGACTCCTTGCGCAGGCTCTTCACGTACTCGATGATCGGCCGGGTGATCTCGCGGTAGGGCGAGTCGAGCACCTTCAGCGGTACGTCGATCCCGCGCCGCTCCCACTCCTCGCGCAGCGCCTTGGTCTCCGCCGGGTCGACGTTGACGCTGAGCGCCTCCAGGGTGTCCGAGCGCAGCAGCTTGGCGTAGGCCAGGGCGCGCAGCGCGGGGCGGTGGATCTTGGAGACCAGGACGACGGAGTGCACGCGGGACGGCCGTACGCTGTCGTCGCTCGGGCCCTCGGGGGCGGCGAGTTCCTCGGAGACGTGGTCGTAATGGCGGCGGATGGCCGTCATCGTCACGTAGAAGATCACCATGCCGAGCAGCGCGACCCAGGCGCCGTGCGTGAACTTGGTGACGAGGACGACGACCAGGACCAGGCCGGTGAAGAAGGCGCCGAAGGTGTTGATCGCGCGGGAGCGGATCATGTGGCTGCGCGTGGCCTGGTCCTTCTCCGTCGCCAGGAGGCGGTTCCAGTGGCGGACCATGCCGGTCTGGCTGAGCGTGAAGGACACGAACACGCCGACGATGTACAGCTGGATCAGCCGGGTGGAGTCGGCGCCGTAGATCCACACCAGCAGTACGGCCGCGCCCGCGAGGAGCACGATGCCGTTGGAGAAGGCGAGCCGGTCGCCGCGGGTGTGCAGCTGGCGCGGCAGATAGCGGTCCTGGGCGAGGATCGAGCCGAGCACCGGGAAGCCGTTGTAGGCGGTGTTGGCCGCGAGGAACAGCACCAGCGCGGTGGCCGCGGCCAGCACGATGAAGAAGAAGCTGCCCTTGCCGAAGACGGCCTCGGCGACCTGTGTGATCACCGGGTTCTGGACGTAGCCGGAGCCGACCGCGACACCGTCCTTGATCAGGTCGACGGCCGGGTTCTCGGCCATGCGGACCTTGGTCACCATGGCGAGCCCGATGATGCCGCAGAACATGGTGACGGCCAGCAGGCCCATCGCGGCGAGCGTGGTCGCCGCGTTCTTGGACTTGGGCTTGCGGAAGGCCGGGACACCGTTGGAGATCGCCTCGACGCCGGTGAGCGCGGCACAGCCGGAGGAGAAGGCGCGCAGCAGCAGGAAGACCATCGCGAAGCCCGCGAGGCCCTCGTGCTCCGCTTTGATCTCGTACGACGCCGTGGGTGCCCGCATGGTGTCGTCGAGGACCAGCCCGCGGAACGCGCCCCACGCGATCATGATGAAGACGCCCGCGACGAAGACGTACGTCGGGATGGCGAAGAGGCTTCCGGACTCCCGGACGCCGCGCAGGTTCATCACTGTCAGCAGCAGGATCACCGCGGCCGCGCACTCGACCTTGTGCTCGACGACGAACGGGACCGCGGAGCCGAGGTTCTCGATGCCGGAGGAGATGGACACGGCGACCGTCAGGACGTAGTCGACGAGCAGGGCGCTCGCCACGGTCAGGCCCGCCTTGGGACCGAGGTTGGTGGTGGCCACCTCGTAGTCGCCGCCGCCGCTCGGGTAGGCGTGCACGTTCTGGCGGTAGGAGGCGACCACCGTGAACATCAGCACGACGACCGCGACCGCGATCCAGGGGCTGAAGTGGTACGCCGACACGCCCGCGATCGAGAGGACCAGCAGCACTTCTCCGGGCGCGTACGCCACGGAGGACAGCGGGTCGGAGGCGAAGACGGGCAGCGCGATGCGCTTCGGCAGGAGCGTTTCCGCCAGCCGATCACTGCGCAGTGCGCGCCCGATCAGAATCCGCTTGGGCACGTCGGTCAGTTTGGACACAACAGAGAATCGTAGGCCCCCGGCCTGGGGCGGAGCACATCCGGGTGAAATCGCGCACGGCGCGGGGGTGAATTCCGTGCCGCGCTCGCGTCCGGCGCCGAGCCGGACGGCGTCCGCATGCCTGAAATGACCTGCGTCGGTACGCTCATCACATCCGGGAGACCCCATGTCGCAGACGACCGCTCAGCTCGTCGGGGCCCTCGTCTCGCTCGCCGGACTGTGCGTCCTGGCCCTCGCCAGCGTCCGCAGCTTCAACCGCCGTTGAGGGCCCGTACGGGGCGCGGCGGGCCGAAGGTTACGGTGGACCGAGGCACACGCGCGGCCACCATCCGTACCGCGAGGGATCATTCAGGCCATTCCCCGGCATGATGTTGCCCAGCGGTCCGCGACCGGCCCGCGACCGTTGCCCGGCGAACCGAGAGAAGGTTATGAGCACCACGTTCACGCAAGTCAGACGCCTCACGAGGAGTGCGGGGTAAGCGCCGTGCACATCGTCATCATGGGTTGCGGAAGGGTGGGCTCCGCTCTGGCCCAGACCCTGGAGCAACAAGGGCACACGGTCGCTGTGATCGACCAGGACCCCACCGCGTTCCGCCGGCTGGGCCCCGGTTTCGGTGGCCGCCGCGTCACCGGCGTCGGCTTCGACCAGGACACCCTGCGCGAGGCGGGCATCGAGGAGGCCGGCGCCTTCGCCGCCGTCTCCAGCGGCGACAACTCGAACATCATCTCCGCGCGCGTGGCCCGCGAGATGTTCGGCGTGGAGAACGTCGCGGCCCGTATCTACGACCCCCGCCGCGCCGAGGTCTACCAGCGCCTGGGCATCCCCACCGTGGCCACGGTCCGCTGGACGGCCGACCAGATGCTGCGCCGTCTGCTTCCCTCGGGTGCCGAGCCGTTGTGGCGTGATCCCACCGGCGGCGTCCAGCTCGCCGAGGTGCACGCGTCCGCCGACTGGGTGGGCCACAAGATCAGCCGGCTCCAGGAGGAGACGGGCGTCCGTGTGGCGTTCCTGACCCGGCTCGGCGAGGCGATCCTGCCCACTTCGCAGACGGTGCTGCAGGAGGGCGACCTGGTGCACGTGATGATGCGCACCGATGAGGTCGACAAGGTCGAGGCGGCGTTCGCCAAGGGTCCCGAAGAGGAGGGCGGTCACTGATGAGGGTCGCCATTGCCGGTGCCGGTGCGGTGGGCCGCTCGATCGCGGCCGAGCTGCTGGAGAACGGCCACGAGGTCCTGCTCGTAGACAAGGCGCCGACCGCCATCTCGGTCGAGCGGGTCCCGCAGGCGGAGTGGCTGCTGGCCGACGCGTGCGAGATCACTTCGCTGGACGAGGCGGCGCTGCAGCGCTGCAACGTGGTCATCGCGGCCACGGGTGACGACAAGGTGAACCTGGTCGTGTCCCTGCTGGCGAAGACGGAGTACGGCGTCCCGCGCGTCGTCGCCCGGGTGAACAACCCCAAGAACGAGTGGCTCTTCAACGAGTCCTGGGGCGTGGACGTGGCCGTCTCCACCCCGCGTCTGATGTCGGCCCTGGTCGAGGAGGCGGTGAGCGTCGGCGACCTGGTCCGCCTCCTGCGCTTCAGCCACGGCGACGCCAACCTCGTCGAGCTGACCCTCCCCGAGGAGTCGGCCCTGGCCGGCACCCAGGTCGGCGACGTGGAGTGGCCGCAGGACACGTCCCTGGTGACGATCATCCGCGGCACCCGCGTCCTCACCCCGTCCCGCGAGGACTCCCTGGAGGCGGGCGACGAGCTCCTCTTCGTGGCCGCGCAGGCCCGCGAGGAGCAGCTGGAGGACCTGCTGTCGGTCCGGCGCGAGGAGACGGCGGGCTAGCCGCTCGCCTGATACGAAGGGAAGGGCGCCCCGAGATTTCGGGGCGCCCTTCCCGACCAGCCTGTCCGGCGTTTGAGGTACCTACTCGGCCTGCCCGGCGGCAGCCTTCCGCTCCTCCTCGGCCTTCTCGGCCGCCTCCATCTCCGCGAACACGTCGATGGGCGCCGGCGCCTTCGCGAGGAAGACCCAGGTCAGCCACACGGCCAGCAGGAACGGCGGGATCTTCAGGGCGACGAGGACCCACCCGAGCTGCGCGGTGTCCGCCCACCAGTACAGCGGGAAGAGGATCGCGCACTTGGCCAGGAGGATCAGGCCCCACGCGTAACTGGCCTTGGCGTATGCCTTCTTGCGGCCGGGGTTGCGCGTGCGCCAGGAGAGGTTCTCCTTGAACACCGGGCCGAGGATCAGTCCGATCAGCGGTACACCGCACAGGGTCGTGATGATGTACGCGAGCGCCAGTCCCAGCGTGTAGAGCATGCCGGGCAGATAGAAGTCCTTGGCGTTGCCGGTCATCATCGCGAACACGACACCGAAGGCGACACCGAAGACACCGCTGAAGGCGTGCTTGATGGTGTCGCGCATCACCAGCCGCACGACCACGAGCAACAGGGACACCGCGAGCGCGGCGATGGCCGACAGGTGCAGGTCCTTGTTGATCGTGTAGATGGTGACGAAGAGCAGACCCGGCAGCACCGTCTCGATCATGCCGCGCAGGCCGCCGAAGGCCTCGAACAGCGCGGCCTCGGTCACCGCCCGGGAGTCGTGCTCGGTTTCTGCGGTGGTGTCTTCGGTCGGCTTGTCGAGCGACGTCACCGGCTACTCCCGTCCGAGGGGTCTCAGTTCGTATTTCGGGTTGAACAGCACTCGGCGGCCCCGGCTCATGGAGACCCGACCCGATGCGATCAGCTTGCGCCCGGGCTCTATGCCCACTATGGAGCGCCTGCCGAGCCACACCACGTCCAGGGCGGCGGAGCCGTCGAACAGCTCGGCCTCCAGGGCCGGGACTCCCGCACGCGGCCGCAGGGTGACCGTGCGCAACGTACCAGTAACCGTCACGATCTGCCGGTCATGGCAGTCGCCGATCCTGGTGCATCCGGTGGTCTCGGCGTCCTCTCGCAGCTCCTCGGACTCCAGGTCCTCCTGCGACGAGGAGAGCCGGTCGAGCATGCGCCTGAACCGGCCCACCGACTTTTCGGAACGAGGAACAGCACTCATGACTTGAAGCCTACCGGGGTGCACCGACACTCACGTACCCCTGGTGCCGAGGCCCGAACCGGCCCCGGTCCGGGAGCTCATTTCTCGAACCGGTACCCCATCCCCGGCTCCGTGATGAAGTGCTTGGGATGCGACGGGTCCGCCTCCAGTTTCCTGCGCAGCTGGGCCATGTACACGCGCAGATAGTTCGTCTCCGTCCCGTACGACGGCCCCCACACCTCCTGCAGCAGCTGCTTCTGGCTGACCAGTCGTCCCGTGTTGCGGACCAGCACCTCCAGCAGATGCCACTCCGTGGGAGTCAGCCGTACGTCCCTGCCGCCCCGGTTCACCTTCTTCGCGGCGAGGTCGACGGTGAACCCCCCGGTCTCCACCAGCGCGTCGTCCTCATCGCCCCCGGTGGGGTCGGCCCGGCGGACGGCGGCCCGCAGCCGGGCGAGGAGCTCGTCCATGCCGAACGGTTTCGTGACGTAGTCGTCGGCGCCCGCGTCCAGCGCCTCGACCTTCTCGTCGGAGGAGTGCCGGGCGGACAGCACCAGGATCGGCACCCGGGTCCAGCCGCGCAGCCCGCGGATCACCTCGACGCCGTCCATGTCGGGCAGGCCGAGGTCGAGGACGACCACGTCGGGGTGGCGGGCGGCGGCGAGTTCGAGGGCGGTGGCCCCGTCGTGGGCCGCGTCGACCTCGTACTTTCGGGCCTTGAGGTTGATCACGAGGGCGCGCACGATCTGCGGCTCGTCGTCGATCACCAGAACCCTCGTCGGGGTCTGGGGGGTCCCCCCAGCCGCGCTCACCATGTGGCCTGCCTTTCGAGTTCCACGGGGCGCTCGGCCGCGCCCTCCGCTTGGAGAAGCTCCGCGCGCGATCCCGCCGCCCGGAGGGTGAGCACCATGGTGAGGCCGCCGCCGGGCGTGTCCTCGGCGTTGAGGGTGCCGCCCATCGCCTCGGCGAAGCCGCGCGCCACCGCGAGGCCCAGGCCCACCCCGGCGCCGCGCGGGGCGTCGCCGTAGCGCTGGAAGGGCGCGAAGATGCGCTCCTTGGCCTCGTCCGGCACTCCCGGCCCGCGGTCGACCACACGCACCTCGACGCGGTCCGCGATCGCGCTGGCGGCCACCAGGACCCTGCTGTCGTCCGGGCTGTACTTGACGGCGTTCTCGACCAGATTGGCCACCGCCCGCTCCAGCAGCCCCGGGTCCACGGCGACCATCGGCAGCGTCTCCGGGATGTCCAGCTCCACGCTCGCCTCGGGCACCCCGCCCAGCGCCATCGGCACCACCTCGTCGAGGTCGATCTCCCGGATCAGCGGTGTGACCGTGCCGGTCTGCAGGCGCGACATGTCGAGCAGGTTGCCGACGAGATGGTCCAGCCGGTCCGCGCCCTCCTCGATGCCCTGAAGCAGTTCGGCCTCGTCCTCCTGCGACCACGCCACGTCGTCGGAACGCAGTGAGGACACCGCCGCCTTGATGCCCGCGAGAGGCGTACGCAGGTCATGGCTGACGGCGGCGAGCAGCGCGGTGCGGATCCGATTGCCCTCGGCCAGTTCCTTGGCCTGGTCGGCCTCGCGCTGCAGGCGCTGGCGGTCCAGGACGACGGCGGCCTGAGCGGCGAAGGCGGCGAGTACGCGGCGGTCCTCGGCGGGCAGCACCCGGCCGGTCAGCGCGAGGGCCATGTGGTCACCGACGGGGACGTCGACGTCCGCGTCCTCCGGCCGGGCCGGAGCCGCGCCGGCGCCCACCTGCCCCGCGCAGGTCCACGGGTCGATGTCGCTCTCCCGCTCCAGCAGGGCCGCCGACTCCATGCCGAAGGTCTCGCGGACCCGCTCCAACAGTTCCTCCAGGCCGGTCTCGCCGCGCAGCACGTTCCCGGCGAGGAAGGACAGGATCTCCGACTCGGCGCGCAGCCGGGCCGCCTGGTGGGTGCGGCGGGCCGCGAGGTCCACCACGGAGGCGACCGCGACCGCCACGCAGACGAAGATCACGAGCGCGAGCAGGTTCTTGGGGTCGGCGATGGTGACGCGGTGCAGCGGTGGGGTGAAGAACCAGTTCAGCAGGGCCGAGCCGACCGCCGCCGAGGCCAGTGCCGGGTAGAGACCGCCGAGCAGGGCCGCCGCCACCGTCAGGGTCAGGAACAGCAGCATGTCGTTCGCGAGCCCGAGGTCGGCGTCGACATGGGTCAGCAGCAGGGTGAGCAGGGCCGGACCGCCGACGCCGATGAGCCAGCCCGCGAGGATCCGGGACCGGCCGAGGCGCGCTCCCCTGGTCACGGGCAGTCCGCGGCCCTTGGCGACCTCCTCGTGCGTGACGATGTGCACATCGAGGTCGGGGCCGGACTCCCGGGCCACTGTGGCGCCGACGCCGGGCCCGAAGACGTACTGCCAGCTCTTGCGGCGAGAGGAGCCGAGCACTATCTGGGTGGCGTTCACCCCGCGCGCGAAGGCCAGCAGCGCCGCCGGGATGTCGTCGCCGACGACGTGGTGGAAGGTGCCGCCGAGGTCCTCGACGAGGGTGCGCTGGACGGCCAGTTCCTTCGGCGAGGCGGACGTCAGCCCGTCACTGCGGGAGATGTACACGGCGAGCACCTCACCGCCGGCGCCCTTCTCCGCGAGCCGCGCGGCCCGCCGGATCAGCGTCCGCCCCTCCGGACCGCCGGTCAGGCCGACGACGATCCGCTCCCGCGAACCCCAGATCCGCGACACCCGGTGATCGCTGCGGTACTGCTTGAGGTACTCGTCGACCCGGTCGGCGACCCACAGCAGCGCCAGCTCCCTGAGCGCCGTGAGGTTGCCGGGGCGGAAGTAGTTCGACAGGGCCGCGTCGACCTTGTCCGGCTGGTAGATGTTGCCGTGCGCCATCCGCCGCCGTAGCGCCTGTGGCGACATGTCGACCAGTTCGATCTGGTCCGCCCGGCGCACCACCTCGTCGGGGACCGTCTCCTGCTGCCGTACGCCGGTGATGGACTCGACGACGTCCCCGAGGGACTCCAGGTGCTGGATGTTGACGGTCGATATGACGTCGATGCCGGCCGCCAGCAGCTCCGCCACGTCCTGCCAGCGCTTGGCGTTGCGCGAGCCAGGGATGTTGGTGTGGGCGAGCTCGTCGACGAGGGCGACCTGGGGACGCCGGGCCAGAACGGCGTCGATGTCCATCTCGGTGAACCGGCTCTTGCGGTACTCCAGCTCCTTGCGCCGCACTTGTTCGAGCCCGTGGAGCATCACCTCGGTGCGCGGCCGGTCGTGGCGCTCCACGAAGGCGACGACGCAGTCGGTGCCCCGCTCCACACGCCGGTGCGCCTCGGACAGCATCGCGTACGTCTTGCCGACGCCCGGTGCCGCACCGAGGTAGATCCGAAGCTTGCCGCGTCCCATGGTCCCCATTGTGTTCCGGTCCCTGTTGCCTACGCAGCGTCGACCTTACGGCCAATAATCGCGACAAATGGGGCCGGGTCCCGCGGCGGGGGCGTCTTTGACGCAACTCTGACGCTCCCGCCGCGTGTCCTGCGTCTCAGCCGGGGTTGTCGCCGTGGGTGAGGGTCTCCCAGGCCACGAAGAGGTTGTTGGAGCCGGCCGGGCGGCCCTGCTCGGTGAGCATCTGGGTGTTGGTCATCGCGATGCCGAGCCGGTTGTGCAGGGCGTTGTAGCCGACCTCGGTCACGGGGCCGAGGCCCAGCTTCAGCGAGCCGCCGCACAGCCAGCTCGGGGCCGCCGTGCCCAGCTGGTACTTCGCCTGGAACCCGAGCGCCTGCCGCAGCCGCTCGCCGACGTCCGTGCCGTACAGGTCCTGGCCCTGGATACGGCTGGTCTCGGCGACGTGCGAGATCGCGGAGACGCCGTACCCGGTGTGGGTGAAGTCGCGGCAGGTCTCCTGGGTGAGGCCGGTGACGAAGGTGCCCTGTCCCTGCCAGTAGTTGACGATCTTCTCGCGGGTGTCGAGGTTCTGGCTCGGCACGGTCTTCGGCAGATCGCCGTCGGAGGAGAGATAGACATAGGCGGCCGTGCGGGTGCGGAACTTCGCCATGGCCTTGTCGTACGACGCCTTGTCCTCCAGGAAGACGGAGATGCCGACGGCGGCCTCCATCATCGACAGCTCCCAGTTCCCGTTGGAGTTCGAGCCGTTGATGATCTCGGGCAGATAGACATCGCGGAGCATGGTGGCGAACCGGCCGGAGTTCGCCCAGCTCCCGGTGTACGTGTACTTGATGATCTCGGCGGCCCTGGGCCAGGAGGAACCGGCCCAGCCCGTCTGGAGGGGCGCGTTGCTGTTGGTGTGGTCCCTGATCACCGCGGACCAGGCGTCCATCAGCTCGATGGCCTTCTTCGCGTGCCGCTCGTCGCGGGTGATGTACCAGGCGAGGGCCTGGGTGTAGGCGGCTATCGCGTCCTCGCGCTCGTCGGTGCAGCCGTAGTTCGGGTTCGAGTACGAGCCGCACTCGACGACCGCGCGGGGCTTGGGCGTGCGGTTCAGATCGGCGTACTTGCTCGCCATCATCTGGTCGAACGCGCCCTTCCAGGGCTGGGCGCCGGCGTTGACCTTGGAACGGGCGAAGTCCAGCTGGGACTTGGAGACGGTGACTCCGGGATGGGCGAAGGTGCTGGGGGCGGCACCGGCGGGCCAGGCGAGGACACCGGCGACGAGGGCGGCCGCGGCCGCGAGGAGTGCGGTTCTGCGCATGCGTGGGGGGCCTTCCGTTCTCGTATATGAACGTGAAGCGCCTTTATGAACAGACGCGTTGGCCGGAGACGGTAGGTACAGACCAATGCGCCGTCAAGAGTTCACGCACGAGGTTCACGGCACGGGATTCACGCACGAGAAAGGGCCGCATCCCGTACGGGGATGCGGCCCTGGTGTCTCTACGTTGCTCAGCGAACCTCTGTGATCTCCGGTCCGCGCTGGAGCTGGCCCATGCCGCCGGAGAAGCGGGAACCGGCCTCTTCCTGCTGAACGCCCTCGGGCACCATCTGGGCGTCGTTAGGCAGCTGCAGGACGATCGGGTCGCGGGGCGCCATCGGGCCCTCACCGCGGACCACGACCGTGTCCCGGAAGATCTGCTCCAGCAGACCGGCCGCCTGCGGCTGCACCGCACCCTGGCCCGAGATCACACCGCGCAGGAACCAGCGGGGACCGTCCACGCCGACGAACCGCACGACCTGGAAACCGCTCGTGCCGTCCGGCAGTTGCACCGGCACCTGGGCCCGCAGCTCCCACCCGAGCGGCCCCTCGACCTCGTCGATGATGCCACCCTGCTGGGTGATGCCGGAGCCGATCTCCTCGCGCACCTCGCTCCAGATGCCCTCACGCTTGGGCGCGGCGAAGGCCTGGAGCTGGATGGCGCTGTCGCGCAGCACCACGGTCGCCGCGACGATCGCGTCGCCCGCGACCTCCACACGCAGTTCCATGCCGTCGACGCCCGGCACGAACATGCCGCCCAGGTCCACCCGACCCTCGCCGGGCTCACGGACCTCGGAGCTGTCCCACGGCCCGTCGGGACGCGGTTCCGGTTCCAGCCGTACGCGCTCACGCGTGCCGTCGTCGTCCGCCTCAGAGTCGATGTCGACGACCTGCTCGGGCTCGCCGGCCGCGTCCTCGGCGGCACCCTTCTTGTTGCGACGTCCGAACACGTCACTGTCCTTCCCGGTCGGATACGACCGAAGCGTATCGATTCCCACCCGTAGTACCGCCTTCGGCGGCCTGACCGCTTGTATCGCTTGTAACGCCCACCGCGGCATGGCCGCCGGTGGACCCGAAGCCCCCCTTGGCCCGTGCCGAATCGGGAAGCTCCGCGACCTCCTGGAAGCGGACCCTCTCGACCTGCTGGACAACCAGTTGGGCAATCCGGTCGAAGCGCTCGAACCGCACGGACTCGTGCGGGTCGAGATTCACCACGATCAC
Source organism: Streptomyces sp. NPDC111802 (assembly GCF_055634335.1). NCBI lineage: Bacteria > Bacillati > Actinomycetota > Actinomycetes > Kitasatosporales > Streptomycetaceae > Streptomyces > Streptomyces sp. NPDC111802. Next base: position 247,107 of record NZ_JBVKCZ010000001.1, on the reverse strand, counting down.
CTTGATCTCCCCACGGTACCCGGCATCAACCGTCCCCGGGGCATTCACCAGGGCGACACCGAGACGGGCGGCGAGGCCGGAACGCGGGTGCACGAAAGCCGCGTACCCCTCCGGGAGGGCGATCGACACCCCGGTGGGCAGTACGGCCCGCTCCCCGGGCTTCAGTTCGCGGCTCTCGGTGGTGCGCAGATCGGCTCCCGCGTCGCCAGGTTGCGCGTACGTCGGAAGCGGTACGTCCGGGTCGACGCGCCGGATCAGCACGTCCAGGGGGGCACGGCTCACGGGTTCACCTCGAAGGCGCGGGCGCGACGGAACTGGTCCGGGTCGTCCATGGCGGCCCGGATCTCCTCCGGGCGACCGTTGTCGATGAAGTGGTCGACCTTCACCTCGATGAACAGGGCGTCGGCACGGACGGCGACCGGTCCGTCGGGACCGCCGATCCGCCCGGTGGCGGTGGAGAAGATCTTGCGGCCCGCCACGGCCGTCACCTCGGCCTCCAGATACAGGACGGTGCCCACCGGAACCGGCCGCACGAAGTCGGTCTCCAGCCGCCCGGTCACGGCGATGGTCCGCAGCAGCCAGTTGAGCGAGCCGAGGGTCTCGTCGAGGGCGGACGCGAGGACACCGCCATGGGCGAGCCCGGGTGCCCCCTGGTGGGCGCGCTGCACGGTGAACTCGGCGGTGATGCTCACGCCGTCCCCGGCCCGCGCCTCCAGATGCAGTCCGTGGGGCTGCTCGCCGCCACAGCCGAAACACTCGCCGTAGTGCGCGCCGAGGAGCTCACCGGGCGCGGGAGCATCCGGGTGCCGCACGGGTTTCACGGCGTCTGCCGGGGGCTCAAGAGCTGCGGAAGTACCTCTCACAGCCGCAGACCTTACCCGCGCGTCGGCAGCAATCGGACACCGTGCCAAGCTTGCCTCCATGCAGCTCTCCGCCGCCCCGTACGAAGAACGCCTCACGGCCCCCCGCTCCTGGTGGCTGATCTCGTTCCTGGTCGGGCTCTCCCTGGCCCTGATCCTTCTGCCGTTCGGCACGCTGCCCATGCTCGCCGGCCTGGCCGGCGGCACCGCCGCGGCGGCCGTCATGGCCAGTTCGTACGGCTCGATCCGCATCCGTGTGGTGGGGGACTCGCTGATCGCGGGCGAGGCGAAGGTCCCGCTGCGGGCATTGGGCGAGGCACACGTCCTGGACGCGGAGGAGGCCCGCGCCTGGCGCACCCACAAGGCCGACACCCGGGCCTTCCTGCTCCTGCGCGCCTACATCCCCACGGCGCTGCGCGTGGAGGTCACGGACCCCGAGGACCCGACGCCGTACCTGTATCTGTCGACCCGTGAGCCGGAGCGCCTGGCGGAGGCGATCAGGGCGGCCAAGGCCGCGGCCTAGCACACCAGATCGGGCCGTCACCGGCCCGGTCAAGACTTGTTCTCGGCCTCGCAAAACTTCGCCGCGCCGCTCCGGACGGCCTCTCGAAGGGCGGGCGCTCAGCCGCCGCCCCCGAGTTCCTCGCGCCTGTGATCGCTCGCCGTGTCACCCATCGGCAGCGGCTGTGCCGGGCGCTCCAGCGGCGGCAGTTCGGGCAGTTCCTCCCATGGCACCTGCATCCTCCGCAGGTCCGTGCGGATCCGCGCCGCGACCTTCTTGGTGTCCCGGCGGTTCATGACCGCGCCCACGGCGGCTCCCACCATGAAGGGCATCAGGTTCGGCAGGTTCCGCACCATCCGCTTCATGATCTGCTGACGCAGCTCCCGCTTCATCTGCCCGCCGAGCGCGGCGTTGACCGTCGCCGGTTTCATGGGGTCGATGCCGCGCTCCTCGGTCCACGAGGAGAGATACGCGGCGCTGCGCTCGCGCAGATTGCCGGGCGGGCGTACGCCGTACACCTCGTGCAGTTCGGCGATCAGCTTCATCTCGATCGCCGCCACAGCGGTGATCTCGGCGGCCAGCTCGGCCGGCATCGCCGGTGGCACCGGCAGCATCGCCGCCGCGCCGACTCCGGCGCCGACCGTCGAGCTCGCGTTCGCCGCGCCCCCGACGAGTTTGTCCGCGAGTTGTTCGGGTCCGAGGCCCGGGAACTGCCGTTGAAGCGTCGCGAGGTCCCGTACGGGGATCCTCGGGGCATTCTCGATGATCCGGTCGGCGAGGTACCCGAGCCCCGCTCTGGCGGCGCTGCCGCCCTTACGGACGCCTTCCCTGGCCCTTTCCCGGATCACCGCCCCCCTGCGTCTTGCGACGGGCGCGGGAGCCTCCACCGACGCCGGGAGGTCAGCCCCGGACATCGGTTCGAGCGAGGCTCCCTTGTCAGATGAGCCCCGCTCGTCGTCACGCGCGCCGTACGAGCCGTCGGACGGCCCTTGGTCCGCTTCCCGCTTCAGAAAGCGGCGCTTCCGAGGAGGGGTCGAGCCAGTCATGCCCGACCCGTCCTCAGTCGCAGTCGCGGCAGATCGGCTGACCGTTCTTCTCCCTGGCCAGCTGGCTGCGGTGGTGCACCAGGAAGCAGCTCATGCAGGTGAACTCGTCCTGCTGCTTGGGCAGCACCCGGACGGCCAGCTCCTCATTCGAGAGGTCCGCTCCGGGCAGCTCCAGGCCTTCGGCGGCCTCGAACTCGTCGACGTCCACAGCGGACGTCGACTTGTCGTTCCGCCTGGCCTTCAGCTCTTCAAGGCTGTCCGAGTCGACGTCGTCGTCGGTCTTGCGTGGGGTGTCGTAATCCGTTGCCATGTCGCTCTCCCCCTCTGGGTGTCTGCGGTGTCTCCAGCGCACGTAACGCGTGAGAGGCCGGACTTGTGCCCGACCTGAGGCGGAGATTTTGCCTCACATCAAGGTCTGTTACTCAATCGACACCCAACCGGACTCCTCAAGAGTGATCGGCTTGGATGGCGAACGGGACCGTACACGGTCCTAATGCCGCAGTTCAAAGGCGTCTCACCGTGTACTTCCCGTGATCAGGACCCCCGAAAACCCGGATTTTCCCGGCTTTCCGACAGGTCGGATGATCACCGAGAGTAGATGGCCGGAAAACCGCTCTTGTGATCGATCACACACGTGAGCGCTAGCTCGGCCTTCAGAAAATTCCGCGCAAAGCGAACATCCCCCCAACTGCGGTAGCTGTCGGCGCATATGTTCTCAGACGGGAAGGGTGACTCGCATCACGAGCCCTCCGCCTTCGCGAGGCTGCGCCGCGATGTGCCCGCCATGAGCCCGCACCACGGACCGCACGATGGACAGCCCCAGGCCCACACCCTTGTCGCTGCCCGTGCGCTCCGTACGCAGGCGTCTGAACGGCTCGAAGAGGTTGTCGATCTCGTACGCCGGCACCACCGGCCCGGTGTTCGAGACGACCAGGACCGCCTGCCCGTGCTGGACGTCGGTGGTGACCTCGACCCAGCCGCCCTCCGGGACGTTGTACCGGACGGCGTTCTGCACCAGGTTCAGGGCGATGCGCTCCAGCAGGACGCCGTTGCCCTGGACCACCGCGGGCTTCTGCTCGCCACGGATCACCACGCCCTTCGTCTCCGCCTCGCCGTGCACCTGGTCGACCGCCTGCTCGGCGACCTCGGCGAGGTCGACCGGCTTGCGCTCGACGATCTGGTTGTCGCTGCGGGCGAGCAGCAGCAGGCCCTCCACGAGCTGCTCACTGCGCTCGTTGGTGGCCAGCAGCGTCTTGCCGAGCTGCTGTAGCTCCACCGGGGCGTTCGGGTCGGACAGGTGCACCTCCAGCAGCGTGCGGTTGATCGCCAGCGGTGTCCGCAGCTCGTGCGAGGCGTTGCCGACGAAGCGCTGCTGGGCGGTGAAGGCCCGCTGCAGCCGCTCCAGCATCTCGTCGAAGGTGTCGGCCAGTTCCTTCAGCTCGTCGTCCGGGCCGTCCAGCTCGATACGGCGGGACAGGTCCGAACCCGCCACCGCGCGGGCCGTGCGGGTGATCCGGCCCAGCGGCGAGAGCACCCGGCCGGCCATGGCGTAGCCGAAGGCGAAGGCGATGATCGCGAGGCCGAGCAGGGCGAGCAGCGACCGGCTGAGCAGATCGTCCAGGGCGACCCGGCGTTGATCGTCGATGCAGGCGCTGACCGCTTCGTTGAACTGCGGGTAGGTGAGGTTGGTGGCGTTGTTGATCGCGGAGCAGTTGTCGCTGGTGACCCTGAGCTGGTCGCCGTCCACGATCTTGAACAGCGGCTCGTTGCCGGTGTTGATCGCCTGCGCGGCCAGCAGGTAGATGATCGACAGCAGCAGGATGCCGGCGATCAGGAACATTCCGCCGTACAGCAGCGTGAGCCTTATCCGGATGGTCGGGCGCAGCCACGGGAACTGCGGCTCCGACCTGCGGGGGTCCCAGGTGGGCTTCGGGGGCGCCTGGGGCGGCGCGGGGGTGGCGGCCATGGCGGATCAGATCCGGTAGCCGGAACCGGGCACGGTGACGATGACCGGCGGTTCGCCCAGCTTGCGGCGCAGCGTCATCACGGTCACCCGCACGACGTTCGTGAACGGGTCGGTGTTCTCGTCCCAGGCCTTCTCCAGGAGCTGCTCGGCCGAGACGACCGCGCCCTCGCTGCGCATCAGCACCTCCAGGACGGCGAACTCCTTCGGCGCGAGCTGCACCTCCTTGCCGTCGCGGAAGACCTCGCGGCGGTTCGGGTCGAGCTTGATGCCGGCGCGCTCCAGGACGGGCGGCAGCGGCACGCTCGTACGGCGGCCGAGGGCACGCACGCGTGCCGTCAGCTCGCTGAAGGCGAAGGGCTTGGGGAGGTAGTCGTCGGCCCCGATCTCCAGTCCCTCGACCCGGTCGCTGACGTCGCCGGAAGCCGTGAGCATCAGCACGCGGGTGGGCATGCCCAGTTCGACGATCTTGCGGCAGACGTCGTCGCCGTGCACCAGCGGGAGGTCGCGGTCCAGGACGACCACGTCGTAGTCGTTGACGCCGATGCGCTCCAGGGCGGCCGCACCGTCGTACACGACGTCGACGGCCATGGCCTCCCGGCGCAGTCCGGTGGCCACCGCATCGGCGAGCAGCTGCTCGTCCTCGACGACGAGTACGCGCACGTCGCTTGTCCTTCCTGTGTCCACCCGCGTAGCGCTTGTGCCGCACGCGGGCAGGGGTCCTGGTCTGGTGTGTAGGCCTCCATCCTGCCCTTTTCGGCCATAAGTCGGCGGTAAGACGGGTGAGCGGCCCTTGAAGGACGGGTGTGAGACCCGGGAATGCGAGATTTTCTCGTCCGGTTGAGGTTTCCGTGGAAGAGAGCGCGGGGAGGACGGCATGTACACCCCGCGATCACGCTCTGCATGTACCGCAGCACCATGCGGTACGGCGCAATCCGCTTTCCGCAGAGCGGGTGTGGGTGTCCGGCACCGTCGCCGCCCAGCACGGGCAGCGCTGGGCACCTACCGGAGACGTGATCGTCCCTTCCTAACGGCACACCCCCGTGCCACCGACCCACGACCCAGGACGAGGGGGCGCAGCATGGACGCATTCACCGCAGGACTTCTGCAGCGCATAAGGACGACCGAGTCCGACCTGACGCGGGCTCGTGACGAGGGCGACGAGTTCCTCGTCGAGGTGGAGCAGGGCGAGCTCGACGACCTGCGCCGCCTCGCCGCCGAGCATGGTGTGGAAGTCGGCATGTCCGGCGTCTGACCGGCTGGTAAGCACCACAGCGGGCCCCCGGCGAATCCAGCGCCGGGGGCCCGCTGCTGTCCGCGGCCGACGCCCTGGTGACGCCCGCTGCGGTCCCGTCAGTCGTGCCCCGTCAGTCGTGCCAGGCGCCGAAGCCCTCCAGAAGCTGCTGGAGCGGCTCGAAGACCCCCGGCGTCGCGGCGACCGCCAGCTCGCGGGAGGGCCGCTCCCCCGGCCGTCCACCGGTCAGCGCGCCGGCCTCGCGGGCGATCAGGTCCCCCGCGGCCAGGTCCCAGGCGTTGAGACCCCGCTCGTAGTAGCCGTCCAGGCGGCCCGCCGCCAGGTCGCACAGGTCGATCGCGGCCGAGCCGCCGCGACGGATGTCGCGCAGGAGGGGGATCAGCCGCTGGGCCACGTCGGCCTGGTGGGTGCGGACCTCGGTGACGTAGTTGAAGCCCGTGGAGACCAGGGCCTGGTCCAGGGGTGCCATAGGGCGGCAGCGCAGCCTGCGTTCGCCGTCCCAGGAGCCGGTGGCCCAGGCGCCGGTGCCACGGACCGCGTGGTACGTCTCGCCGCGCATCGGGACCGCGACCACTCCGGCCACCGTCTCGCCGTCCTGCTCGGCGGCGATGGAGACGGACCAGGTCGGCAGGCCGTAGAGGTAGTTGACCGTGCCGTCCAGGGGGTCGATCACCCAGCGGATGCCGCTCGTGCCCTCGGTGGCGGCGCCCTCCTCGCCGAGGAAGCCGTCGTCGGGGCGGTGCTCGGAGATCAGGTTCGTGATCAGCTTCTCCGCCGCGATGTCCATCTCGGTGACCACGTCGATCGGGCTCGACTTGGTCGCCGCGACGGCCAGGTCGGCCGGGCGGCCGTCACGCAGGAGTTCACCGGCGCGGCGGGCGGCCTCCTGGGCCAGGGTGAGCAGTTCCGTGTGCAGGGCGTCGGTCACGGGGCTCCTCATGCGTAGGGGCTGTCGGCGCCCGCCGCGGCGGGCCTGGGGGCGCGGGACGGGCAGCAGCCGACCGGGCAGAGGTTGTGGCTCGCGCCGAGCGCGCCGAGGGCGCACGGCGTGACCTCCTCCGCGCGCTCCACGGCGGCGCGCTCCAGAACGAGGTCACGGATCGCGGCGGCGAACCGCGGGTCGTCCCCGACGGTGGCTGAGCGACGCATCGGCAGGCCCAGCTCCTCCGACTTGGCCTTGGCCTCCGTGTCGAGGTCGTAGAGGACCTCCATGTGGTCGGAGACGAAACCGATGGGGGCGATGACGACCGCGGGGACGCCGGCCGCGTGCCGCTCCTCCAGGTGGTCGCAGATGTCGGGCTCCAGCCAGGGGATGTGCGGGGCGCCGGAGCGGGACTGGTAGACGAGCTGCCAGGGGTGGTCGACACCGGTGCGCTCGCGGACCCCGTCGGCGATCAGCTGGGCCACGTCCAGGTGCTGCTCGACGTACGCACCGCCCTCCCCGTGGTCCTCGACCGGGCCGGAGGTGTCGGCGGCGGCGGTGGGGATGGAGTGGGTCGAGAAGGCGAGGTGCGCGCCCGCGCGGACGTCCTCGGGGAGGTCGGCGAGGGACTGGACCACACCGTCGATCATCGGCTCCAGGAATCCCGGGTGGTTGAAGTAGTGCCGGAGCTTGTCGATCTTGGGCAGCTCCAGCCCCTCGGCCTCCAGGGCGGCGAGCGAGTCGGCGAGGTTCTCGCGGTACTGCCGGCAGCCCGAGTAGGAGGCGTACGCGCTGGTGGCGAGCACGAGGATGCGGCGGTGTCCGTCGGTGACCATCTCGCGCAGCGTGTCCGTCAGGTACGGCGCCCAGTTGCGGTTGCCCCAGTGGATCGGCAGATCCAGGCCGTGCTCGGCGAAGTCCTTGCGCAGGGCGTCGAGCAGGGCGCGGTTCTGGTCGTTGATGGGGCTGACGCCGCCGAACTGGAAGTAGTGCTCGCCGACCTCCTTGAGGCGTTCCTTCGGGATGCCCCGCCCGCGCGTGACGTTCTCCAGGAACGGGATCACGTCGTCCGGGCCCTCGGGGCCGCCGAAGGAGAGCAGGAGCAGGGCGTCGTAGGGGCTGGCATCGCGCGCTTCTGGCATGGGTCGATCCTGTCATCCGGTGCTGACAGCCGGGAAACGGCGGGGTGACCGCCCCGGGTTCCCGGTTCGTCCGAACGGGTGCGTTAGGGTCACCTAACTCATAAGCTGTCCCGGCCATCCACACGCCTTACGGCAGCGCCCCGCGCCCTTCCCGGCCCGCGCTGCTCCCGCCTGACCGGAGACCCCCGTGCCCAGCCCCTACCGCGCCCTGTTCGCCGCCCCAGGCAGCAAGGCCTTCTCCGCCGCGGGTTTCCTCGGCCGGATGCCGCTGTCGATGATGGGCATCGGCGTGGTGACCATGGTTTCGCAGCTGACCGGGAGGTACGGCCTCGCCGGTGCCCTCTCGGCCACCATCGCGCTCGCCGCGGCGGTGGCGGGACCCCAGGTCTCGCGGCTGGTCGATCGGTACGGGCAGCGGCGGGTGCTGCGGCCGGCGACGCTGATCTCGCTCGGGGCGGGGGCCCTGCTGCTGTTCGCCGCGCACTACGAGTGGCCGGACTGGGTGCTGTTCGTGGCCTGCGTCGGCATCGGCTGCGTGCCGAGCGTGGGGGCGATGATCCGCGCCCGCTGGGCCGCGCTGTACCGGGGGACGCCTCAGCTGCACACCGCGTACTCCTTCGAGTCCGTGATCGACGAGGTGTGCTTCATCTTCGGGCCGATCATCTCCATCGGCCTGTCCACGGCATGGCTCCCCGAGGCCGGGCCACTGCTCGCCGGCTGCTTCCTGGGAGTCGGGGTCTTCTGGCTGACCGCGCAGCGGGGCACCGAGCCCGCACCGCATCCGCGCGAGCAGCACGAAGGCGGCTCCGCGCTCCGCTCTGCCGGACTTCAGGTCCTGGTGGCCACGTTCGTGGCGACCGGAGCGATCTTCGGCGCCGTCGACGTGGTCACCGTGGCCTTCGCCGACGAGCAGGGTCACAAGGGCGCCGCGAGCGTGGTCCTCGCCCTCTACGCGGCGCGCTCCTGCGCGGCCGGGGCCGTGTTCGGGCTGTTGCGCTTCAAGGGGGCGCCCGAACGTCGTTGGCTGCTGGGCATATGCGCGATGGCCGTGAGTATGATCCCCCTCCTACTGGTCGGAAACTTGCCGTTTCTGGCCGTGGCGCTGTTCGTCTCGGGCATGGCCGTCGCTCCCACGATGATCACCACCATGTCCCTGATCGAAGAGCACGTACCACGCGCGCAACTGACCGAGGGCATGACCTGGGTGAGCACCGGGCTCGCGGTCGGGGTCGCGCTCGGCTCCTCCATGGCCGGCTGGGTGATCGACGCGGCCGGTGCGGAGGCCGGGTACGGGGTGCCGGCGGTGTCCGGGGCCGTCGCGGTCGTGGTCGGTTTCCTGGGGTATCGCCGGCTCAGCAGGCCGGCTCCGCGTCGGGGAGGCACCGTTGAGCAGCACAGCGAGCGGCAGGAACGGCACGTGGCGTAACTGGAGCGGCAATGTCGCCGCCCGCCCCGCGCGCGAGGTCACTCCGGCCTCCGTGGAGGAGTTGGCGGGGGCGATACGCCGGGCCGCCGAGGACGGCCTGAAGGTGAAGGCGGTCGGCAGCGGGCACTCCTTCACCTCGATCGCCGCCACCGACGGCGTGCTGGTCCGCCCTCACCTGCTGACCGGCATCCGCTCCATCGACCGGGAGGCCATGACGGTCACGGTCGAGGCCGGCACCCCGCTCAAGCGGCTCAACATGGCCCTGGCGCGTGAGGGCCTGTCGCTCACCAACATGGGCGACATCATGGAGCAGACGGTCTCCGGCGCCACCAGCACCGGCACCCACGGCACGGGTCGTGACTCGGGCTCGATCGCCGCCCAGATCAAGGCGCTTGAGCTGGTCACCGCCGACGGTTCGGTGCTCATCTGCTCCGAGAAGGAGAACCCGGAGGTCTTCGCCGCCGCCCGGATCGGCCTCGGCGCGCTCGGCATCGTCACCGCGATCACCTTCGCCGTGGAGCCGGTCTTCCTGCTCAGCGCGCGCGAGGAGCCGATGCCTTTCGCGAGGGTCCTGGCGGAGTTCGACGAACTGTGGACCGAGAACGAGCACTTCGAGTTCTACTGGTTCCCGCACACCGGCAGCACCAACACCAAGCGCAACAACCGCAGTGCCGGCCCGGAGCAGCCGGTGGGGCGGCTCGCGGGTTGGTTCGAGGACGAGTTCCTCTCCAACGGCGTCTTCCAGGCGGCCCAGTGGGTCGGCCGCGCGGTGCCCGCCGCGATCCCCGCCATCGCCCGGATCTCCAGCAAGGCCCTGTCCGCGCGGACTTACACGGACATCCCCTACAAGGTCTTCACATCGCCGCGCCGGGTGCGCTTCGTGGAGATGGAGTACGCCGTCCCGCGCGAGGCCGTCGTCGAGACCCTGCGCGAACTCAAGGCCATGGTCGACCGCTCCGAGCTCCGGGTGAGCTTCCCCGTGGAGGTGCGCACCGCCCCCGCCGACGACATCACGCTGTCCACCGCCTCGGGCCGCGACAGCGCGTACATCGCCGTCCACATGGCCAAGGGCACCCCGTACCAGCGGTACTTCACCGCCGCAGAGCGCATCCTGACGGCGCACGAGGGGCGGCCGCACTGGGGCAAGGTGCACACGCGGGACGCCGAGTACTTCGCCCAGGCCTACCCGCGCTTCGGCGAGTTCACCGCGCTGCGCGACCGGCTCGACCCCGAGCGTCTGTTCCAGAACGACTATCTGCGCCGGGTGTTGGGGGCGTAGCCGCTCGACCGGATCGGCTCGGCCCGTGGGTTCGACCGCCTGTGCGACAGGGGGACGCATGGCCGAAACCATTGGCTCCGTTTCTGACATTTGCGTGAAGTACGCCACGTTCAAGGTCGAAAACGGCCCAACCCACGGCCGAGTCACGCTTCTTGCCAGAAGTTGGGCGGCGTGCCAATCCACGCACGTGGCCCAAATGGAGTACTGTGGCGAGCCCTGGGTCCGGTCTCCCGCCTGGGCATCCGTGGCCTTCAAGGACCGCCGGGAGGGGGATAGTTGCACAGGGTGACGGAGTTGGTCACTTAGCGTTGCGAATAGGTAACCGTGCCATAACGGCGATCCAGGGCCCGCGCCCGACACGCCGGGCAACTCGGCAAGGTTGTGGCAGGCTGCACCCGGGCAGGCCACACTCGACTAGCGGAAGCAGCGACGCACGTGACGTCGGCAGGCACCACCCGGGAGGTCCCCATGCCCGAACTGCGTGTCGTGGCCGTCTCAAATGACGGCACACGGCTGGTGCTGAAGGCTGCCGACGCAACGGAGTACACCCTTCCGATCGACGAACGCCTGCGCGCCGCCGTGCGCGGCGACCGTCCGCGCCTCGGCCAGATCGAGATCGAGGTGGAGAGCCATCTCCGCCCCCGTGACATCCAGGCGCGTATACGCGCTGGTGCGACCGCGGAAGAGGTCGCCCAACTCGCCGGCATCCCCGTCGACCGCGTACGGCGCTTCGAGGGCCCCGTGCTCGCCGAGCGCGCCTTCATGGCCGAACGGGCCCGCAAGACCCCCGTCCGCCGCCCCGGCGAGAACGCCGCCGGTCCGCAGCTCGGCGAGGCCGTCCAGGAGCGGCTGCTGCTGCGCGGCGCCGACAAGGACACCGCGCAGTGGGACTCGTGGCGCCGCGACGACGGCACCTGGGAAGTGCTGCTGGTCTACATGGTGGCGGGCGAACCCCACTCGGCGAGCTGGACGTACGACCCGCCCCGGCGGCTCGTGCAGGCCGTCGACGAGGAGGCGCGCTCGCTGATCGGCGAGTCCGAGGACCTCGCCGCACCGGAGCCGAGCTTCCCGTTCGTGCCGCGTATCGCCCGGCTGCCGCGCGAGCGTTCGATGGACCGTGCCCTCGACACCGCGCGGCCGAGCCTGCCGGCCCAGGCCTCCGAACCTGCCGAGGAGACCGCTGAGGAACGGGACTCGCTGACCAGCCTGTTGGAGGCGGTGCCCAGCTTCCGCGGCGACCTGGTGGTGCCGGAGCGTCCGTCGGAGCCCGACCCGGAGGAGCCGATCGCCGAACCGGCCGAGGAGGAGCCCCCGGCGCCCGCCGCCTCCGCCGGTTCCGCCTACGCGGACGTCCTCATGCCCCGCTCCGTCGGCAGCCACCGTGACCGCCTCACCGGCGCCACGGACCGCCAGGCCGAAGCGGACGGCGTCCGCCCCGGACGCCGAGCCGCCGTCCCGAGCTGGGACGAGATCGTGTTCGGCACACGGAGGAAGAAGCAGGAGTAGTCGGCCGTACGGCTGCGGAAGTGTCGTACGGGATGAGGGCCGCGCTGGTTCGCCTGCGCGGCCCTCATGCTGTGCGGCGCCCGTTGCGGCCAGGCGCTGCTGCCGGGCGCGTCGTTGCGCAGAGTCGTGCGGGGGCGGCCGGGCGCGCGCCGGGCTGGTTCACAGCGGCCCACACGCGCCGGCCCACATGCCGGGAACCGAGCACGCGCCTCGGGCACTTCGTGCCGGACGGGACCGCCCGCTCCGGCTGCCTCCGGTCGGCGTCCCGACCCCTACAGCAACCTCACCGCCCCTACTGCGGATCCGGCCCCACGGCCACCGGCCGTGACGCGTCCGAGGACCACTCCGACCACGAACCGACGTACAGGGCGGCCGGAATGCCCGCGATCGCCAGCGCCAGGGCCTCGTGGGCGGCGGAGACTCCCGAGCCGCAGTAGACGCCGACCTCCGCGCCCTCGGTCGCGCCCAGTGTCTTGAAGCGGGCCTGGAGTTCCTCGGCGGGCAGGAAGCGGCCGTCCGCGCCGACGTTGTCGTTGGTGGGCGCGGAGACGGCGCCCGGGATGTGGCCGCCGACCGGATCGATCGGCTCGACCTCGCCGCGGTACCGCTCCCCCGCTCGTGCGTCCAGCAGTACGCCCGACCGGGCGAGCGCCGCCGCGCCATCGGCGTCGAGGAGACCCGTCGCCCCCGGTACCGGCTCGAAGTCGCCCTCCGCCGGAGTCGGCACCGAAGTCTCCAGCGGGCCCTGCCAGGTCGGCAGGCCGCCGTCCAGGACCCGTACGTCGGAGTGACCCGTCCAGCGCAGCAGCCACCACGCGCGGGCCGCCGCCCAGCCCTGTCCGCCGTCGTACACGACCACCGGCGTCCCGGACGACACCCCCGCCCGTCGCATCGCCGCACCGAATTCGGCCAAGTCCGGCAAGGGATGGCGGCCGCGCGAACCGGGCGCCGAGGCCAGTTCCCGGTCCAGGTCGACGTAGACCGCGCCGGGGATGTGCCCGGCCTCGTACGTGGCCCGGCCGTCGAACGGCGGCTCGCCGGACGCCTTCGACATGGTCAGCTGCCAGCGGACGTCGAGCAGCACCGGCGGGTTCTCGCCCGTCAGCGCGCTCGCGAGTTCAGGTGCGGAGATGATGGCGTTCATGACCACCATCCTTGCGCACGGGGTGGCCGCATCGCCCGGCTCCGGATACTCTGCCCGCCGGACAGGCCCGATCACCGGGCGTACGGGATCGGGCACATGCTGTACAGCCGATCGACATCCTTCGGCAATCGCACGGAAACGGGCGGTAAATTGCACACCGGGCATCCTCCGGTCAACGGCCGTCGTGCGGCGGCGCGCCCGCAGCGCGCCCGGCCACGGGTGGTGCGAGCATCGGCACGGGGGTCGGGACAGCGGAAGCGACGCGGCCGCCGCGAGGGGCCGAGGAGAGAGTGACGATGACCGAGGCACGGGGGTCGGCCGGCCCGAACGGCCCGACACACGCCCGGCACACGCCCGGCACGCCCAGCTGGGTGAGTCTGATGGTGCACGGGCTGACCGCGACCCAGGAGTTCTACGGGGCGCTGTTCGGCTGGGAGTTCCGGCCCGGCCCCCAGCAGCTCGGCCCCTACGTCCGCGCCCTGCTCGACGGCCGTGAGGTGGCCGGCATCGGCCAGCTGCCGCCCGACCGCCACCTCCCCATCGCCTGGACGCCCTATTTCGCCTCGAACGACGTGGATCTGACCGCCGAGACGGTACGGCTGTGCGGAGGCACCGTCGGCGTCGGCCCGCTGGACGCCGGCGAGGCCGGCCGGATGGCGATCTGCTCCGACCCCTCCGGCGCCGTCTTCGGCCTGTGGCAGGTGACGGCCCGCCTCGGCACGGCCATCACGGGCGTGCCCGGCACCCCGGCCTGGAACGAGCTGGTGACCTTCGAGTCCGTGAACGTCGCCAAGTTCTACGAGTCGGTGTTCGCCTACGAGGAGGAGCCGGTCGTCTCCGCCGACCTCGACTACGTGACCCTGAACGTCGCCGGCCGTCCGGTCGCCGGTATCCACGGCATCGGCAACGCCCTGCCACGCGACCGGGGCCCGCACTGGATGACGTACTTCGAAGTCGCCGACACCGACGCGGCGCTGACCCAGGTCGTCGACCTCGGCGGCCATGTACTGCGCCCGGCCCATGACAGCGCGCACGGCCGGGTGGCGACGGTGGCGGACCCGGAGGGGGCCCGGTTCTCCCTCATCGAGAACCCGCGCTGACGGCGACCGCGGGCCGAGCCACGGTCGGGGACTCAGGCCGGCTGCACCGGCAGGACGTCCGGGGACAGCGCCGCGGCCCGTGCGCCGGCCGCCGTCATCCGGCGGCGGTGGTGGCGGCGGCACAGCACCTCGTAGCCGACGGCGTCCGCCTGGTTGACGTCGCCGACGACCACCTGGGCGCCCTCGACGACCATCTGACCGCCTATCGTGCGGGCGTTGTGGGTGGCGCGGGCACCGCACCAGCACAGGGCCTCGACCTGGAGCACCTCGACCCGGTCGGCGAGTTCCACCAGGCGCTGGGAGCCGGGGAACAGCTTGGTGCGGAAGTCGGTCGTGATGCCGAAGGCGTAGACGTCGAGGCCCAGGTCGTCGACCACGCGCGCGAGTTGGTCGATCTGCTGCGGCGCGAGGAACTGGGCCTCGTCGGCGATGGCGTAGTCCGCGCGACCGCCCCGCGAGAGGTGGTCGACGAGATACGCGTAGAGGTCCATGCCGTCCTCGACCTCCACCGCGTCGGTGACCAGGCCGAGCCGTGAGGACAGCTTGCCCTCGCCCGCGCGGTCGTCGCGCGTGAAGATGATGCCCGCGAGACCACGCGCCGAACGGTTGTGCTCGATCTGGAGAGCCAGCGTCGACTTCCCGCAGTCCATGGTTCCGGAGAAGAACACCAGCTCGGGCATGTCGAGTTGAGCACCTTTCGGGCAGCGAAGGGGACTGAGGGAGGTTTCAGGAGCGTACTTCGAGCAGGGGAACCAGCTGCTCGGCGGGGGTCATCGAGCCGTGGTTTCCGACCATCGCCGACTCCTTCGGCTCCCGCTCGGACGCGATGATCAGGACGTCGTCCCGCGCGGCCGCGACGACGTCGCCGATGCGGTCGTACACCCGCTCGTCGATCCGCGGCCCGAACCAGCCCGCCGCGATCGCCTCGTCCCGCGAGGCCACCCAGAACTGCTCGCCGAGCACCTCGCGCCAGCAGGTCAGGACGTCGTTCGCGGCGCCCGGCACCGCGTAGACGTGCCGCGCCCGGCCCTCGCCGCCCAGCAGGGCGACCCCGGCGCGCAGCTCCCAGTCCTCGTCGAAGTCGATGCGGTGCTCTTCGTCGAAGGGCACGTCGATCATGCCGTGGTCGGCGGTGACGTAGAGCGCGCTGCGCGACGGGAGCTGCTCGGCGAGGCGCTGGACGAGCCGGTCGACGTACATGAGCTGGCCGCGCCAGGTGTCCGAGTCGATGCCGTAGCGATGGCCGGCGCCGTCGAGCTCGGCGTAGTACGTGTAGACCAAGGAGCGGTCGCCCGCGGCCAGTTGCTCGGCCGCGAGGTCCATGCGCTCCTCGCCGGTCAGCCGTCCCAGGAACGTCCCCCCGCTGAGGGCGACCTTGGTCAGCGGGGTGTTCTCGAAGGTGGGCGACGACACCTGCGCCGCGTGCACGCCCGCCCGGTGCGCCAGCTCGAAGACCGTGGGGTACGGCTGCCAGACGCGCGGCGATGTCCACGGGTTCCAGCGCAGCTGGTTCATCAGCTCGCCGGTCTCCGGGTTGCGCGCGGTGTACCCGGGCAGGCCGTGGGCGCCGGGCGGCAGGCCGGTGCCGACGGAGGCCAGGGAGGTCGCGGTGGTCGCCGGGAAGCCGGTGGTGATCGGGCGGCCCGTGCCCCCGCGTGAGCTGCTGAGCAGCGAGTTCATGAAGGGGGCTTCGTCGTGGTGCGCCCTCAGCTGCTCCCAGCCGAGCCCGTCGATCAGGAACACGCAGTTGCGGTCGGCGGGGGTCAGCTCCTGGATGGCGGCGGTCATGTCCGGTACGTCCATGCCGGCGGCCAGGGTGGGGAGCAGATCGGCGAGGGAGCCGACGCCGTACTCGGGGACGGGTGCGGAGCCGACGGCGAGAGGTTCTGGATGATCCCAGGCGGTGGAATGGGGAGGGGTGGGCGCGGAGCGCCCTCGATCATGGGCGGCGGGGGGAGACGGGTGGGACATCAGTGCGCGAGGTCCGCGGTCGCCTCGGAGAGTGCCTGGGCGAAGGCGAGCGCCTGGCGCACCGTCTCCGGACCGTCACCGGCCTCGCTGACGCGCAGGCTGAGGTCGTCCGCCGTGGAGCTGCCCGTGTAGCCGTGGTCGGCCTCGCAGTTGGGGTCGCCGCAGGCGGCGGGCTCCAGGTCGATGCGGGAGACGGCACCCCAGCCGATGGTGAGAACCACCTCGCGGGGCAGCGTGCCCACCGTGTACTGCTCCGGGTTGGCGACCACGCGGCTGACCACGACCGAGGAGATCCGGCCGAGCTTGACCGACTCCGTCGAGGTAGTGGCGTACGGCGTCGGGGAGGTGGTGTCCGCGGCCTGCTCGTCGGTGTGGCTGACGATGAAGCGGTTGCCGGTGAGGACGAGCACGGTCACATGCCGTCGCACCTCGTTCTGGTCGAACGTCGTCTCCTGATGGACCAGGTACGACCGGATGGGCTCACCACCCACGGCGGCCTCCACCGCCTCGGCCACGAGGGCCGGGTAGTAGCCGCTGCGTTCGATCGCCGCACGCAGCCCCTGGGTCGTCGTACTGGTCTTGGCCATGGGGCCCATCCTACGGGGGACCACTGACTGCGAGGCACCGCTCACGGCGGTCTCAGTACGTGGGGAGGGTCCTCGGTCCGAGGTCGTCGCGCGCGGGCGGCGGTGCGAGGCGCACGGACGCGCCGAGCACGCTCAGACCGTGCGTGGCGACGACGACCGGCTCCAGGGTGACCGCGACGACCTCGGGGTGGTCGTCGACCAGCCGCGACACCCGCAGCAGCAGCTCCTCCAGGGCCGGGGTGTCGACGGGCGCGGAGCCGCGCCAGCCGAAGAGGAGCGGTGCCGTCCGGATCGAGCGGACGATCGAGGTCGCGTCGCGGTCGGTGACCGGGATCAGCCGGTGCGCCATGTCGCCGAGCAGCTGGGAGGCGGCTCCGGCGAGCCCGAAGGACAGCACGGCACCGGCCGCCGGGTCGATCACGGCCCGTACGACGGTGTCGACGCCGCGCGGCGCCATGCTCTGCACGACCGGCCGCAGCTCCTCGGGCCTGCCGAACAGCTCGGTCAACTCGGCGTACGCCCGCCGCAGTTGCTCCTCGTCCGCGAGGTCGAGCCGTACGCCGCCGAGGTCGGCGCGGTGCCGCAGGTGCGGGGCGGTGGCCTTGAGGGCGACGGGGTAGCCCAGGGTGCGGGCGGCGTCGGCGGCCGTGTCGGGGGTGGGGGCGTGCAGGGCGCGGTGCACCTGGATGCCGTACTTGCCGAGCAGGTCGCAGGTCTCGTCCGTGCCGAGCGTGAGGCCCTGCCCGCGCGCGAGCAGCCCGTCGATCAGCCGGGCGGCGCCCTTCTCGTCGATGTCCTCGTACTCGGGCACCTTGCCGGGCTCGGCCGCCTCGCGCCGCCACTGCGCGTACTTGACGGCCTCGCCCAGGGCACGGACGGCCCGTTCGGCGGCGGGGTAGGCGGTGATGAGGCGGGGGGCGTTCTCGGAGGTGTCCGACGGCTCGGGCGGGATCTCGGCCGGGAAGTCGAGGGGGCGGATCGGGTGGGCGCGGACCACGGCGCGGGGCGCCTTCGAGTCCGCCCGTGGTGCGGTGCTCGCCGCGGCGGACAGGGCTTCCGCGAGCCCGCCCAGTTCCACGTGCACCACCAGCACCGGCTTGCCCGGCACCCGCTCGGCCGCCGTCCTCAGCGCCTCCGCCAGCTCGGCGTCCCCGGTCGACAAGTCGCCGATCGCCGGTATGGCGGTGACGACGACCGCGTCGCACGTCTCGTCGGCGAGCGCGCGCGACAGCGCCTGGTGGAAGTCCGCCGCCGACGCCGCCGTCGTCAGATCCAGCGGCGGCAACGGCCGCAGGCCCTCCGACAGACACGCGTCGTAGGTCAGCAGGCCCAGCGACTCGGAGTTGCCCAGGATCGCCACGCGGGGCCCGGCGGGCAGCGGCTGCCGCGCGAGCAGCAGCCCCGCGTCCACCAGCTCGGTGATGGTGTCGACCCGGATCACGCCGGCCTGCCGCAGCAGCGCGGAGACCGTGGCGTGCGGCAGCCGGGTGGCCCGGACGGCGTGCCCCTGGGGTGCCGCGCCGCCGTGCCGCGCGCCCTGGACCACGACCAGCGGCTTCGCCGCGGCCGTGCGCCGGGCGAGGCGGGTGAACTTGCGGGGGTTGCCGATGGACTCCAGGTACATCAGCGCGACGTCCGTGTCCGGGTCGTCGTACCAGTACTGCAGGACGTCGTTGCCGGACACGTCGGCCCGGTTGCCGGACGACACGAAGGTCGACACGCCCGTGACCCCGGTGACCCCGCCGCCGCGCCGGTGCAGCCGGGACAGCAGCGCGATCCCGATCGCGCCGGACTGCGCGAACAGCCCGATCCGGCCAGGACGGGGCATCTCGGGCGCGAGTGAGGCGTTCAGCCGAACGTCGGCGGAGGTGTTGATGATCCCGAAGGCGTTCGGGCCGATGATGCGCATGCCGTACGCGCGTGCCTGCCGTACGAGCTGGCGCTGGCGCTCGCGCCCGTCGGGCCCGCTCTCGGCGTAGCCGGCGGAGAGCACGACCAGGCCCTGTACGCCGTGCTCGCCGCACTCGGCGACGACCTCGGGGACGAGAGCGGCCGGCACGGCGACCACGGCGAGGTCGACCTGCTCCTCGATCTCGCGCACGGAGCGCTGCGCGGGCACCGAGTCGAGCTCCTTGAGGTCCTCCGGGAACGCCCTGTTCACGGCGTACAGCCGCCCCGTGAACCCGGCGTCCCTGATGTTGCCGAGGACGCTGCGGCCCACCCCGCCGGGCGTGCGGCCCACGCCGATGACGGCGACGGAGCCAGGCACCAGCAGCCGCTGCACGGACCGGGCCTCTGCGCGCTGCTCGCGCGCGTACTGCACGGCCAGCGAGCGGTCGGTCGGCTCCAGGTCGAACTCCAGGCGTACGACGCCGTCCTCGAAGCTGCGCTTCTGGGTGTACCCGGCGTCGGTGAACACCTTGATCATCTTGCTGTTGGCGGGCAGCACCTCGGCGGCGAACCGACGGATGCCCCGCTCGCGCGCGACCGCGCCGATGTGTTCGAGGAGGGCGGAGGCGACCCCGCGCCCCTGGTGGGCGTCCTGGACGAGGAAGGCGACCTCGGCCTCGTCCGCGGGTGCCGACGCGGGCATTCCGTCGGCGCCGATCCGGTCGTAGCGTACGGTGGCGATGAACTCGCCGCCCACCGTGGCCGCGAGTCCCACCCGGTCCACAAAGTCGTGGTGCGTGAAGCGGTGGACGTCCTTCGCGGACAGTCGCGGGTAGGGCGCGAAGAAGCGGTAGTACTTCGACTCGTCCGAGACCTGCTCATAGAAGCTGACCAAGCGCTCGGCGTCATCAACGGTGATGGGGCGGATGCGCGCGGTGCCGCCGTCGCGCAGCACCACGTCGGCTTCCCAGTGGGCGGGGTACTCGTGCCGGTCCGAGGCGCTCTGCATGGGGCCCAGAGTACGGCTCGCGTACGACAACGGCGCGAGGCAGTCTGTGGAGGACGAACGTCGGGTCGAGGCCGCGACCCGACGGTCACCGAGGACGGGACGTTCGTCCCGTCCGGCTTGCTTCACGGGTGTGGGAAACTGGTCTAGACAACCCTGAAAACCGAAGGGCAGCATCACATGGCTGAGCGCCGCGTCAACGTCGGCTGGGCCGAGGGCCTTCACGCCCGCCCCGCCTCCATCTTCGTCCGAGCCGCCACGGCCACAGGCGTCCCGGTGACGATCGCCAAGGCTGACGGCAACCCCGTCAACGCGGCCTCCATGCTGGCCGTTCTGGGCCTGGGCGCCCAGGGCGGCGAGGAGATCGTCCTCGCCTCCGACGCCGAGGGCGCGGACGCCGCCCTCGACCGACTGGCAAAGCTGGTCGCCGAGGGCCTCGAGGAGCTGCCCGAGACGGTCTGAACGACCTGAGCGGGTATCCGTAGCGAACGGTGAAGCCGCGCCCGCCTTTCCGGCGGGCGCGGCTTCGCTGTTTTCGATCGGCGGCCATGATTTTGCCGCAGGCCGTCACGAGAATTAACGGCACACCCGAAAAAGGGCAGCGGAAATTCACCGCCGCCAAATATCTCCTCTTTGTATACGGCGCGCTTGTTAATGCCGCAGGCTCGGCATGTTTACGGGATGTTGCGAATTCCTCACACGCTCCGTGCGCTCTCCGCCGGAGCCGAACCGCAGCCGGTGCCCGGGGAGCCCGCGCTCGGTGTGCAGCGCTGTGATCGCGCGGGCGCGTTCGCCGTCGCCGCGCGCCACCGCGTCCACGATCGCGCCGTGCTCGGTCCAGGACTCCACGGGGTTGGCCGGTGCCTCCACCGCGTACATCCAGGCGATCTTGTGGCGCAGCTGGGTCAGCACCGAGGTCAGGCCGGGGCTGCCGCAGGCCTGGGCCAGCGTCTCGTGGAACCAGTTGCCCAGGGAGCGCAGATCCTCGCTGTTTCCGCGCCTGGCCCGCTCCTGGCCCAGCCTGACCAGGCCGCGCAGGACCTTCAGATGGGCCTCGGTGCGCCGCTGGGCGGCCCGGGAGGCACCGAGCGGCTCCAGGAGGGTGCGCATCTCCAGCAGGTCGGCGGCCTCCTGCTCGGTCGGTTCGGCGACGCACGCGCCCGCGTGCCGACGGGTCACGACGAAGCCCTCCGCCTCCAGGGTCCGCAGAGCCTCCCGGACGGGGACGCGGGAGACGCCGTAGCGGCGGGCGAGGACTTCCTCGGTGAGTCGGCCGCCACGCTCGTAGACACCGGCGACGATGTCGTCCCGGATCGCCGTGCACACCGAATGCGCCGGAATACGCATGACCGACCTCCGCTTTAATCCCCGTGAAACGTCGACGAATGACGTGTTCGCAGTGACTCTATGGCAACCGGCCGGAATTTCCGACGGGGGGCCGGAATCCATGGATATTTTTTGGTCAGCGGATCGGTTCGGAAACCGAAAGCCCCGGCTCGGGAGCCGGGGCTTCGGGGAGGTGCGACGCCGTCAGACGTTCACGCCGTGCGAGCGCAGGTAGGCGACGGGGTCGATGTCGGAGCCGTACTCCGGCGTGGTGCGGGCCTCGAAGTGCAGGTGCGGCCCTGTGACGTTGCCGGTGGCGCCGGACAGGCCGATCTGCTGTCCGGGGGTGACGGTCTGACCGACCGAGACGCCGATGGACGACAGATGGCCGTACTGGGTGTACGTGCCGTCGTTCATCTTGATCACGATGTTGTTGCCGTACGACCCGCCCCAGCCGGCCTCGACGACGGTGCCGGAGGCGACCGCGTGGACGGAGGTGCCGCTGGCGGCGTGGAAGTCGATGCCGGTGTGGCTGCCGGAGGACCAGATGGCTCCGCCGGACTTGTAGCCCGTGGAGACATACGAGTTGGCGATCGGGGCGACGTAGGACAGCAGGCGCTTGCGCTCGGCCTCACGGGCGGCGCGCTCCTTGGCCGCGCGCTCCTGCTTGGCCTTCTCGGCCGCCTTCAGACGCGCGGCCTCCACGGCGGCCTTCTTCGCGGCGGCGGCCTGCTCGGCGGCCCGCTCCTGGGCTGCGGCCTGGGCGTCGAGCTGGTCGGCGATCGAGTTCTCGACGGTGATGACCGGTATGAGGCCGGTCTGCTCCGCGGCGGGTTCGGCGGCGAGCGCCGGAGCGGCCAGGGTGCCTATGACACCGGTGGCGGTGAGCGCGGCGACGCCGGCCGCGCGGGCGGTGGTGCGTTCGAACCGGCTGGGACGACGATGCTTCCCGGTGGGGCGGTTCTTCCCGGTGGCGCAGGTGAACGCCATGGAGTGGCTGATCCTTTCCTTCCTTCTCGCCTACCGGGTTAGCTGACGGGTTCGGAGCAGGAAGGTCTCCTACGGACCCCCTCGCGCTTGCGCGGGCGTCCGATTCACCCCAGGGACTTCGATGGGTCCCCGGCTCCCCTGGCTCGCGCCGTACGGGGACTCGGCGATGGCTGTCCGGTGCCGCGGGTGCGGCGCACTGCCTGACGGACAGCCCGGAAGACGCTAAACGGGGCATCTTTCAATCCCCAAACGGATCAGGGCTTTTGTAGCGCATCCCACAGGCCAGACAGGCAACCTCTCCTCAATTCGGGCATACCTCTCGGCAATTCGGGCACAAAGGGGCCCTGGTGACTCTTTCGTCACCAGGGCCCCTCCGCACGCGTGGCGTCGTAAGTCCGGCTACTCGGCTGCCACGACGGTGACTTCGCCGATGCCGAGGGCCTCGACGGGCCCCCGGATCTCGGCCGCGTCGCCGACGAGGATCGTCACCAGACGGTCAACCGGGAAAGCGCTCACGGCCGCGGCGGTGGCCTCGACGGTGCCGGTGGCGGCGAGCTGCTGGTACAGCGTGGCCTGGTAGTCGTCGGGCAGGTGCTGCTCGACCTGGTCCGCCAGCGTGTTCGCCACGGAGGCGGCGGTCTCGTACTTCAGCGGTGCCACCCCGACGAGGTTCTGCACGGCGAAGTCCCGCTCGGCGTCGGTCAGCCCCTCGGCGGCGACACCGCGCAGGACCTTCCAGAGGTCGTCCAGAGCCGGGCCGGTGTTCGGGGTGTCGACGGAGCCGCTGATGGCGAGCATCGCCGCGCCCGTGCCGTCCGGGGCGGAGCGCAGGACCTGCCCGAACGCGCGCACGCCGTAGGTGTAGCCCTTCTCCTCGCGCAGGACCTTGTCCAGGCGGGAGGTGAGGGTGCCGCCGAGGCAGTACGTGCCGAGCACCTGCGCGGGCCACACACGGTCGTGCCGGTCGGGGCCGACACGGCCGATGAGCAGCTGCGTCTGGACCGCGCCGGGACGGTCCACGATGACGACGCGCCCGGTGTCGTCCGCGGTCACCGGCGGAACGGGCCGCGGCTCGGCCGGGGAGCCGGTCCAGGCGCCCAGGGTGTCACCGAGCAGCGCGTCGAGGTCGACTCCGGTGAGGTCGCCGACGACCACCACGGTGGAGGTGGCGGGGCGTACATGCCGCTCGTAGAAGGCGCGTACGCCCGCGGAGTCGATGCCGGCGACGGTGTCCTCGGTGCCCTGGCGCGGGCGGGACATGCGCGAGGTGGCCGGGAACAGCTCCTTGGAGAGCTCCTTGGCGGCACGGCGCGAGGGGTTGGCCAGCTCGTGCGGGATCTCGTCGAGCCGGTTGCGCACCAGGCGCTCGACCTCGTTGTCGTCGAACGCGGGCGCCCTGAGGGCGTCGGCGAGCAGGCCGAGCGCCTTGCTCAGGCGGGAGACCGGCACTTCGAGGCTGACGCGGACGCCGGGGTGGTCGGCGTAGGCGTCGAGCGTGGCCCCGCACCGCTCCAGCTCGGCGGCGAACTCCTCGGCGGTGTGCTTGTCGGTGCCCTCGGACAGGGCGCGCGCCATGATCGTGGCGATCCCGTCGAGGCCCTTGGGCTCGGCGTCGAGAGGCGTGTCCAGGAGCACCTCGACGGCGATGACCTGCTGGCCGGGGCGGTGGCAGCGCAGGACCGTCAGGCCGTTGTCCAGCTTGCCGCGCTCGGGCGCCGGGAACGCCCAGGGCCGGGCCTGGCCGGCCTGGGGCCGCGGGTGGAACTCCATGCTGGCGAGCTCGGTCACTGGGCCGACTCCTCGTTCTCGTCGGTGGTGGCGGCTTCCAGTTCCTCGTCCTCGGCGACCGGCTCGTACACGAGCACCGCGCGGTTGTCGGGACGCAGCCGCGCCTTGGCGACCGCCTGGACCTCCTCGGCGGTGACGTCGAGGACGCGCTTGACCGCGGTGAACGCGAGCTGCGGGTCGCCGAACAGGACGGCGTACCGGCACAGTTCGTCGGCGCGGCCCGCGACCGTGCCGAGCCGGTCCAGCCACTCGCGCTCCAGCTGGGCCTGGGCGCGCTCCATCTCCTCGGCGGTGGGGCCCTCCTGCGCGAAGCGCGCGAGCTCCTCGTCGACTGCCGACTCGATGACGGGGACCTCGACATCGCCGGAGGTCTTCACGTCCAGCCAGCCCAGGGAGGGCGCACCGGCCAGGCGCAGCAGGCCGAAGCCGGCCGCCACGGCCGTACGGTCGCGGCGCACGAGCCGGTTGTAGAGGCGGGAGGACTCGCCGCCGCCGAGCACGGTCAGCGCCAGGTCGGCCGCGTCGCACTCGCGCGTGCCGTCCGTCGGGAGGCGGTAGGCGGCCATCATCGCGCGCGCGGGGACGTTCTCCTCGACGACCTCGCGCAGCTGCTCGCCGATGACCTCGGGCAGCGAGCCGTCGCGCGGGGCGGGCTTGCCGTCGTGCGACGGGATGGTGCCGAAGTACTTCTCGACCCAGGCGAGCGTCTGCTCGGGGTCGATGTCGCCGACGATGGACAGCACGGCGTTGTTGGGCGCGTAGTAGGTGCGGAAGAACGCGCGGGCGTCCTCCAGGCTGGCCGCGTCCAGGTCGGCCATCGAGCCGATCGGCGTGTGGTGGTACGGGTGTCCGTCCGGGTACGACAGCGCGGTCAGCTTCTCGAAGGCGGTGCCGTACGGGACGTTGTCGTAGCGCTGGCGGCGCTCGTTCTTGACGACGTCCCGCTGGTTCTCCAGGCCCTCCTCGTCGAGCGCCACCAGGAGGCTGCCCATGCGGTCGGCTTCCAGCCACAGCGCGAGCTCCAGCTGGTGGGCGGGCATGGTCTCGAAGTAGTTGGTGCGCTCGAAGCTGGTGGTGCCGTTCGGCGAGCCACCGGCGCCCTGGACGAGCTCGAAGTGCCCCGTGCCCTTCACGCTGCTCGAGCCCTGGAACATCAGGTGCTCGAAGAGGTGGGCGAGTCCGGTACGGCCCTTGACCTCGTGGCGGGAGCCTACGTCGTACCAGAGGCAGACCGCGGCGACCGGCGTGAGGTGATCCTCGGAGAGCACCACGCGCAGGCCGTTGGCCAGTCGGTGCTCCGTCGCGGTGAGGCCGCCGGATTGTGCCTCCGGTGTGGCCGTGTGACCCATGGGCAAGGTGTCCTTCCGGTCGCGTGCACTGCGTTGTGCCGAGCAGTTCGGCTTAAAGTTCCTGCCACTGTATGCAGCGTCCGAAGGCTCGGCGAAGTTCCCGTTCAGAACGCCTCGGGTGCGGGGCGTGGGGGCGGGCTTCATTCCCGCGCTGCTGCTGGGCCCGGGCCCACCGCGCGATCTTCGGCGCGAGTACCCGGTGCCGGGTGGCGGTGGCACGCGGGTGACCGGCGTGCCGTGCTCCGTCCAGGCCCTCACCGAGGGCCTCGCACGGCTCCCTGTCGATCACTCCGGCGAGTGAACGCTCTCGCGGCGTGAGCTTGCCGCCGTGATCGGCGCACCGTTGCGGCCGGCCTCGAAGACCTGAGTACGACATCCGCGGACCGCCCGCCGGCAGGGCACCGGACACGTTGCCCACCCGGGGGCAAGCACCCTGTCGACCTGGACGGTTGATGCCCGATCGCCACCCTCGGTCGCCGTCGGGCCCATGTGTCGGCGACACTTCTCACGCGCCGTGCGGGAGGCCAACATCGGGTCCTGGTCGGTGGTTGTCAGTGCCGCGGTCCACAATGGTCCGCGTCATATCCGTCAAACGCTTCAGCAAGGAGCCGGCAGCGATGGCCCGCCGCAGCACGAAGACCCCGCCGCCCGACGACTCGTACGAGGAGAAGATCCTCGACATCGACGTCGTCGACGAGATGCAGGGCTCCTTCCTCGAGTACGCGTACTCGGTCATCTACTCCCGAGCCCTGCCGGATGCTCGTGACGGCCTCAAGCCGGTGCACCGCCGCATCGTCTACCAGATGAACGAGATGGGCCTGCGCCCCGACCGCGGCTATGTGAAGTGCGCCCGCGTCGTCGGCGAGGTCATGGGTAAGTTGCACCCGCACGGCGACGCATCGATCTACGACGCCCTGGTGCGCATGGCCCAGCCCTTCTCGATGCGCGTCCCGCTGGTCGACGGCCATGGCAACTTCGGCTCGCTGGGCAACGACGACCCGCCGGCCGCCATGCGGTACACCGAGTGCCGGCAGGCCCAGGCGACGAGCCTGATGACCGAGTCGATCGAAGAGGACACGGTCGACTTCGCGCCCAACTACGACGGCCAGGAGCGGGAGCCGGTGGCGCTGCCCGCCGCCTTCCCGAACCTCCTGGTCAACGGGGCGTCGGGCATCGCCGTCGGTATGGCCACGAACATGCCGCCGCACAACCTCGGCGAGGTCATCGCCGCCGCCCGCCATCTGATCCGCCACCCGAACGCGGATCTGGACGCCCTGATGAAGTACGTCCCGGGCCCCGACCTGCCCACCGGTGGCCGTATCGTCGGCCTCGCCGGCATCAGGGACGCCTATGAGACGGGCCGCGGCACCTTCAAGATCCGCGCCACCGTCGAGATCGAGACCGTGACCGCGCGCCGCAAGGGCCTGGTCGTCACCGAGCTGCCGTTCACGGTCGGTCCCGAGAAGGTCATCGCCAAGATCAAGGACCTGGTCGGCTCGAAGAAGATCCAGGGCATCGCCGACGTCAAGGACCTCACCGACCGCGCGCACGGCCTGCGCCTGGTCATCGAGATCAAGAACGGCTTCGTGCCGGAAGCGGTCCTGGAGCAGCTGTACAAGCTGACGCCGATGGAGGAGTCCTTCGGCATCAACAACGTCGCACTGGTCGACGGCCAGCCCCTCACCCTGGGCCTCAAGGAGCTCCTGGAGGTCTACCTCGACCACCGCTTCGAGGTCGTACGGCGCCGCAGCGAGTTCCGCCGCGGCAAGCGACGCGACCGTCTGCACCTGGTCGAGGGCCTGCTCACGGCGCTCGTCGACATCGACGAGGTCATCCGTCTGATCCGCTCCAGCGACAACAGCGCACAGGCGAAGGAGCGCCTGATGGAGCGCTTCGCCCTGTCCGAGATCCAGACCCAGTACATCCTCGACACCCCGCTGCGCCGTCTCACCAAGTACGACCGCATCGAGCTGGAGGCCGAGAAGGAGCGGCTCAACCAGGAGATCGCCGAGCTGACCCGGATCCTCGACTCGGACGCCGAGCTGCGCAAGCTGGTCTCCGCCGAACTGGCCGCGGTGGCCAAGAAGTTCGGCACCGAGCGGCGTACGGTGCTGCTGGAGTCGGCGGGCACCCCGGTCACCGCCGTATCGCTGCAGGTGGCGGACGACCCGTGCCGGGTGCTGCTGTCCTCGACGGATCTGCTGGCCCGTACGGCGAACGGCGACCCGTTCGCGGAGGACGGCGACGCGAAGCGCTCCAAGCACGACGTGATCATCTCGGCGGTGCCGGCCACGGCCCGCGGCGAGGTGGGCGCGGTGACGTCCACGGGCCGGCTGCTGCGGATCAACGTCATCGATCTGCCGCAGCTGCCGGAGACGGCGTCGAGACCGAACCTCGCGGGCGGCGCGCCGCTGTCGGAGTTCGTGTCCCTGGAGGACGGCGAGACGGTGGTCTGCCTGACCACGCTCGACGAATCGTCCCCCGGCCTGGCGATCGGCACGGCGCAGGGCGTCGTCAAGCGTGTGGTGCCCGACTACCCGTCCAACAAGGACGAGTTGGAGGTCATCACGCTGAAGGAGGGCGACCGGATCGTCGGCGCGGTGGAACTGCGCACCGGTGAGGAGGACCTGGTCTTCATCACGGACGACGCCCAGCTGCTGCGCTACCAGGCCGCACAGGTCCGCCCCCAGGGCCGCGCCGCCGGCGGCATGACAGGCATCAAGCTCACCGAGGGCGCGGAGGTCATCTCCTTCACCGCGGTGGACCCGGCGGCCGACGCGGTGGTCTTCACGGTCGCGGGCTCACGCGGCACGCTGGACGACTCCGTCCAGACCACGGCAAAGCTGACCCCGTTCGACCAGTTCCCGCGCAAGGGCCGCGCCACGGGCGGTGTCCGCTGCCAGCGGTTCCTGAAGGGCGAGGACTGTCTGTCCCTGGCCTGGGCGGGCGCAACCCCGGCGCGAGCCGCACAGAAGAACGGCACCCCGGTGGAGCTCCCTGAGATGGATCCGCGCCGCGACGGCTCCGGGGTGTCGCTGGCCAAGACGGTGTCGGTGGTGGCGGGGCCGATCTAGGCCGACGGGTCGTCGAGGCCCTGCGTGTCAGGGCCTGGTCCGTCCGGGCCTGGTCCGTCCGGGCCTCGTCCGTCCGGGCCTTGTACGTAGCGCAGGACGCCCCACATGCCATGCTCGTCGGCGTGCGGGGCGTCGCTTTTGCATGCCTCCAGCTCCTTGGCCAGGGCGGCGGAATCGATGCCGGAGCCGATGAGGACGAGCTGGGTGAGACGTGCGTCAGCGTCGGCGTCGGCCCAAGGTTCCGGGTAGAAGCGCAGGAACGGACCGACGGCGTGCACGGCGTAGCGGTTCGCGGTGTCGTGGGGGCCGAAGTCGACATATCCCTTGATCCGGTACAGCCCCTCCGGCCTGCTGTCCAGGAATCCCATCAACCGGCGCGGATCGAGGGCATCTTCGGAGACGAAGGACAGGCTGTCGTAGGCGGTGTGCAGGTGAGCGTGGTGACCGTCGTGCTCATCGCCGTCGTCGGTGTGCTCGTGCAGGTCGTCGAAGGACAGCTGCCCGATGCGTTCCTCGCTGGGCCGGCAGTCGAAAAGGAACCCGGGGTCGATACGGCCGTAGGTGGCGGGGACGACGGCGGCGCGTTCGGCGAGGTCGCGCACCAGCCCGAGGACCCGCTCACTGTCCGGCGCCCGGTCGAGCTTGTTGACCACGACGAGGTCGGCGAGGGCGAGATGCCGGTCGACCTCGGGATGCTTGGCTCGTGTGCCGTCGAACTCGGCCGCGTCGACGACCTCGACGAGCCCGCCGTACACGATCCCCGGATGCTCACTGGCGAGCACCATGCGCACGAGTTCCTGGGGCTCGGCGAGCCCGCTGGCCTCGATGACGATGACGTCGACGCCGGTGCCGGGCCGGGCGAGCCGCTCCAGATAGACATCCAGCTCACTGGCGTCGACCGCGCAGCACAGGCAGCCGTTGCCGAGGGAGACGGTGGAGTCGCCGAGCGCGCCGGCGACGGCCATGGCGTCGATCTCGATGGCGCCGAAGTCGTTGACGATGGCCCCGATGCGGGTGCCTCCGCTGCGGTGGAGGAGGTGGTTGAGCAGAGTCGTCTTGCCGGAGCCGAGGAATCCGGCGAGTACGACGACCGGAATCTGCTGCGGGCCGGGGCTCTGCTGGCTCAACGTGCGACCTTTCTCACGCCGACGGGTGCACCGGCTCGCGGCTCGGCGCAGAGACGAAGTTTTGAATGCCGACCCAGGATACGAGCCGGAAGAATCACCGCGAAGTGAACGATTGTTAGCAGCACTTGCCGGGCAGACGTTGGGCATGACGCCGGAGCGTGCGACCCTCGCTTCCCTCCGTGCGCCTCCTCTCCGCCTCCCCGCCGATCAGAGCCGCTCGGCACTCTGGGAGACGGCAAGCGCCGCCCACCGCTCGCCGGTCCCCTCCAGTCGACCCGCACCCCGACGACCGGCGGACGGCCGCCTGATCGGGGGTAATTGACATGGCCACACGGAAACGGTCCGCACGGAGGCTGGGTTCCGCCGCGCTCACTCTTTTGGCAGCCACCGCCACCGTGACGCTGGCAGCGCGTCAACGGCGGTCCGAGAAGACACGCCTGCACGAGCGACAGCTCGAACTCGAGGAACTCGCGATCCGGCGAACGGCTCTGGCTCATCAGCAGCGCATGCACTGGGAGTTGCTGGCGAGGGCGATCGACGATCCCTCGCTCGCCGCCGTGATCGACACCTACGACCAGAGCATCCCGGCGGAGAGGCGCCGTCAGTTCCTGTACGCCAACGCCTGGTACGTCCACCTCTACCACCTCTATCAGGCAGAACTCCTGGATCGCGAGGAGCTGTACACACGCCTGCGGGAGTTCTTCCAGAGCCCGGTCTTCCGCGAGTACTGGGAAGCATCGCGGCATATGCGCGCAAGCCTGGACGAATCATCTGTGGAGGCCCAGTTGGGGCACATGGTCGACGGTCTGGCCCGCGACCTGGACGAATCCGACACGGACGATTGGTGGGTGGTCGGTAACCCGCCCACCGACTGACCTGAGACTGCGACGTTCCTGGTGGCCAACGGACACGGAGGCGGCCCCGGCTCCGATCCGCTCTGCGTTCCCGGCTCGCACAACCCAGGCGGTCAACAACGGAGCAGACTGGGCGCGACTGGGTGACTTTTCGACATCCAGATACAGGACGCTCAGCAACACCAGTAACGTGCTCCCCACCACTATGCCCAGCCCTTTGTTCCTAAGGACCGGTACCTTTGAAGATCGTGCGCCGCATCGGTGTGCCTCCCAGCGCCCGAGGCAGTAGTTCAGGAGCCACCTGCCCGGACGTGTTCGAGCTCAGCGACGGAAACTTCGCTGTCATCGGCACCGAGGCCACCGAGGCGCTTGAGCCGGAACTGCCCGCCGATGCCGCCCGCGCCGACTACGAGCGCATCGTCATCGTCAGCCGGGAGACTCTCATCCGCGCCAAGGCAGACATTCCCGACGCCTGAGACCACCGCACGAGCACGCGTCCCCACCCCAGACCCGTACCGTCACTCCCCGGCCGCGAGCAACCGTTGCGCGAGCCGGGCCGTCGTTTCAGCGAGCAGCCGGCACCCCGTCACTGCTCGATCTCCACCGATGAGGCCTGGCGCCAGAACGGCACCAGGCCACACGCGTTTCCCGGCCCGCTTCCCGGCTCGTTCCCGAGCCCCGAAGGCGCCTCCCACCACGACCGCAGCGGCACAGCAGCCCCCTCAAGCAGTCACGTCGACTCAAGTCAGGTTAGGCTCACCTCTGTGAGTACGTGCTCAACCGTCTCGCAGGACCTCGACGAGCCCATCGCGGGGACCGCGGCGACCGCGACGACCTGGCTGCTGCTGGAGCAGTCCGGTCCGTGGGGTGCCAAGGCGCTCACCCAGAGCCACCTGGACCCCGCGCTGGGCCGTGCCCTGGAGGCGGCCACGCAGGGCACCGGCGTACGCGTCGCGCTGATCCGCCGTCCCGGCCGGCACGCCGACTGCGGCGGCGTCGCCGAGCGCCAGGTCTACGTGGCCCACACCGTGCCCGGAAAGGTGTGGCTGCGCGCCGCCACGATCAGCGACCCCCAGCAGCTGCTCGACCTGGACTTCGCCGCCCTCGGCATGGGTGACCACCACACCTTCGACTCGGTTCTCCAGGGACGTCCCCACACAGGCCACCCGCTCGCGCTCGTCTGCACCAACGGCAAGCGGGACCGCTGCTGCGCCCTCCTGGGCCGCCCGCTGGCGGCCGAGCTCGCCGCCTCCGGCGTGGACGGCGTCTGGGAGGTGACCCATCTGGGCGGACACCGCTTCTCCCCGACCCTGCTCGTGCTGCCGTACGGCTATGCGTACGGCCGGGCGCAGGCCCACGCCGTCAAGGACGTCCTGCACGGCGTCCGGGACGGGCGGATCGTCGTCGAGGGCTGCCGCGGGAACTCGGCCTGGGATCGACCGGGCCAGGCGGCCGAGCTGGCCGTGCGCAGGGCCACGGGCGAGGACGCCGCGGAGGCGCTGACCGTCGTACGGACGGACGGCGCGGCCCCGCGGTGGGAGGTGACCGTCGCCCACGCGGACGGACGCACCTGGCGGGTCAGCGTGGCCCAGGGCGCCTCCCTGCCGCCCCGCCCGGAGAGCTGCGGGACGTCGGTGCTCGGCTCGCCCGGCCGGATGGACGTGGTGGCGGTGCGCGAGCTCAGGGTGGCGACGGCACTCGCGAGCTGACCAGGGGACGGGCGGTTCGCCCCGGGCCAGGCCGACCACGTGGCCCGCACACCCCGCCTGTCCCGCACCGACCCGCACCGACCCGCACCGACCCGCACCGATCAGGAGATCCCCGCCACATCCCTCTACGGCCGCTCCCCCACCCCCACGTACCGTCATGGGTATGAGCCCCACTCCCCCCGCCCGTCGCCTGCGCCTCGGTCTGCCCCGGCGGATGTTCGCGCAGGTGCTGCTGATGCAGGTGGCGATCGCCGCGGGAGTCGCGGTGCTCGCGACCGGTCTGTTTCTCGCCCCGCTCAGCGACCAGCTGGACGACCAGGCGATGCGCCGCGCGCTGTCGATCGCGCAGACCACCGCCGTGCAGCCGCAGATCGCCGAGGACCTGGAGAGCACGCCCGCGACGGCCGGCGGCCCGGTCCAGCGGGAGGCGGAGCGGATCCGTGAGGCGACCAAGGCCGAGTACATCGTCGTGATGGACCGGCGCGGGGTGCGCTGGTCGCATCCCACGCCGAGCGAGATCGGCCGGCTCGTCTCGACCGACCCCGGCCAGGCCCTCGCCGGGCACGAGGTCATGCAGATCGACAGCGGCACGCTCGGCCGCACCGCGCGCGGCAAGGTTCCGTTGCGCGACGGCGACGGGAAGATCGTCGGGGCCGTCTCGGTCGGTATCGCGTACGACAGTGTGCGGGCCCGGCTGCTGCACGCGATCCCGGGGCTGTTCGCGTATGCGGGCGGCGCTCTCGCGGTGGGCGCGCTGGCCGCCTGGCTCATCTCCCGCCGGGTCCAGCGGCAGACCCGTGACCTGGCCTTCTCCGACATCTCGGCGCTGCTCGCGGAGCGCGAGGCGATGCTGCACGGCATCCGGGAGGGCGTCGTAGCCCTGGGCCGAGGCGGCCGTATCCGCCTCCTCAACGACGAGGCACGGCGCCTGCTCGGCATCGGCGACGAGGCCGTCGGCC
Source organism: Streptomyces sp. NPDC111802 (assembly GCF_055634335.1). Taxonomy (NCBI): domain Bacteria; kingdom Bacillati; phylum Actinomycetota; class Actinomycetes; order Kitasatosporales; family Streptomycetaceae; genus Streptomyces; species Streptomyces sp. NPDC111802. The sequence continues at coordinate 214,332 of NZ_JBVKCZ010000001.1, read as the reverse complement.
GGTCCCTGGACGAGGCGCTCGGCGAGGGCCGTACGACCGACGTACTGGCCGGCCGGGTGACCGGCACCGATCTGCTCACCGTCCGCGGTCAGCGCGTCCTGGTCGCCAACCGCATGCCCACCGACGACGGCGGCGCCGTCGCCACCCTGCGCGACCGCACCGAGCTGGAGCAGCTCGGCCGGGAACTCGACTCCACCCGCGGCCTGATCGACGCCCTGCGCGCCCAGGACCACGAGCACGCCAACCGCATGCACACGCTCCTCGGACTGCTCGAACTGGAGATGTACGACGACGCCGTGGAGTTCGTCGGCGAGGTCGTCGGTGATCACCGCGCCACCGCCGAGCAGGTCGCCGAGAAGATCCAGGACCCGCTGCTCGCCGCCCTGCTGGTCGGCAAGGCGACCGTTGCGGCCGAGCGCGGTGTCGCGCTGCGGCTCTCGGATCGCACGGGGCTTCCGGACCGGCTGATCGACCCGAGGGGGCTCGTCACGATCGTCGGCAACCTGGTGGACAACGCCCTCGACGCCGTCGCGGGCACGCCGCACGCGCGCGTGGAGGTCGAACTGCGGGCCGAGGGGCGTACCGCGATCCTCAGGGTGCGCGACACGGGGCCGGGAATCCCCGAGGAGCAGCGCGAGTTGATCTTCACCGATGGGTGGTCCACCAAGGAGCGCCCGGCCCACCGCGAGCGCGGTATCGGCCTCTCCCTGGTGCGCAGGCTCGCCGAACGGCAGGGCGGGAGCGCGACGGTGGACGAGGCGGCCGGCGGGGGCGCGGAGTTCGCCGTCGTACTGCCCGAGGCACTGGCCGAGCCGGACCTGGAGCCCTCTCTCACCGTGCCGTCGGATCCGCCCACCGTCGCCGAGGAGGAGTCGCGATGATCGAGGTCCTGGTCGTGGACGACGACACGCGTGTCGCGCGGGTCAACGCCGCCTACGTCGAGAAGGTGGCGGGCTTCCGTGTCGCGGGCGAGGCGCACAGCGCGGCCGAGGCGCTGCGCCGGGTGGAGGAGCTGCCTCGGGTGGACCTGGTCCTCATGGATCACTATCTGCCCGACGACACGGGCCTGGCGGTCGTCCAGGAGATGCGCCGGCGCGGCCACCAGGCCGACGTGATCATGGTGACGGCGGCGCGGGACATCACGACCGTGCAGGCGGCGATGCGGCACGGGGCGCTCCAGTACCTGGTCAAACCCTTCGCCTTCGCCGGGCTGCGCGCCAAGCTGGAGGCCTACGCGGAGCTGCGCCGCACCCTCGACGGCGGCGGCGAGGCGGAACAGGCCGAGGTGGACCGCATCTTCGGCGCCCTGTCCGCCCCCTCGGAACCGGATCTGCCCAAGGGCCACTCCCCCACCACCGCGGAACTCGTCCGCCGCTCCCTGATGAACGCCGAAGGCCCCCTGTCGGCCCAGGAGATCGCCGAGCGGACCGGCGTGAGCCGCCAGACCGCCCAGCGCTATCTCAAGCTCCTGGAACGCACGGGACGCGCCCGTCTGACCCTCAAGTACGGGGACGCGGGCCGCCCGGAACACCGTTACGTGTGGGCGACCCGCGCCTGAGGCACGGCCCGTGGGGGCGGGGGAAGGAACCGTGCCCGCCCTTTCATACGGACGCCGACCGCCGAAACGTCAGCCGACCGCTCGACAGCGCACGGGTGACCTCGGCCATACGACGGCGGGGAGAGCCGTACGACAGCCAAGGCGCCGCTCTAGACCGCCCCCGCCCCCGTCAACGACCGCACCTCGGTCTCGGCGTGCTTGGCCTCGTCGGGGACCTCGGCCGAGGTGACGGTGCCCAGCCAGCCCGCGATGAAGCCCAGCGGGATCGAGACGAGGCCGGGGTTCTGGAGGGGGAAGTACTGGAAGTCGACGTCGGGGAACAGTGATTCGGGGCTGCCCGACACCACCGGCGACAGCAGCACCAGGACCACGGCCGGGATCAGGCCGCCGTACACGGCCCATACGGCCCCGCGTGTGGTGAAGTCCCGCCAGAACAGTGAGTAGAGCAGCACCGGCAGATTGGCGGACGCGGCGACGGCGAAGGCGAGGCCCACGAGGAACGCGACATTCAGGTCGCGGGCCAGCAGTCCGAGGCCGATCGCGACGACCCCGATGCCGACCGCGGCAACGCGTGCCACGGCCACCTCGCTGCGGGGCTTGGCGTGTCGGCGCCGTAGTGAGGCGTACAGGTCGTGGGCCACGGAGGCCGAGGAGGAGAGGGTGATTCCGGCGACCACGGCGAGGATCGTGGCGAAGGCGATGGCGGCGACGACGGCGAAGAGAACCGTTCCTCCGGTGGAGTCCGCGCCGCCGCCCAGATCGAGCGCGAGCAGCGGAACCGCCGTGTTCCCGGCCGCGTTCGACCCTCGTACGGCCTCGGGTCCGACGATCGCGGCCGCGCCGAAGCCCAGGACGATGGTCATCAGATAGAAGCCGCCGATGAGCCCGATCGCCCAGACCACGGAGCGCCGTGCCGCGCGGGCGGTGGGCACGGTGTAGAAGCGGGACAGGATGTGCGGCAGTCCCGCGGTGCCCAGCACCAGGGCGAGGCCCAGGCTGATGAAGTCGAAGCGGGCCGTCCAGTCACCGCCGTACTTCAGGCCGGGGGCCAGGAACGCGTCTCCGTGACCACTGCGCTCGGCCGCCGTGAGCAGCAGCTGATCGAAGTCGCCGTGGAAGCGCAGCAGGACGAGCACGGTCAACGCGACGGTGCCGCCGAGCAGCAGGACCGACTTGACGATCTGGATCCAGGTGGTGGCCCGCATCCCTCCCAACGACACATAGATCACCATGAGCGCACCGACGCCGATGACGGTCCAGGCCTGCGCCCCCTCGCCCTTGCCCCCGAGCAGCAGGGCGACCAGGGTGCCCGCGCCCACCATCTGCGCCACCAGATACAGAACGGACACGGTGACCGAGGAAGTTCCCGCCGCGATCCGCACGGGGCGCTCACGCATCCGTGCGGCGACCACGTCGGCGAGCGTGAACCGCCCGCAGTTGCGGACCAGTTCGGCCACCAGGAACAGCACCACCAGCCACGCCACGAGGAAACCCACCGAGTACAGCAGCCCGTCGTAGCCGAAGAGGGCGATGAGACCGGAGATACCGAGGAAGGACGCCGCCGACATGTAGTCACCGGCGATGGCAAAACCATTCTCCATGGGCGTGAAGAGCCGGCCGCCCGCGTAGAACTCCTCCGCGGAACCACGCCGGTTGCGGCTCACCCATGTCGTGATCGCCAGTGTGATCGCGACGAACACGCTGAACAGCAGCAGCGACAGCGTCTGATGGTCGACCGTCACGCTGCACCACCCTTCGCGACGCGCGTCAACTCCTGGGTGTCCCAGCGCAGTTCGAGCGCCGCCCGGTCCCGGCACAGTCGCGCGTGACGGGCGTAGGCCCAGGTGAGCACGAAGGTGGTGAGGAACTGACCGAGTCCCGCGAGCATCGCGACGTTCACGGCGCCCACGACGGGCCGTGCCATCAGCCCCGGCGCGGTTGTGGCGGCCACGACGTACGCCACGTACCAGGACAGGAACATGACGACCGCCGGCACCACGAACCGCCGGTAGCGGCTGCGCACTTCGCGGAAGGCGGGGCTGCGCTGCACCTCCAGGTACACATCACCCGCGACGGGCGGGGCGGCGACCTCGGGAGCGTCCGTACCGTCCATTTCCCCCCACCCGGAGGCGAGGGCGTCGTACCAGGGATCGTCGTACCGCGCACCTGTGGTTTCGCGGGGATGACCATCGCTTGAGTGCATGCCCAAGCATGGACAGAACGGAAAGATCGCCGACTCGGCTTCTCCGCCCGCTTCACCCCATCAGGTGATTCAGCCCACGAGGACCTGCGGTCGCCGAGGGCTTAGGACCCCCCATAGGAGCCACCCGCACCACCCGACGACGAAAGTCGCACGGGCGGTGTGGGTGGGAACCCGAAACAGGCGAAGGCGAAGCAGAGGCCGACTCCCGGCCCCAGCGAGCGCGGCGACTACGCGTCGATACGCGACCGATCCAGCGTCGCCGCCGAGCTCGAGATGAACTCCTTGCGCGGCGCCACGTCGTTGCCCATCAGCAGATCGAAGACTCGCTCGGCCGCCTCGAGATCGGTGAGGCTGATCCGCCGCAGCGTGCGATGGCGCGGATCCATGGTCGTCTCGGCCAGCTGATCGGCGTCCATCTCACCGAGACCCTTGTACCGCTGGATGGTGTCCTTGTACCGCACACCCTTGCTCTGGAACTCCATGAGCTTGTCGCGCAGCTCACGGTCCGAGTACGTGTACACGTACTTGTCCTGCCCCTTCTTGGGCTGGACGAGCTCGATCCGGTGCAGCGGAGGAACCGCGGCGAACACCCGGCCCGCCTCGATCATCGGCCGCATGTAGCGCTGGAACAGCGTCAGCAGCAGGGTGCGGATGTGAGAGCCGTCGACGTCGGCGTCGGTCATCATGATGATCTTGCCGTAGCGGGCGGCGTCGATGTCGAAGGTCCGGCCCGACCCCGCTCCTATGACCTGGATGATCGCGCCGCACTCGGCGTTCTTGAGCATGTCGGTCACGGACGACTTCTGGACGTTGAGGATCTTGCCGCGGATCGGCAGCAGCGCCTGGAACTCGGAGTTCCGGGCGAGCTTGGCGGTGCCGAGCGCGGAGTCCCCCTCGACGATGAACAGCTCGCTGCGGTCGACGTCGTCGCTGCGGCAGTCGGCGAGCTTGGCCGGCAGCGAGGAGGACTCCAGAGCCGTCTTACGGCGCTGCGCGTCCTTGTGCTGGCGGGCCGCGATGCGCGTACGGGCGGCGGCGACGGCCTTTTCGAGCACCACGCGCGCCTGTGCCGCGGCATCCCGCTTGGTGGACGTCAGGAACGCCTTGAGCTCCTTGGCGATCACGGTGTTCACGATGCGCCGGGCCGCCGAGGTGCCGAGGACCTCCTTGGTCTGGCCCTCGAACTGCGGCTCGGCGAGCCGGACGGTGACGACCGCGGTCAGGCCCTCCAGGGCGTCGTCCTTGACGATGTCGTCCTCTGCGACGCGCAGCATCTTCTTGGTGCGCAGCACCTCGTTCATGGTGCCGGTCACGGCCGTCTCGAAGCCCGCGACGTGGGTGCCGCCCTTGGGGGTGGCGATGATGTTCACGAACGACTTCAGGGTCGTGTCGTACCCCGTGCCCCACCGCAGCGCGACGTCGACCTCGAGCTCACGGGTGACCTGCGTCGGGGTCATCTGACCGTGCTCGTCCAGGACCGGGACGGTCTCCTTGAAGGTGCCCTGCCCGGCGAGGCGGAGGACGTCGCAGACCGGCTTGTCGGTGGCCAGGTACTCGCAGAACTCGCTGATGCCGCCGTCGAAGCGGAAGGACTCCTCGCCCTTGCTGCCGCCCTCGCCGAGGCCGAACTCGTCGCGGACGACGATGGTCAGGCCGGGCACCAGGAACGCGGTCTGGCGGGCGCGCTGGTGCAGGTTCTCCAGGGAGAGCTTGGCGTCCTTGAGGAAGATCTGGCGGTCGGCCCAGTAACGCACGCGCGTGCCATTGCGGGTCTTGGGGATCTTCTTGGTCTTGCGCAGGCCGCTCTTGGCCTCGAACTTGGCCGTCGGGCCGTCGGCGGCGAAGGCGCCGGGGACGCCGCGCCGGAAGCTGATGGCGTGGGTGTGGCCGCTGCGGTCCACCTCGACGTCGAGCCGCGCGGACAGGGCGTTCACCACGGAGGCGCCCACACCGTGCAGACCGCCGGAGGCGGCGTACGAGCCACCGCCGAACTTGCCGCCGGCGTGCAGCTTGGTCATGACGACCTCGACGCCGGACATGCCGGTCTTGGGCTCGACGTCGACCGGGATGCCCCGGCCGTTGTCCCGGACCTCCACGGAACCGTCGTCGTGGAGGATCACCTCGATGTGGTCGCAGTAGCCGCCGAGGGCCTCGTCGACGGAGTTGTCGATGATCTCCCACAGACAGTGCATCAGACCGCGACTGTCGGTCGATCCGATGTACATGCCCGGGCGCTTGCGCACGGCCTCGAGCCCCTCAAGGACGAGCAGGTGCCGCGCGGTGTAGTTGGAACCGTCCCGGTCTGCTCCTGCCAGCAGCGCTGTGGACGGCACGGACGTCTCGGCGGTCACGCGGTTCGCTCCTCGCTGAATTTCAGGTTGCGCCCTGATGGGTAAGGGCGCGGCTTCGGTCGCCGTCAAGAGGGTACCGAGGCCTGGTAGAGCCGATGTAACGCCACCCTCGTGCGAAACACAGACTAGTCCAGGGTCGTATGCTTGTTCGATCCCTCGATGGGGTGAAGTACATATCACGTTCCCTTCCGGGCATGAACCATTTAGGCTCCGGGCACGTCCTCATGAACAAACCGGCAAGCCAGCCGGGAGGACCGACCTTGACCGACAGCGCGAAACCGTAAGCACGCCTGGACACGCAATACGGCACATTCGCCGCCAAGCCGGCAGCAGCCGGCCGCCCCGAAAATTTCTCTCTGGGAGAAGCCGCGAGCGGGAACGATTTGGGGCTGGTTGGATGTTGACCCTGGTACGACAGCTCGTCGAGCTAGAGAAGAGGCGACGTGACTACTGTTCTGACCCCCGCGAGCCCGCTGACGGCCGCTGACCGCTGCGACCGCTGTGGCGCACAGGCGTACGTACGCGTCGTCCTGCTCAGCGGCGGAGAGCTGCTCTTCTGCGCCCACCACGGCCGCAAGTTCGAGCCGGAACTCAAGAAGATCGCCGCTGAGATACAGGACGAGACGGAGCGGCTGACGACCGTTCCCAGCACCGCTTCCGAAGAAGAGCGCTGATACCTCGCATCCACGACGAGCCAGCTCCGGCACAGGCCGGCTGACGGGCGGTCGTCCCTGACAGCAGGGGCGACCGCCCTCGCTCATACTCCGAGAGCCCTGGGCCCCGGTCAGCGACCCGCCCGGCCCCCCGGCACAGCGGCCCGCCATCCCATGGCCCGTACGACCTCGGACACCCGCGTGTACACGCCGGGACTGCCGGCGCGACCACATCCGTTGCCCCAGGACACGAGCCCGATCAGCCTCCCCTGAGCGACCAGCGGCCCCCCGCTGTCCCCCTGACAGGCATCCCGGCCTCCCACCCGCTCCCCCGCACAGAGCATGCTGTCCGCCAGATACCTGCCGTCACCTTCACCCGGATACGCGTGCCGGCACAGCGCGTCCGGCAGTACGTGCACCCGGGCCGCCCGCAGGCCGCGCGGATAGTGGCCCGCGCCCGTGACGTCCCCCCACCCGTAGACCAGCGCCTGCGTCCCCGGCACATAGGCGGGATCGCCCGGGCCCGCCATCCCGATGACGGCGCTCGCGGGAAGGGGCTGGGCGAGAGTAACGACGGCGAAGTCGCCGGCGTTGCTGTCACTGTCGTAGTCCGGATTCACCCGGGCGGCACGGACGCGGATCTCCTGTCCCCGGCCCGACAGCAGATCCGTACGGCCCGAGATGACCGTGAAGTCGCGCACCTCTTCCGGCGGCGATCCCAGGACTTCCTCGCTCAGACAGTGGGCCGCGGTGAGCACGGTGGACCGGCCCACCGCCACCCCGACGCAGAACTGACCCGCCCGCGTACCCCCGAACCGGTCACGGCTGGACAGCGCCACGGTCCAGGGGCTGGCGGACACATTCACCGGGAACCCGCCGACGACGACGCTGTCGGCGGCCACAGGGGCGGCGGACACCAGCGGTACGGCGGACGCCACGGCCGCCATAACCAAGGGCCGGGCCAGCGCCCGGGCAAAGGGACGACGCATGACGCTCCTCACTCTCGGGTGGTCATGGGAAACCCAGAGTGAGTCAGCCCGCCGGACCCCGCACCTGCGGAGCAGCACGAAGGCCCGGTCCCCACTCGGGGGACCGGGCCTTGTGTGTCGTACGACTACGACCTGGTCGAGCTTTGGGCCGCTACGACCTAGTCGAGGTAGTCGCGCAGCACCTGGGACCGCGACGGGTGGCGCAGCTTCGACATGGTCTTGGACTCGATCTGACGGATGCGCTCGCGCGTGACGCCGTACACCTTGCCGATCTCGTCGAGGGTCTTCGGCTGACCGTCGGTGAGACCGAAGCGCATGGAGACGACGCCGGCCTCGCGCTCGGAGAGCGTGTCGAGGACGGAGTGCAGCTGCTCCTGGAGGAGCGTGAAGCTGACCGCGTCGGCCGGGACGACGGCCTCGGAGTCCTCGATGAGGTCACCGAACTCGCTGTCGCCGTCCTCGCCCAGCGGGGTGTGCAGGGAGATGGGCTCGCGGCCGTACTTCTGGACCTCGATGACCTTCTCCGGGGTCATGTCGAGTTCCTTGGCCAGCTCCTCCGGGGTGGGCTCGCGGCCCAGGTCCTGGAGCATCTGGCGCTGCACACGCGCGAGCTTGTTGATGACCTCGACCATGTGCACCGGGATACGGATGGTGCGGGCCTGGTCGGCCATGGCGCGGGTGATCGCCTGACGGATCCACCAGGTGGCGTACGTGGAGAACTTGTAGCCCTTGGTGTAGTCGAACTTCTCGACCGCGCGGATCAGACCGAGGTTGCCCTCCTGGATGAGGTCCAGGAAGAGCATGCCGCGGCCGGTGTAGCGCTTGGCCAGGGAGACCACCAGACGGAGGTTGGCCTCCAGGAGGTGGTTCTTGGCGCGGCGGCCGTCCTCGGCGATGATCTCCAGCTCGCGCTTGAGCTTCGGGGCGAGCTTGTCGGCGTTGGCCAGCTTGTCCTCGGCGAAGAGGCCCGCCTCGATGCGCTTGGCGAGCTCGACCTCCTGCTCGGCGTTGAGCAGGGGGACCTTGCCGATCTGCTTGAGGTAGTCCTTGACCGGGTCGGCGGTGGCACCGGCGGCCGCGACCTGCTGCGCGGGCGCGTCGTCCTCGTCCTCGTCGGAGAGCACGAAGCCTGCGCTTTCGGTGCCCTCGGGCTCCTCACCGGGCTTGGTCTCCTCGAGGGTCTCTTCCTCGATCAGCTCGGCGTCGTCCTTCTTGGCCGCCGTCGTCTTCTTCGCGGCCGTCTTCTTGGCCGCCGCCGTCGTCTTCTTCGCCGCAGTCTTCTTGGCGGTCGTCTTCTTCGCGGCGGCCTTCTTGGCGGTGCCCTCGTCCTCGACGGCGGGTTCGGCGGCGGGGACCGCGGGCGTGGCGGTGGCGGTCGCCTTCTTGGCGGTCACCGTCTTCGCCGCGACCGTCTTGGTGGCGGTGCGCTTGGCCGGACTCTTCGCTGCGACGCTCTTTCGGGTGCGCTTGGGCTCCGCGGCACTGACCATCAGCGTCACACCCTCTTCCTCGAGGATCTGGTTGAGGCTGCGCAGTACGTTCTTCCACTGAGTGGCCGGAATCTGGTCGGCTTCGAAGGCCCGACGCACATCGTCGCCGGCGATCTGCCCCTCAGCCTTTCCCCGCTCGATAAGAGCCATGACAGAGACGGACTCGGCGATCTCCGGCGGGAGCGTACGGGATGTGCTGGCCGACACGAACAACCTCTCGGAACGTTGGAAAACGGCTTCCGGCCCCGTCCATGGCGGACAGGAGCCGACCACCGGCCTTGGGGATTGGGCCGACGGTGCGGGCGGGGGCCGGGAAGATGCACAGCGCCGTGAGCGGCGTCCGTATTCCCTCCTCGGCTGTCACCTCTTAGGTCATCGCGCTGTTTCCCCAAGTGTTACGCCCAATCCGCGTGGCCCGAGTCACATCCCGTAACCGATCAAAAGCAGGCAGACATGGACAGAACTGGTCGTCGGCGGCTTGCGTCACGCATCGTACGGCGATTCCACCACCTCGTCACACCGTCGGACCCGCGAGATCCGTGACGGATCTCGCGGGTCCGACGGGAGGGGGTGCGCAGGCCGGGAGCGCCACAGGAGGGGGTGGCGTTCCGGGCCGCGCCACCCGGGTGCGCGGTCAGTGCTCGCGGGGCGCGGGCACTACGCGCTCCACCTCCGGATGGACGGTGAGCAGCTGGCGCATGGCCGTCTCGGCCGCCGAGCCGTCGCCGGCGGCGAGGGCGTCGACGATCCTGCTGTGCTGCGCCAGCGACGTCTCGTTCGGCCGGTCACAGCCGGTCACGGGGCCACCGGAGACCTGGAGGGCGGCCGAGACGATCCCCGAAAGGTGCTCCAGCATGCGGTTGCCCGCGACCTGGATGAGCAGCGAGTGGAACTCGGCGTCGGCGCGGGAGAACGTGAGGACGTCGCCCTGCCCCATCGCATGGTTCATGATCTCGACCATGTCGCCGAGCCGCTGCTGGACGTCGTCGCGCCCGTGCCCGGCGGCGAGGCGGGCGGCGAGCGGCTCGATCGTCCAGCGGAGCTCGCTCAGCTCGCGGCGCTGGTCGTCGCGCTGCGGCCCGAAGGCCCGCCATTCGATGATGTCCGGGTCCAGGAGGTTCCAGTCACTGACGGGGCGCACGCGCGTGCCGACGTTCGGGCGGGCGCTGACCAGGCCCTTGGCCTCCAGAACGCGGAGCGACTCACGGACGACGGTGCGGGAGACCTCGAAACGCTGGCCGATCTCCTCGGGAACGAGCGGGCGGTCGGCGCCCAGGTCGCCGGAGACGATCATCTGGCCCAGCTGTTGGACGAGTTGGCCGTGCAGCCCGCGTCCGCGGCTGCCCGCGGTTCGCCGGCCGACCCGGCCCAGTTCCGGATCCGCGCCTTCCCAGGCGGAGGGTCCGACGCGGTCGGCGACGGGGGCCTCGGCGTAGGGGTAGCGGTCGAGATCGCCCGGGCCGGCAAGACCGGAGTCGGCGGCGCGGGCGGCGGTCATCATGGTGTGCGCAAGGGTACTCACGCATCCTTTGTCGGCGCCGTCTCCAACTCCCTTGAGGTCTTTGGTGAAAAGCACACGAAAGGGTGATCGCTCACCCCGTCGCAATTGACGCCTTATCGGAAAGAAATGGGCTTTCCCGGGGGAGTTGTGAGCACGACAGAACCGAGAGCGTCACGGACGGTCGTCATCGGACCCTGCTCCGCAGGGTCGTGTAGAGATAGGCGCAGAGCAGTGCGGTGAGCGACAACGTCAGTGCGCCGCCCACGGGTTGACCGATCAGCCGGGCCGCGGCCGCCAGATACCGCTCTCCCCCGAACGGCCACTGCGACAGGAGCACCTCCCGCAGCCGCAGCGGAAACCCGGCCGCCGTCCGCACGGACGGCCCTTCCAGGACCTTCTGCACGAGGGGTACGACGACGATGGGCACCGTGACCACCGCGGCGAGCCCGGCCGTGGTGGACCGGAACAGGCCCGCGGCGAGCACGCCGGCCCACGCGCAGCCGACCACGAGCCCGATCCAACTCGTGCTCAGCGAAAGCCAGTCGGCGGGAACTTCCGCGAGCTCCCGTCCGTAGACGAGATAGAGCACCTCGATGTCGCAGCCCAGGGTGAGCACGGCCAGCGCCAGGGCGGTGGCGGAGGCGACGAGGAGTTTGGCGGCCAGCAGCCCCAGCCGACGGGGGACGGTGCCGCGATCCGCCGCCAGGGCGGGGTGGCGGAACTCGTCGCCGAACGCGATCGCACCGAGCAGCCCGGCCCCGAGCGCCGCGGGCGGCAGCGGAAGCTCCCGCGGCCACGCGACCAGCAGGCGTGCGCGTGGCGTGTGCCCGATGCGGGCCAGCATCACGGCAGTGAGGGCGGACACCACGAGCACGACGGCCGCGGTGACGAACCCCGTGCCGACACCGGCCGCGCGCCGCAGCTCGTACCGGAGGGGGCGGAGGGGGCTGGGGGCGGGGCGGACGGAGATGGGGGGCGGGAGATCCGGCAGGGCATCGAGGCGAGAGGCGGACGGGCGGGCACCGGCGGCCTCCGACGAAGAGTCATCCGTGCCGGCCCCTGGACTCTCCGCGGACTCGTCGTGTGAAGCGGCTCCGGCCTGCCCTCCGGCCGCCGTCCGCGACAGCTCGGACGTCGCCACGAGCTCGCTCGCCCCGGTCTGCTCCTCGCCCTTCATCGGCACGGTGTCGACCTGGCGCCTACGGTCGCCGACGGCGGCCACGTCCCGGTACGCCGCCTCCGGCGCATCGTCGGCCCGTGACTCGGTCGAGCCCGTGTCCGGCCCCATGTCCCCGATTTCATCGGCGAGTTGATGCACGAGGATGCCGTTGCGGAACGCGATCTCGCCGACGGCGGCGCAGGTACTGCCGTACACCGAGATCCGGTTGCCGTTCTCGCGGATGACCTCGACGGAGCGGTGCGCGGCACGCGCGTCCTTGGTGAGCAGAGCGGCGAGGCGGGAGGCGTGCGGGGTGCGGACGGCGACGCGGGGGCGCAGCCGGGTGCGTGCGAAGTCGGAGGCGTCCTGGTCGGCGACGAGCGTGCCCCGATCCAGCGTGACGACCCGGTCGGCGGTGCGCGCGGCTTCCTTGGGGTCGGCCGTGGTCAGCAGGACCGTGCCGCCCTGGGCCGCGTGTGCGCGCAGCGCGCCGTGCAGCCAACGGCGCTCGCGGGTCGTGAGCCCGTCCGCGGGATCGTCGAGGACGAGGGTGTGCGGGTCGCCCAGCAGCGTGCAGGCCAGCCCGAGGCGGCGGTCCATGCCGCGCGAGAGGGTGCCCAGGCGCTCGTCACGCAGGCTGACGAGGCCGACCACCTCCAGGACCTCGTCGGCGCGCCGGGCCGGAACTCCCGCTGCGGCACACAGCATGCGCAGATGACCGCGCACGGTGCGTGCCGGATGCCCGGGCACGTCGCCCAGCAGCACGCCGACCTCGCGCGACGGATGCGCGATGCGGTGCAGGGGACGGCCTCTGAAGAAGGTGATCCCACGGCCCTGTTGGAGTTCGAGCATGAGTCTGAGCGCCGTCGTCTTGCCCGCGCCCGACGCTCCGAGCAGCGCGGTGACGTGGCCCGCGCGAGCCTCGAAGGAAACGTCGTCGACGGCGGGGGGAAGCTCCTTGCGAGGGTTGCTGGTCAGTCCGATCGCCTCGATCACCCGCAGCAAGATAGCGCGCTATGTCCGTTTTTTCGGGGAGGAGCAAGGCGTGCTGCACTGGCGACAATCGGCCCGGTCGGGCAACTGTTCGTTCCGCGGCACGGGGCCGGACGCGTCGGAGCGCCTGCGGAGCGGCGATGCGCACCTTGGCTCGCCTGATTCTCCTGGCTCTCGTGACTCTTCTGGTTCTCGTGACTCTTCTGGCTCTCCTGGCTTTCCTGCTTCTCCTGGTTTTCCTGCGCCCTTGGCTTTCTGGTCAGACTTCGGGTCGCAGCATCGGGGGGTTGAGCAGCGTTGCTCCGCCGGCCCGGAAGAGTTGGGCTGGGCGACCGCCCTGACGGGTGGTGGTTCCGCCGGTGGGGACGAGGAAGCCCGGTGTGCCCGTCACCTTGCGGTGGAAGTTGCGGGGGTCCAGCGCCACACCCCACACCGCCTCGTAGACCCGGCGCAGCTCCCCGACTGTGAACTCGGTGGGGCAGAACGCCGTGGCCAACGACGAGTACTCGATCTTGGAGCGGGCCCGCTCCACGCCGTCGGCCAGGATCTGCGCGTGGTCGAAGGCGAGCGGCGCGAACGGTTCGCCGTCGCGGCCGTAACCTGCCTGCTGCAACAGCTCGTCGACCGGCGCCCAGCGAGCGTTGCTGGCGTCCCCGCCCGCGCGGGGCGCCGGCAGGTCCGGGGCCAGCGCCAGGTGGGCAACGCTGACCACCCGCATCCGCGGATCCCGCTTGGGGTCGCCGTATGTCGCCAGCTGCTCCAGGTGGGCGCCGTTGTCCTGCGCCGGGACGGAAGGGTCGTGGGCGCGCAGCCCTGTCTCCTCGGCCAGTTCGCGCGCGGCGGCCTGCGCCAGGTCCTCGTCGGCCCGTACGAACCCACCGGGCAGGGCCCAGCGCCCCTGGAACGGCGGTTCACCCCTGCGCACCGCCAACGCACACAACGCATGGCGACGCACGGTCAGCACGACCAGGTCCACGGTGACGGCAAAGGGCGGAAAGGCTGACGGGTCGTAGGGCATGCGGCGATCATAGTCGTCTGCCTGACGATAAACACTCCCTTCGTCGAGCCCGTCGATGGTTGATCCAATTCGGTCGGGTACGGTCCGGGGTCTTCTCGGGCGTGGTGTTGGTCTGGTGGGTCGTGCGCCGCCATTGTCGGGGTTGTGCCAGGTCAGGCCCGCTGTTGTAGGGGTCATGCTCGCGGACGTTGCGGGCGGGGCCGCGGTCGTTGCGGTCGCGGCTGGCGTCGTGAGGGGTCATGCCCTCCGTCATTGGTCGGGGCCGCGGGCATTACGGTGACGGCTGGCGTCGCGTCGTGAGGGGTCATGCCCTCCGTCATTGCTCGGGGCTGCGGTCGTAACGGTCACTGCTGGCGTCGCGTGGGTCATGCCTCCGTCGTTGATGGGCGCGGCGTGAGGTCACGCCCCTGTCGTGGGAGTGCATGCTCACCGTCGTTGCGGTCGCGCCCGACGTCGCATTGCGTCACGCCCGCCCTGAGGTCACACCCACTGTGGTGTGGCGTCACGTTCGCAGTTGCAGCCCGTCGGCGGCCTCCTCGACCATGGCGAGACCGAGCCGGCTGACTCGTACGGAGAAGGGGGCGCCGGCGACCCGGAGGCCCGTCAGGACGATCTCGCCGAGCGGCGCACCACGCATGGGCCGCAGCGTGACCGTGCCCGCCGGGGCGTCCGGGCGTATGCCGGCGAGGGTGGTCAACAGCAGCACCCCGGCTGCCGCCGCCGTGGCCGCGGGGCGGCAGGCCGACGGATGCGGGAGGGGAGCGCTCCCTTCGGTGCGCTGCTCCCCCGCGTACATGTCGGGCAGGCGGTGTCCGAACGCCTCCGCGGCCGCCAGCAGGCCCCGCAGCAATGCGCTTGCCTCCTTCTCGTAGTCGGCCGCGGCGAGGCCGGCGACGGCGACCGCGGTCTCGTGGACTCTCACCGCACCACTGCGGTGACCGAACGGGTTGTGTCCCGCCTCCTTCGCGCTCAGTCCGCGCAGGCCCCAGCCCGAGTCCATGGCCGGACCTCCGAGCAACCGGGCGAGCTGCTCGGTCTGCACCTTGTCGAGCAGGCCGGGGGCCTGTTCTCCTCCGCCCAGCAGGCCGGTGTCGAGAAGATGGGCGGCTGCAGCCCCCAGATACGGCACGGGGCGTCCGTCCGGGGCGCGGGCAGCCGCGGGCCTGCCGCCGCGCAGGTCGTCGATCCAGAAGTCGGCCCGGAACTCCGTCCGCAGCGCCCCCGCCCAGTGCCGCAGCTCGGCACCGCCCGGTCTGCCGCAGGAGTCGAGCAGATCGGCGCCGAGCAGTGCCGCCCGATGGGCGTGGGCCTGGGTCTCGCAACGGGCGGGGCCGCCGGGTTGCGGGTCGGGCAGATAGGTGGAGCCTCCGCTGCCTCCTACCTTGGTCCGCAGCCAGGTCAGGCACCGCTCGGCCACCGGGAGGAGTTCCTCGGTCTCGGGCTCGGGCAGCCCCCAGCGCCGGGCCTCCGCGAGCAGCGCGGGGAAAAGCAGCGTGGCTTCCGTGCCCGTGCAGCCCGGCGGCAGACGCGTGCCGGCGTCGCGTCTCGGCCCGGGGATCATGCCGAACTGGGGCCCCTGACCCCGGAGTTGCGTGCGAGCGAGGGTGCGCAGCGTGCCTAGGGCGAGCCGGGTGCCCAGGGGCAGGGTCATCCGGGCTGCGGCGAGGGCCTCGGCTGGGGCCAGGCCGCAGCGCCAGGGAACCCCGGCTGCCAGGTAGGTGTCGGAGGGGTGGGCGGGGTCTCGCAACAGGAGTGCCTGGAGATCGTCGATGCTCGTGCGCAGCAACGCTTCCGCCCTGGGATCGTCGCCTGCCGCCCGTGCGGGCGCGAGTGGGCTGGTCGCGGCTCGGCCCACGGCGCGTACGGGTCCGGCTCCGTCCGGTCGCACCCGCAGCTCGATGCTCGCGCTGCCTCCCGGGGGCAGTTCGAACTCCCAGCGCAGCAGACCTGCCGACGCCAGCGCGTCGGAGGGCTGCGGGTCGGCCGTGACGACCGAGTTCCCTTTGGCGGACGACCAGCGCAGGCCGGAGTCGTGGACGCTGGCGGGGAGTTCGGGTCCCGAGTCGCCGCACGCAATGGCACCGAGGTCGGCGAGGTCCGTGGCCAGGGCGATCTCGATCGGCAACCGTAGGGCGCGGGCGGCCGCACTGCGCAGCGTGATCCGCTCGGTGCCGTCGGCACGGCGGATGCGCTCGACGACGACGTCCGGATCGGGGCCGGACTGCGGGGAGGTGCGCAGTGTGCCCACGAAGCGGACGCAGTCGGCGGCAGTCATCCGAGCGTGGACCGCGAGCGGCTCGCGTCCGGCCACGCGGATCTGACAGCGCGAGAGTACGCGTCGGCCCGCGCGGTAGATCCCGTCGAGACCCCGGCCGGTCAACTGGCCCTGGGCCGTGGAGATTGCGAGGCCTGGCAGAGCCACACAGATCAAAGCGTCGTGGGTGGAGGGCAGGGCGGCGAAGCGGCCTGCGGTTGGTGGCTGGGCGGGCGGGGGCTGGGCGGGCGGGGGCTGGCCTTGGGGCTGGGAGGCCGGCGGGCGTTGGGCCGTGTATGAGGGCGGGCGTTGGGGCGGAGACGAGGGTGCGACGGTCGGGCTCGTCGGCCTTGTGGGCTGATGAAGGAGCTTGACCTCTCGTCCCTGTACGTCCGGGCCACTGTGTTGGCCTGTCATAGGCCACCAGGAAGGCCGTGGGATCCGGTTGGTGCTCCGGGCAGCGTCGCTCGGAATCCCGGGAACTCGCTGCCCCGCATGCCCCTCGGCCGAGCGCGGCCCCGTGTCCTGCCTCTGGGACGGCACCGCCCCACCAGCTGTCGAGCGGTCGTCGGCGGCCGGGGAGATCGGAGTCGGCTGTGACATGGGGCGGCTTCCTCTGCGCTCATCGCGCCGCGGGCGGGTGCGGCGCCGGCTGGGGGATCCGGAGTGACAGGGCCGGTGCGGCGACGTTGCCGGTCCCGGCGTACCGCCACTCAGGTGAACGGGGAGAGCTCCCTCCAGGTCACGCCCTCTTGGCGATAGCCCCGCCGACGCCCCACCTCGTTCGTCGGAATCGGCAGGTGGGACGAGGCGCTGCGGGGCGCTGCGGCGCAGGTCGGCGGCCCATACGCGCCGCCTGTGGCGGCTCGGGCGGCGCTGCTGATGGTGGCGCGAGCACTGCTGCTCGTGCGGGCACGGGCCCCACTGCTCATGCGGGCGCGGGCCCCGCTGCTGGTGGCGGCGCGGGCCCCGCTGCTCGTGCGGGCACGGGCTCTGCTGCTGGTGCTGCCTCGGGCTCGGCTCGTGGAGCTGATCCTCGCGGCGTGGATCACGGGCGCCACGGCCGCCTGTGTGGCAGGCGCACCTCACCGAGCGACTGCCGTCACTTCCCCGGCCTCGAGCGACGGACGAAGCACGATCGTCGTCACCAAGGCTGTCATCGACAAGGCGGTGATCACCAAGGCGACGTCCCTCAATGCGGCTCTGCTCAACGCTCTGCCCGCGAGGCCTCACTCCTCCCCCTCCGCGCACGCACCTCCGGTACGCCCCCCATCGGGAATGGGCCTACTCCGACGCACGGCCCCCTTCTTCGAGGTGCGCGGAGCCGTGCTCTTCGCACCGCGCGAATCCGCACCCCTCAGCACGCGCGGCGCCGTGCCGCCCGGCCGGTCGGACCCCGGACGCACACCCGAAGGTGTACGCGGACGGCTCGGCCCCCTCCCTCGCCCGGCGGCCCTCGCGGACCGGGGAAGGCTGCCGACCGAACCCGCTTGGCGCCGAGAACCGCGAGGCTCATCCGCACCTGGCGTCGACGCGTTCGGCGCGGGTTCCAGCGCATCCCCCCGCTCCAGCTCCCCGGCCTTCCCCGACTCCGGCTTGTCCGCCGGCCCCCCATCCGTCCGCTCGCGCCCCGCTCGTTCGGTCCGCAGGCAGCGGCGGATCGACTCCGGGTCCAGGCCCTCATTGCAGGCTTGATGCAGCAGACGGGCGAAGAGGTAGTCGGAGTCGGCGCCGAGCGCCATCGCGAGGGCTTCCCGAGCCTCCAACTCATCGCCGCTGGACCAGGCGACCCAACCGGCCAGGGTGAGCGGCGCCGCAGCGTGCTCGCTGTACGGTCCGACGCAGCGGCGGGCCAGTGCTCGCCAGAGCCGTAGGGCGGGACCGGCGTCGTCGCCCTCCATCCACTCGGCCACTCGGTCGCGCATCGCACGGTCCTGCAGGCCCAGAATGAGCCTCGCCGCCTCGTCGTGGCCGAGCAGTTCGTCGTCACGGAGATCCGCGGTGAGCGTGCCTGCCATGGGCGGGGCCGCGGCGAACCGGCTCTTGAGCCGCTCGGCGATCTCCAGCGTCTCCTCCGCCACGCCCGTGCGTGTCGCATCGTCGAGGATCCTGGAGACCAGCTCGGCCCCGGCGGTGTCCAGAGCGGTCTGCTGTTCCAGGGCGGCGCTGCTCTCCCAAGGCAGCAGCCTGGCCCGCAACTCGCGCAGTGTGCCGCGTACCTGAACTCCGGCATACGCGGCCGCGGCCGCCAGCACCGACGTACCGGGCAGGCCCATCGGCCGGCCCTCGGACGGACAGCACTCGGTCCTGTCGCAGCAGTACGACCAGAAGCGGCCGTCCGAGATGCACAAGGCCTCGATCACCGGCACGTCCAAGCTCCCGCACGCGACACGCATCTTCTGGGCCAGCGGTCGCAGCCGTTCCATGACCTGTCGGCCAGTCTCACCCTTGGCCGGTTCCTGGCAGAGGAACGCGACCATCTGCTCCGGCCGCGCTCCCCTGCGCTCGCTGCCCGTCACGAGCCCGTGGGCCAGCTGCCCGGCCGCGGCATCCCAGTCGTCGGCGCTCGCGGGAATGCCAAGCCGGGCCCGGCCACCGAAGCGGCCACGGCCGTCCTTGTCGTACACCGCGACCAGCACGATGCTCTCCTCGGGGCGGTATCCGAGGAGATACGGCAGGGCGTCGGCCAGTTCGGCCGGGGAGCGCAAGGTGACCTGCTGCTCGGGAAGGTGCGCCTCGTACGCCGTGCAGTCGAGGGGGTCCACGGGTCGCGAGCGTCCTCGGACCTCGTCATGCCCCCCATGCCTGCCATGCCCGCTGTGCCCGCCATACCCACCCTGCCCGCGCCGCACATCCTGGACGTCACGGGCGGCGTTCGGGTCAGTGGCTCCGGTGGCGCGGTTCTGCTCCTCGCCCGAGGTGCCGTCGTTGTCAGGAGATCCAGTCGTTCCGCTGTGGTTCGTCATGCGCCGACGATCTCGCGGATTGCCAGACTCCGCTTTGCCCTGTGGATAACTCCGACCAGGGACACGACAACCCGGGTGTGCGAGGGGACCGCAGCTTCTCCTCCATCCCCCGTCTGTCAGTCCCGTCCTGTTGTATGGAACCCATGGAGCACACGAGCAACGCGGATCTACGGACGGCGGCCGACGCGGTCCTCGCCCGCCTCGTCGGGGACACCACGGGCACTGCCCGGCTGCGCGAGGACCAGTGGCGGGCGATCGAGGCACTGGTCGCCGACAGACGCCGTGCCCTCGTCGTGCAGCGCACGGGATGGGGCAAGTCCGCGGTCTACTTCGTGGCCACGTCCCTGCTGCGGTCCCGTGGCAGTGGCCCCACCGTGATCGTCTCCCCTCTGCTCGCGCTCATGCGCAACCAGGTCGAGGCCGCGGCCCGGGCCGGCATCCATGCGCGGACCATCAACTCCTCCAACACCGAGGAGTGGGACACGATTCAGAGCGAGATCGTCTCGGGCGACGTCGACGTGCTGCTCGTCTCACCAGAGCGCCTGAACAACCCCGACTTCCGCGACCAGGTGCTGCCCAAGCTGGCCGCGGCGACCGGACTTCTCGTGGTGGACGAGGCGCATTGCATCTCGGACTGGGGTCACGACTTCCGGCCGGACTACCGCAGGCTGCGCACGATGCTCTCCGATCTCCCACCCGGAGTGCCCGTGCTGGCGACCACGGCCACCGCCAACGCCCGTGTGACCGCCGACGTCGCCGAACAGCTCGGCACGGGTGGCAGCTCCGACGCCCTGGTGCTGCGCGGTCCACTGGACCGGGACAGCCTGAGCCTGAGCGTTCTGCGTCTGCCGGACGCCGCACACCGGATGGCCTGGCTCGCCGACCATCTCGACGACCTGCCGGGCTCGGGGATCATCTACACGCTCACGGTGGCCGCCGCCGAGGAGGTCACGGCCTTCCTGCGGCAGCGCGGACACACGGTCGCTTCCTATACCGGCAAGACGGAGAACGCCGACCGCCAGCAGGCCGAGGACGACCTGCTCGGCAACAGGGTCAAGGCGCTGATCGCCACCTCCGCGCTCGGCATGGGCTTCGACAAGCCCGACCTCGGCTTTGTGGTGCATCTCGGTTCGCCCTCCTCCCCCATCGCCTACTACCAGCAGGTCGGTCGCGCCGGACGCGGCGTCGAGCACGCCGAGGTGCTGCTCCTTCCCGGACAGGAGGACGAGGCGATCTGGCAGTACTTCGCCTCACTCGCCTTCCCCTCGGAGGACCTGGTGCGCCGCACCCTCGACGTCCTCGCGCGGTCGGACAAAGCCCTGTCGCTGCCCGCCCTTGAGCCCCTGGTCGAGCTGCGCCGGTCTCGGCTGGAGACCATGCTCAAGGTCCTGGACGTGGACGGGGCCGTGCGGCGGGTCAAGGGCGGCTGGATCGCCACCGGGCAGCCATGGGTGTACGAGGCCGAGCGGTACGACTGGGTCGCCCGGCAGCGCAGGACCGAGCAGCAGGCGATGCGCGATTACGCCTCGACGACGGGCTGCCGGATGGAGTTCCTCCAGCGTCAGCTCGACGACGAGGGGGCCAAGCCCTGCGGTCGCTGCGACAACTGCGCGGGCGCCCGCTTCACCGCCGACACGTCCACGACCGCCCTGGACGCCGCGCGCGACGACCTCGGCCGGGCGGGGGTCGAGGTGGAGCCGCGCCGCGTGTGGCCGACCGGTCTTCCGGCGATCGGCGTCGACCTCAAGGGACGTATCCCCGTCGGCGAACAGGCTGCGCCGGGCAGGGCGTTGGGGCGCCTGTCCGACATCGGCTGGGGCAACCGGCTGCGACCGATGCTCGCGCCACACGCCCCGGACGGACCCGTGCCCGACGACGTGGCGAACGCGGTCGTAGGTGTCCTGGTCGACTGGGCCAAGGGCCCCGGCGGCTGGGCCTCCGGTGCGCAGGACGCCTCACCGCGCCCGGTCGGCGTGGTCACGATTGCCTCACGCACCCGGCCGCAACTGATCAACTCGCTGAGCGCGCGCATCGCGGATATCGGCAGACTCCCTCTGCTGGGTTCCCTGGAATACACCGAGGACGCGACCCCGGTCTCCCGTAGCAACAGTGCGCAGCGACTCAAGGCCCTCGACGGCGCGCTGATCGTGCCCCCCACCCTCGCCTCAGCGCTCGCCGAGGCCCAGGGGCCCGTACTGCTGGTGGACGACTTCACCGAGACCGGCTGGACTCTCGCCGTCGCGGCGCGCATGCTCCGCCGAGCAGGGGCACAGGGGGTGATGCCTTTGGTTCTGGCCATGCAGGGTTGATCGCGACCGGCACGGATTCGGCACGGATTCCTCCGCGGCCCTGGACGTACGTCCGCATCAAGACCCAGAACCTGGTTGTGGACGTCGCCGCACGCATCCCAAAGTCATGCGCCGGGTAGGGATATAACCCGCGCACCAGCAGATATCGGTCGGTGGCCCCAATTGCTCGTTGCCGCATCCAGGTTCGACAGGAAGAATTGGAGTCCGCTCCCCGCGCGGCTCGTCCGTGATCCGGAAGGGCTCTGCTGCGGTGCGCGCCCCCGAATCCGACCTCGCCCGCAGTATGGGCGCGTAGCCGAAGGGAGGACCGTGACCTTCGGATTCGCTCCGTCCTCCGCGGCATCCATGTCGACGTCAGCCGACCTGTCCGCCGCATCCGCCAACCCCCTGGCCCGCATGCTCGAACCCGCGGAGTGGGCAGCGGCCGGCATCCCGCTGCTGCGCAATCCCCGCGAGGTCGTCAGCGGACTGCACTCACGGCACCATCCCAAGCCGGCGACCGCGATCGTCGCGGTGCTCGACTCGGACGAACGGCTGTGCGCGAGTGCCTCGTTCACCCGCCGACCGGCCCCGGCCGACGGTTGGATGTTCCGCAATGCGCTGCTCGCCCAGTTGCGCCGAGTCATCCCGCACGACCTGCGGCGCCGCACCCCGGTGCGCACCGCCGTGCTGCTCTACTGCCGTGACGGCGACGCCCGTTGGACGGAGGAGGACGGCGCCTGGATGTGGGGCCTGCGTGACGCCTGCACCCTGCACGGCCTGCGCTGCGGCGCCTACATCACGCTGACCAGTGACGGCTGGCAGGTCCTCGGCGAGGGACGCGGCGGCCGCCGGCCCAACGCCGACTCGACGCCGGAGCCCTTCGCCACGTCCGAGTCACCCCTGCCCCTGCCCCGCACCGGCGGCGCGGCCTCAGAGGTCCTCCGGCGCGCGGCTGCTCGCTGAGAGCACGGCCATCCGCTCAGGGCACGGACACGCACCGACGGCACAGCCGCAGAACCCCGACCGACACCACACTCGCGCCGCACGGCGCCTGCGATACGACGGCCGAGTTACGACGACCAGGACTGGCCGGTGCCGCAGCAGTCCCGACGATCATCCGCCGCACAGGAACCGCGGCCCGACCCGACGAGGCCGCCGAACGACGTTCCCCGCTCGTGCGCTCACACTCGTGCGCTCAAACTCGTCCGCGCACGCCGAAGGCCTCGCCGTGCGGAGCCGCCGCCTCAGCGGCGTCTCATCCCCCGCTGTCCCCCGGCATGCCCCGCGGAACGTCCCCCGGACGAACCGGAACCGGATCAGACGCTCGCGCCCAGCACCGAGTTGATCCGCTGCGGGTCACCGCAGACGATCAGCAGGGCACCGGCCAGGCCGAGAGCCAGAGGCAGGGCGCCGGCAGCAGCGGTGTCGGGACCGCCGTTGACGGCCACCACGACCACGGGTCGCGCGGCGGCGCGGCTCGCGACGGAGGCGTCGGCGTAGAACACGTCGTCGCCCGAGTCGTGCTGCGCCCAGTAGGAGGTTTCACCGAAGGACAGCTCGTGGGTGGCCCACGGATGCTGCTCGCCGGTGGTGATCACCAGCACCTCGCCGGGGGCACGACCCGAGTCCAGAAGCAGGTCGACGGCTTCCTCGGCAGCGTCGAGCGCGCCTTCGGGCGAGGCCGGGATCAACTGGATCTGCGGAGTCGCCGACGCCGGAGCGGGGGCGGCGGAAGCAGGGGGGCCCGACGGTCCGGGCTTGGCCACGGCCGCATCACGCGGCGTACGTTGCACCGGCGGCGCGGGCCGCACGGGCCCGGGTCGGCCGGGACGCGACGGAGCCGCGGGGCGCGGGCCGGGTACGGGGCGAGGGGTCGGCGCGGTGCGGCCGGTGGCCGGAGTGGCGCGGGGACCCTGGGCACTCTCGTGAATCTGAGGCTCCTCGGGAATGAGAGGCATGAGCTGATGTTTATCAAACGCTGGTACGGCTCGCGTCGGCGGGTGGCACACGAGTGCGAACGGAATGGTCAGAAGTCGAAGCCGAGCTGTCCCTCGATCTCCGGAACCCTTCCGTCCACCCACGTGCGGACCTTCTTGAGGTGCCGCCACTGGGGCAGCGCATCAAGATACGCCCACGACAACCGGTGGTACGGGGTGGGTCCCCGCTCCGCCAGTGCGGCCTTGTGCACGGGCGACGGATACCCGGCGTTGTCCGCAAAACCGAAGTCTGCATGGTCGATACCCAGTTCGGCCATCATTTTGTCGCGCTGAACCTTGGCGATCACCGAGGCCGCCGCGACCGCCACGCATGACTGGTCGCCCTTGATCACCGTACGGACCCTCCAGGGAGTCCCGAGATAGTCGTGCTTCCCGTCGAGGATCACGGCGTCGGGGCGGACCGGCAGGGCTTCCAACGCGCGCCCCGCGGCAAGCCGCAGCGCGGCGGTCATCCCCCGCTCGTCGATCTCCTCCGGTGAAGCGTGCCCGAGGGCGTACGACGTCACCCACTTCCGCAGCACCTCGGCGAGTTCGTTGCGCCGTTTGATGGTGAGCAGCTTGGAGTCCGTGAGGCCTTCGGGAGGCCGGCGTAGTCCGGTCACCGCCGCGCAGACGGTGACGGGGCCGGCCCACGCACCGCGCCCCACCTCGTCGACACCGGCAATGATCTTCGCTCCGGTCGTGGCTCGCAGGGAGCGCTCGACGGTGTGAGTAGGGGGTTCGTACGGCATGGCTTCCTTAGCCTACGCCGCCCGAAACGCGCTCCGACACCCTGGTTCGCCGAAGCGGCCTCCGGGGCGATGCGGTGATGCGTCAGCCACCGGTCGGCCGGAGCAGCGGAAGCATCAACTGGTCGATCATCTCCTCAAGATCCCGATCGTTCCATTCGCTTGCGCACATCTTTGATCGGTACATCATCATCGCCGGAATGGCGTCGAAGACATAGCCGTTCGCCGCGTCACCCCGCACCTCTCCCCGTCCAATTCCACGGGTGATGACCTCTCGGAGCAGCCTGATCGTCGGCTCTACGACACCGTCGAAGATCACAGCATGGAAGCGCTCAGCCTGAATACTGTCGCATTCGTGAATCACCGACCGTAGGGCGAATCCAGGGCGGGAGTACATCGCCTCACGCGCCTGCCGACACAGTTCGAGCAGGTCCTCGCGCACACTTCCGAGGTCGGGGGCCGACTCGAAGCGCGGCAATCCCGCGCGCAGCGCATCGGCGACGAGATCCTCCTTGGACGGCCAGCGGCGATAGACGGCGGCTTTACCGGTCTGCGCACCGGCGGCGACGCCTTCCATGGTGAGGCCGTTCCAGCCGACGGTGCTGAGTTGTTCCAGGGCGGCATCGAGGATCGCGTGTTCCAGCACGGCGCCGCGCCGACGGAGGGAGGCCGCCTGAGCGGGGGCGGCCGTCCAGCGCGAGGTAACCATCTGAGCGTCTCCAACGAACAAGGGAAGGGGAATTCCGGGGACTTGGGACCACCGCACGGCAACTACAGGGGACAGGCCGCGCGACAATAATGCAAGTGAACGCTTGCGTTCACTAATGGGGACTCACTACGGTTGACGCGACAGTGAACGCGAGCGTTCACTACGGCACTTGTGGGGGACCCATAGTGACAACCTCTCAGTTGATCAAGGATCAAAAGCCAGGTGCGGCCCGCCGGGAGGGGCATCCCGGCATCGCGCTCGCAGTCATCGCGGCCTGCCAACTCATGGTGGTACTCGACGCGACGATTGTGAACATCGCGCTCCCGCACATTCAAGACGCGCTCAAGTTCAGCACGACCGACCTCACCTGGGTCGTCAGCTCCTACACACTCACCTTCGGCGGTCTGCTGCTCCTGGGCGGCCGCGCCGGTGACATCCTGGGACGCCGCCGGGTCTTCATGACCGGCATCCTGCTGTTCACGCTCGCCTCGCTGCTCGGCGGACTCGCCCAGGAACCCTGGCAGTTGCTGACCGCGCGCGTGCTCCAGGGCATGGGTGGCGCCATCGCCTCGCCCACCTCGCTGGCACTCATCACCACCACATTTCCCGAAGGCCCCGAACGCAACCGCGCGTTCGGCGTCTTCGCAGCGGTCTCCGCGGGCGGTGGCGCCATCGGCCTGCTCGCGGGCGGCATGCTCACCGAGTGGCTCGACTGGCGATGGGTGCTCTTCGTCAACGTGCCCATAGGCATCGTCATAGCCCTTCTCACGCCGCTGTACATCAGCGAGTCCCAACGGCACAGCGGCCGTTTCGACATAGCAGGCGCACTGACCTCGACGGCCGGCATGGCGTCCCTGGTCTACGGCTTCATCCGCGCGGCGGACGAGGGCTGGCGGGACAACCTCACCATCGGGTCCTTCGGCGCCGCGGTGGTCCTTCTGCTGGCCTTCGCGTTCATCGAGTCGCGGGCCAAGGAGCCGATCACCCCGCTCAGGATGTTCGCCGACCGCAACCGCTCTGGCACGTATGTGATCATGCTCAGTCTCGCCGCGGCGATGTTCGGCATGTTCTTCTACATCGTTCTCTTCGTGCAGAACGTGCTGCAGTACAGCCCGATCGAGGCCGGTCTCGCCTTCCTGCCCGTGACGGTCG
Source organism: Streptomyces sp. NPDC111802 (assembly GCF_055634335.1). Taxonomy (NCBI): domain Bacteria; kingdom Bacillati; phylum Actinomycetota; class Actinomycetes; order Kitasatosporales; family Streptomycetaceae; genus Streptomyces; species Streptomyces sp. NPDC111802. The sequence goes on along the minus strand of NZ_JBVKCZ010000001.1, from coordinate 188,320 downwards.
TGATCGCGCTCGGCGCGGGCCTGTCGCAGCGCTTCCTGCCGGTGCTCGGGCCCAAGCCGTTCATGCTCGTGGGCTCGGCCCTGGCGGCGATCGGGCTGGCCTGGCAGACCCTCATCAGCGCCGACAGCTCGTACGTCGGCGGAGTCCTCGGCCCGATGCTGGTGTTCGGCTTCGGCATGGGTCTGAACTTCGTGACGCTGACAATCACCGCGGTCTCCGGGGTCGCCCAGCACGAGGCCGGTGCCGCGTCCGGGCTTCTCAACGCCACGCAGCAGGTGGGCGGCTCGCTCGGCCTGTCCATCCTGACGACGGTGTTCGGCTCGGCCAGCAAGGACGAGGCGGAGAAGCAGCTGCCGAAGTTCATGACGGAGGGGTCGGCCGAGCAGAAGGTGGAGTTCGCCCAGACGCACCAGCTTCCCGGCCGATGGGGACACGAAGTGCTCACCCAGGGCATCTCGACGGGGTTCGTGGCGGCAGCCGCGATGGCCGCACTCGCGCTGGTCACCGCATGGTTGGTGATCCGGGTCCGCAAGAGCGACTTGGATGCTCTCGCCGGGACGGCCGGTCCGATGGCCGGCTGACCTGGCCGGGCCCGCGAAGGGCCGCGGATGGCCGGACCGAGCCCGGGGGACCGACGGCGAGGACGACGAGCCGGCCATCCGCACCACCCTCACGGCGACCGCTGGCGGGCCAACCCCGATGGCGCGGGCGAGCAGAAGTCCACCCCACGCGGCGGTCGCCACGATCAGCAGCACGCCCTGCATCGACACATACCCCATGGCTCCACCACCCCCCTCTCCTACGCCCCTCGTGTGTCACCTGTGCATGCGGCCCGGCGATCGCACACCAACTGCCACGACAACGCACCGGTGGTCACGCAGAGTTCCCGGGATGCACGGAAAGTTATCGAGGATCCTGGCCCGGCAGAGGAAACCGGGCAAGGCTGCCGGCCCCGGCAGAGGCAACTGGTGAGAAGTGACCCCGACAGGGCAGCGGAACCCCGCTACGCCGACGTCGGCACCCACCCCGGCAGCGCCTCGGTCCGCTCCACCCACTCGGTCGGCACCGCCCCGGCCTTCCCCGAGCCGATCACGCCGCCCACGATGGCGCACGTGGTGTCGACGTCGCCGCCGACCTGTGCGGTCGTCCAGAAGGCCTGCTCGTAGTCGCCCAGCGCCCGTGCGGCCGACCAGAGCGCGAAGGGCACCGTGTCATGGGCCGTCGTGCGCCGTCCGCAGCCCAGCACGGCCGCGACGGTGGCCGCGTCGCCGTAGTCCAGCATGTCCCGGGCGCGGCGCAGGCCCGCTCCGACCGCGCTCTTCGGGATCAGCGCGACGACGTCGTCGAGAAGGGCCTCGGGGCTGGGCGGGCCTCCGGGGGCGGCGGCCAGCGCGGCAGCCGCGGCGACAGCCATGGCGCCGACCACGGCCTCGCGGTGCTGATGCGTGGGGTAGGCCGAGATCTCGGCCTGGTGGGTCGCCTGCTCTGGATCGTCCGCGTACCAGGCGCCGAGGGGTGCGATCCGCATCGCGGCGCCGTTGCCCCAGGACCCTTGTCCCTTGAAGAGCGCGGCCGACAGCTCGCGCCAGTCCCCGCCCTCCCGGATCAGGCGCAGTAGCCGGTTGACCGCGGGGCCGTAGCCGCGGTCAAAGTCGTGGTGCTCAGCGAAGGAGCGGGCCAGAGCGTCCTGGTCGATGCGGTGGTGGGCGGCCAGGACCGCGACCACGGAGCCGGCCATCTCGGTGTCGTCCGTCCACTGCCACGGGCCGGACGGCAGTTCACGGCGCTTGAGCAGCGGGTAGTTCACCGGCACGAAGAACTGAGAGCCGAGCGCATCCCCCACGGCGAGTCCGCGCAGGCTGGCCAGGGCGCGGTCCAAGCGCCCTTCGGGTGAGGAGTCAGCGGTCATCGCTCTGCCACTCTATCCGGTGATCCCGTACGGTTCCGGCTCTCGCCAGCGCTCGAACGGCCGGTCAAGCGCGTACTTGCCGTCGTCTCCGAGAACGAGCATCCGCATCTCGGCGTTCCCCGGGTTCGACAGCGACTCGAATTCGGCGACGGTCCAGTGGAACCAGCGCATACAGAACAGCCGCATCGCCAGACCGTGGGTCACCAGCAGTACGTTCGGCGGGTGGTCGGGCGCCTCGAAACTACGGAACAGGCTCTCCAGGAAGCCCCCGACCCGGTCGTACACGTCGGCGCCGGATTCGCCCTGGGCGAAGCGGTAGAAGAAGTGGCCGTAGGCGTCCCGGTAAGACTTCTGCAGGCGTACGTCGCCGCGGTCCTGCCAGTTCCCCCAGTCCTGCTCCCGCAGACGGGGCTCCTCACGCACCCGTATGAGCTCGGGGTCCAGGTGGAAGGCACGCAGTGTCTCGTGCGTACGGCGGTAGGGCGAGACGTACACGCTGACGCGCTCGCGGCCGAACACTTCCCGTAGCCCTTTGCCGGTCTCCTCTGCCTGCCGCCAGCCCCGCTCGGTCAGGGCGAGGGCGTGGTCGGGCTCACGCTCGTAAACGGTGTCATCAACATTGCCCGTTGACTCCCCGTGCCGGACAAGGACGATGCGCCGTGGTCGTGCCATGCCAAAACCCTAGATCGGCCGACGGCCTATCGAGCACTCAGACGGGCTCCATACGGCGTAGGTCACACATTTCCTGCACCGTCAGCCACATTGAGCCGCACGCGTAACGGGTCCGGAAATCAAACCGTCCAGGTGGCTTCGAGCTCTACGATGGCACCCGTAAGGGCCGCGACGTCCGCCTCCGTCTGGGCTCGCAGCGCCAGCCGCTCCACCCGCTCGGTGCGGTACTTGCCGTGTTCCGCGGCCGACTGCCACATCGACAGCACCAGGAACTCATGACCCGGTGCCTCGCCGAACAGTCCGCGGACCATACCGGGAGAACCGGCCATCGCGGGGTTCCAGACCTTCTCCTGCATGAGCGTGAAGTGCTCGGCCCGTTCCTCATGGACACGACAGTGGGCCACCCGGACGAGGTCCGCTTCGGTGAAGCGAGGCTCGAAGCCGGTCTTCACGTCGAAGCGGTAGTCGAAGAGCTTGACCTGCATGTCCTTGTAGGTGCCCGACTGGGCGGCCGCCAGTCTGTCGTGGGAGCGCGCCATGAAGGAGTCGTAGAAGGAACGGCTCTCCCAGAACGAGAAGATGTGGGCCACCCCCTGCCGCCCCCGGCTCCAGCCACCCCCCTGCCCCCGAAATCCCGGCTCCCCCAGAAGCCCCGCCCATTTTCGCTGCCCCCGCTCGAAGCCGCGGCGGTCCACCACGGTGCAGCGAATCCACTTGACCAGCACCGCGCCATGGTAAGGCCACGGAGCGTGGCGTCGGTCACGCTCGACCGGAGTGCTCCCCGGCGCACGATCCCGCGCGCGTGGCAGGATGGACAATCGGCCTTGTCCGCTGGGCAGTTCGGCCTGAGGGCAGACTTGTTACGGGGAAGGGGAAGCCTGATGAACGCCATCAACAAGGGAATCCGCAAAGTCGAGATCTCAGTCAAGTGGGATCCGAGTCCGGCCGGACAGCCGCCCACCGATTTGGACATAGTCGCCGCGACCTACCTGGCCAGCGATCCCTACGGGGATCCCGCCTACGTGGTGCACTTCGACAGCCGCTCTCCCGACGGCACCATCTACCTCAACCGGGACAGCAAGGACGGCAAGGGCTTCGGCTGGGACGAGGTGCTGACCGTGGAGCTCGACCGGCTCGACGACCGGTACGCGCGCGTGCTTGTCGGAGTCGTGATCCAGCAGCGCCCCGCGCAGCGCACATTCGTCAGCGTGATCAAGCCGGCCCTGCGCATCCGCGAGGGCTACACCGTCCTGGCCGAGGACGACTTCGGCGGTGTCCTCGGGTCGACGGCGGCCACGGTCGCGGAGTTCGTACATGAGGGTTCGAGCACGTGGGAGTTCCGTTCCGGAATCCACGGTTTCGAGGACGATCCGGCGACATTCACGGCGGCCATGGGCCGGGCACGCCGGCCCTGAGAGTCGCACGCGCGCGTGGGGACGTCCCACGCGCGTGCGGGGGCGTACAGCGATGAGGGGCGCCGACATGTGGTCGGCGCCCCTCATCTTTGTGGAGCCTGCCGTCAGAGCCCTCCAGGGGCTACCCAACGGTCAGGTCCTGCGCAGCGTCAGCTGCAACCGCTGGTCGAACCGCAGCCCTCGCAGATGTAGCAGGAGCCTGCCCGCTGCATCTTCGTGCCGCAGGAGAAGCACAGCGGGGCGTCGGCCTGGATGCCCAGCTGCATCTCCACCAGTTCGGCGCTGGTGTGGGCCTGCTGCGGAGCGGGCTTGGCCGACACGGCTTCGGCCTTCGGAGTGGCGACGGCCTTCAGCTCCTGGGCACGCGGCGCCGACTGGGCCAGGCCCTCGACGTCGACGTCGTCCTCGTTGGGCTCGTAGGAGCCCGTCTCCAGGTGGCGCTGACGCTCCTCGGCGGAGTGGATGCCGAGCGCGGAGCGCGTCTCGAAGGGCAGGAAGTCCAGCGCCAGGCGGCGGAAGATGTAGTCGACGATCGACTGCGCCATCCGCACGTCCGGGTCGTCCGTCATACCGGCCGGCTCGAAGCGCATGTTCGTGAACTTCGAGACGTACGTCTCCAGCGGCACGCCGTACTGGAGGCCGACGGAGACCGCGATCGAGAACGCGTCCATCATGCCCGCGAGCGTCGAGCCCTGCTTGGACATCTTCAGGAAGACCTCGCCGAGACCGTCGTCCGGGTAGGAGTTGGCGGTCATGTAGCCCTCGGCCCCGCCGACGGTGAAGGACGTCGTGATGCCGGGACGGCCCTTCGGGAGGCGCTTGCGGACCGGGCGGTACTCGACGACCTTCTCGACCGTGTCACGGATGGTGGCCTCGGCCTTCTCCGTGATCTCGGTCTTCTCCTTCTCCTTGGTCTTGGCGGAGAGGGGCTGGCCGACCTTGCAGTTGTCGCGGTAGATGGCGAGCGCCTTGACGCCCAGCTTCCAGGCCTCGAAGTAGATCTCCTCGACCTCCTCGACGGTCGCCGACTCCGGCATGTTGACCGTCTTGGACAGCGCGCCGGAGATCCACGGCTGGATCGCCGCCATCATGCGGACGTGGCCCATCGCGGAGATGGAGCGCTCGCCCATGGCGCAGTCGAACACCTCGTAGTGCTCGTGCTTGAGGCCGGGAGCGTCGACGACATTGCCGTGGTCGGCGATGTGGGCGACGATCGCCTCGATCTGCTCCTCCTGGTAGCCCAGGCGGCGCAGGGCCTGCGGAACGGTGCCGTTGACGATCTGCATCGAGCCACCGCCGACCAGCTTCTTGAACTTCACCAGTGCGAGGTCGGGCTCAAGGCCGGTGGTGTCGCAGGACATCGCGAGACCGATGGTGCCGGTCGGGGCGATGACGGACGCCTGGGAGTTACGGAAACCGTTCTTCTCACCGAGACGCAGTACGTCCTGCCAGGCCTCCGTGGCGGCGGCCCAGATCGGCGTGTCCAGGTCGTCCATGCGGACGGCAACGCCGTTGGCGTCGGCGTGCTGCTTCATGACGCGCAGGTGCGGCTGGGCGTTGCGGGCGTAGCCGTCGTACGCGCCGACGACCGCGGCGAGTTCGGCGGAACGCTTGTACGACGTGCCGGTCATCAGGGAGGTGATGGCGCCGGCGAGGGCGCGACCGCCGTCCGAGTCGTACGCGTGGCCCGTCGCCATCAGCAGGGCGCCGAGGTTGGCGTAGCCGATGCCGAGCTGGCGGAACGCGCGCGTGTTCTCACCGATCTTCTGCGTCGGGAAGTCCGCGAAGCAGATGGAGATGTCCATCGCGGTGATGACGAGCTCGACGACCTTCGCGAAGCGCTCGACGTCGAAGGACTGCTTGCCCTTGCCGTCGTCCTTCAGGAACTTCATCAGGTTCAGCGAGGCGAGGTTGCAGGACGTGTTGTCCAGGTGCATGTACTCGCTGCAGGGGTTCGAGCCGTTGATACGGCCGGACTCCGGGCAGGTGTGCCAGTGGTTGATGGTGTCGTCGTACTGGATGCCCGGGTCGGCGCAGGCCCAGGCGGCCTCGGCCATCTTGCGGAACAGGGCCTTGGCGTCGACCTCTTCGATGACCTCGCCGGTCATCCGCGCGCGGAGGCCGAACTTGCCGCCCTCCTCGACCGCCTTCATGAACTCGTCGTTCACGCGGACGGAGTTGTTGGCGTTCTGGTACTGGACGGACGTGATGTCGTCGCCGCCCAGGTCCATGTCGAAGCCCGCGTCACGCAGGGCGCGGATCTTCTCCTCTTCCTTGACCTTGGTCTCGATGAAGTCCTCGATGTCGGGGTGGTCGACGTCGAGGATGACCATCTTGGCGGCGCGGCGGGTGGCGCCGCCCGACTTGATCGTTCCTGCGGAGGCGTCGGCGCCGCGCATGAAGGAGACCGGACCGGAGGCGTTACCGCCGGAGGACAGCAGCTCCTTGGAGGAGCGGATCCGGGAGAGGTTCAGGCCGGCGCCGGAGCCGCCCTTGAAGATCATGCCCTCTTCCTTGTACCAGTCGAGGATCGACTCCATGGAGTCGTCGACGGCCAGGATGAAGCAGGCGGAGACCTGCTGGGGCTGCTTGGTGCCGACGTTGAACCAGACGGGGCTGTTGAAGCTGAAGATCTGGTGCAGGAGGGCGTACGCCAGCTCGTGCTCGAAGATCTCGGCGTCGGCGGGCGATGCGAAGTACTTGTAGTCCTCGCCGGCCTTCCGATACGTCTTCACGATGCGGTCGATGAGCTGCTTCAGGCTCACCTCGCGCTGCGGGGTGCCGACTGCGCCCCGGAAGTACTTGCTGGTGACGATGTTGACCGCGTTCACCGACCAGAAGTCGGGGAACTCGACGCCGCGCTGCTCGAAGTTGACCGAGCCGTCGCGCCAGTTGGTCATGACGACGTCACGGCGCTCCCAGGCCACCTCGTCGTACGGGTGCACGCCGGGGGTGGTGTGGATGCGCTCGACACGCAGGCCCTTGGTCGCCTTGGTGCCCTTGGCGCGGGAACTCCGTGCCGGACCGCTCGCCGTCTCTGTCATGCCGCCTCCCTGTACGGGCTAAAACGCCCTGAAGTGCCCCGATGTTCCCCGTGGCACGTGTTCTGTCTGGTGCTGCGGGCACCCTCTGATCGCCGCCCGCAGCAGGTCTTCTGTCGCCGCCCTCTCGACCGGATCCCGGGTCTGACAACCGGGTCCGGCCCGCCCTCAGTCGGCGGCGTTGGCGGGCACGGGGACCTGTGCAGTCCCTCCGGACCCGCGGTCGTCTTCCTGGCCCCCCGTGACTGCGTCCACGTCGTCTTCGCGGTCGTCCTCGTCCGCGGCGAGGTGCCCCGTCGCCTCCCTCAGTTCCGCTATCGCGGCCTCGAAGTCCTCGAGCGAGTCGAAAGCCCGGTAGACGGAGGCGAATCGCAGATAGGCGACGAGGTCGAGCTCCTGCAACGGGCCGAGTATGGCCAGCCCCACGTCGTGGGTGGTCAGCTCGGCGCTTCCGGTGGCCCGCAACGCCTCCTCGACCCGTTGACCGAGCTGGGCGAGCGCGTCCTCGGTGACAGGTCGTCCCTGGCATGCCTTGCGCACGCCGTTGATGACCTTGGTACGGCTGAATGGCTCGGTGACTCCGGACCGCTTGATCACCATCAGCGAGCACGTCTCCACTGTCGTGAAACGACGGGAGCAGTCAGGACACTGGCGGCGCCTGCGGATCGACGTGCCGTCGTCGGTCGTACGGCTGTCGACGACACGGCTGTCGGGGTGCCTGCAGAAGGGACAGTGCATAACTCCCAACCCTCCTCACAGCAGACTCAATAGCCTCACTGGGCCTCATGGGCCCCGCGAAGCAGCCCCAAGCATAGGCGATCTCCGAGGGTCCGAAGACCGGGGGGACCACAACTTCTGGGCTGCTGCTGCAATCCAACCACTAGATGTGGGGATTGGCTCATACATCCAAGCCGTACGCGCGTGTCGCAGGAACGGCGGCATGTGCCGTACGGCCACACCCGCGCGCGGGGCAACTCCGCTGCACACCCATATCGCTGGGACACATACGGAGATACCGTGAGCGCCGCACGAAGGGGACGTGGGACTCCCGCACAGATGGGGGTCGGTTCCCGGTTGAAGTGATCCCGGATGGCAGACTGGGGCAACAACCCACGAGGTCGTCACCCCGGCGGTGAAGAGTACAACAATGGGCCCTTTTGCCCGCCGGGCAGGTCGTCAGCCATACACCCCGACACGCGATCACGTAAGTGGATTCGCGATTTTTCACTCGAACGTGTGTTTGGCGCAACCTTTCGAAAGCAACTACCGTTGTGCAGCAGGGAGACCATCGAGAGGGGCCGACGTGACCACCACCGCAGACAGTGCCACCATCACTGCCCAGGACCGCTCCCAGGGCCGACTCGAGCCGGTGCATGCGATGAACGAAGCCATGAATCCCGAGGGACACAAGCGTTCCCTGCCGGGTCGACCTCCTGGCATCCGGGCGGACAGCTCGGGACTCACCGACAGGCAGCGCCGCGTGATCGAGGTCATCAGGGACTCCGTGCAGCGGCGCGGCTACCCGCCGTCGATGCGGGAGATCGGTCAGGCGGTCGGCCTGTCGAGCACGTCCTCGGTCGCGCATCAGCTGATGGCGCTGGAGCGCAAGGGCTTCCTGCGCCGTGACCCGCACCGCCCGCGCGCGTACGAGGTGCGCGGCTCCGACCAGGCCGCCTCCGTGCAGCCCACGGACACCGCCGGCAAGCCCGCCGCGTCGTATGTCCCGCTGGTCGGCCGTATCGCCGCCGGTGGCCCGATCCTCGCCGAGGAGTCGGTCGAGGACGTCTTCCCTCTCCCCCGGCAGCTGGTCGGTGACGGCGAGCTGTTCGTCCTGAAGGTCGTCGGTGACTCGATGATCGAGGCCGCGATCTGCGACGGCGACTGGGTCACGGTCCGGCGTCAGCCGGTCGCCGAGAACGGCGACATCGTGGCCGCGATGCTCGACGGCGAGGCCACCGTGAAGCGCTTCAAGCGCGAGGACGGCCACGTCTGGCTCCTCCCGCACAACTCCGCGTACGAGCCGATCCCCGGCGACGACGCAACCATCCTGGGCAAGGTGGTGGCAGTGCTGCGGCGCGTGTGACGGCTGCGGCGGGCGAACCGAAAGGCGTCGCCCCCTGACCGGGCCCCGGGACCCCTGCGCCGGTTCCGGGGCCCTGTGCTGTCTCCTGTCTCTGGACCCCCACTGGGATGGGACCCCGACGTCACCGCGTTTTGGATCAGTGGTTAGCCTGTCGCGGGCGCCGCGACAGGCTAACCACGATCACTGGGGCTGTGCCGCCTCCGCCTGCTCCGCCGCCTCCATCTGCTTTGCCGCCTCCATCTGCTTCGCTACCGCGTCGATTGCGGCCAGCGACTTTCGGACTTGGTTACGGTCCGTCGTGTACCAGAAGTCGGGCAGTGACGCCTTCAGATAACTCCCGTACCGGGCCGTGGCCAGCCGCTGATCCAGCACGGCGACCACGCCGCGGTCCCCCGATGCCCGTACGAGGCGGCCGGCGCCCTGAGCCATGAGCAGTGCGGCGTGGGTGGCGGCGACCGCCATGAAGCCGTTGCCGCCGGCGTCCTCCACCGCCTTCTGGCGAGCGCTCATCAGCGGATCGTCCGGCCGCGGGAACGGGATCTTGTCCATGACGACCAGCTGACAGCTGGGGCCGGGCACATCGACGCCCTGCCAGAGGGACAGCGTGCCGAACAGGCAGGTCTTGGGGTCGGCCGCGAAGTTCTTGATCAGCTCGCCGAGCGTCTCCTCGCCCTGGAGGAGGATCGGGAACTCGGGGATGCGGGAGCGGAGCTCCTCGGCGGCCAGCTGGGCGGCCCGCATCGAGGAGAACAGGCCGAGCGTGCGGCCTCCTGCCGCCTGGATCAGTTCGGTCAGCTCGTCGAGCATGTCCACGCGATCGCCGTCCCGCGCGGGGCGCGACAGGTGCTTGGCGACGTACAGGATGCCCTGCTTGCGGTACTCGAAAGGCGAGCCGACATCCACGCCCTTCCACTGCGGGAAGTCGTCGCCCTCCGTGCCCTCCGGAGCGAGCCCCAGAGAGGCACCGACGCCATTGAAGTCCCCGCCGAGCTTCAAGGTCGCGGAGGTCAGGGTGACGGAGCGGTCCGCGAAGAGCTTCTCCCTGAGCAGACCCGACACCGACATGGGAGCCACCCGCAGGGACGCGCCGAAGCGATCGTGACGCTCGTACCAGACGACGTCCCACTCCGATCCATTGGTGATCCGCTCCGCCACGTCGTGCACCGACTCGACCGACGCCATTGCCTGCTTGCGGACCGCGTCCTCGTCCTGCACGGACTTGTCGCGGGTCGCGCCGATCGCGGAGATGACGGTGCGGCACGCGTCGCGCAGTGCCATGAGCGCGTAGGCGAGGTCTTCCGGGATCTCCTCCAGGCGGCCCGGCAGGGCCAGCTCCATCAGCCTTTCGAAGCCCTCCGCGGCTGTCTGGAGCTGGTCGGCCGCCTTCTCGTTGACGAGCTTCGCGGCACGGCGCACCGCGCGGTTGACCTGGCCGGGCGTGAGTTCGCCGGTGGCGACTCCGGTGACGCGGGAGACCAGTTCGTGCGCCTCGTCGACGATCAGGACCTCGTGCTGCGGGAGGACCGGGGCGCCCTCGATGGCGTCGATCGCGAGCAGCGCGTGGTTGGTGACGACGACCTCGGAGAGCTTGGCCCGCTCACGGGCCATCTCGGCGAAGCATTCGGCGCCGTACGCGCACTTGGTGGCGCCGAGGCATTCCCGCGACGACACCGACACCTGGGCCCAGGCCCGGTCGGACACGCCGGGGGTCAGATCGTCGCGGTCACCCGTCTCCGTCTCGTCCGACCAGTCACGCAACCTCAGCAGGTCCTGACCCAGCTTGCTGGTGGGTGCCGCGGCCTCGAACTGGTCGAAAAGGCCCTCCTCCTCGTCCTGCGGGACGCCCTCGTGCAGACGGTGCAGACACAGGTAGTTCGACCTGCCCTTGAGCATTGCGAACTCAGGGCGACGGCGCAGCAACGGATGCAGCGCATCTACCGTGCGCGGCAGGTCCCGCTCCACGAGCTGGCGCTGAAGAGCCAGCGTGGCCGTCGCAACGACGACGCGCTCCCCGTGTGCGAGCGCGGGCACGAGGTAGCCCAACGACTTTCCGGTGCCGGTGCCGGCCTGGACCAACAGATGAGAACCGCCGTCGATCGCCTCCGCGACGGATTCGGCCATCGTCACCTGGCCGGGGCGCTCCGTGCCGCCAACGGCAGTGACGGCAGCATGCAGGAGTTCGGGGAGTGAGGGCTTCGTCATAGCCCGACCACCCTACGGCCCGGCACTGACAAACGGGCGCTCGCGGTGGGGGCGGGGGCTGGATCAGGACCGGCGATTCCTTGGGTGGGGATCGGATCTGTCCAGGTGGGTGCGGGATTGAGGTCGGGTGAGGTCAGGAGCGGTTTGAGGGTGGTCGGGGTCGGATCGAGTGTGATCAAAGTCGGGTCGGGCAGCGACAAGTGATCAAGGTCGGTCGGTTTGTGGCCGGATCGATTCGGCGGTGGTCGAGACCGGCTCGGCCGACGCAGCCGATCCCACGAAGACGCGAGTAGGCAACCGACTGGATCCCAACGGAGTTCAACTCGGCCCGACAGATTGAGCCGGTCCTGGCCCGGGCCGACTTGGCCCGGTCCCGGCAGGGGCCGACTCGACCCGATCCCGAGATCGACTCGACCCGTCGGAGATCGGCTCGCACTGAATTCACTGCGTTGGATGTGGGAACCGGATCGACGCGAGCGACATTACTAAATGTGACGACGCGGCGACGTGGCGTCACAGCAGATGGCGCAGGCCTCGGTCTCTGATCATGAGGGCGGCCCGTTTGGCGGGCAATTCGATCTCGGCGGAGAAGCGGAAGCCGGCGCTCAGGAATGCGGCGACAGAAGGGGTGTTGCGAATGTCCGGTTCCGCGACGATCCGAGCGCAGGCGGGCCGCTTGTCGAGCGCGAGGTCGGCGATCGCTCGGAGAAGAGTCCCGCCGAGCCCTCGCCCACGGTCACCGGCGGCCCCGATGAGGAGATGGACTCCGATGTCATGGGGCCGAGCCGGGTAGTGGCGGGCCAGTGGGTCGAGGTCGGCCCGGTAGACCTCCCAGTAGCTCATCGGCGTGCCGTCCAACATGCCCACGCACGGAACACTGCGTCCGTCACCGAACAGCTGGGAACGCAGATGCTCCTCGGTCGCGTTCTCGGGTCCGGCGAGACCCCAGAAGGCCGAGACGGTGGGGTCGTTCATCCACCGGGTGATGATCGGAAGGTCTCGTTCGATCCGCGCGGGGACAAGGTGCAGCACCCCGGCCGATGTACTGACCGGCCCCCAGTCGACGACGCTGCCCAGCAGATCGGGGGCGTTCAGGTCAGCGTAGGCAGGCGTGCTCGTGCCCCCTCCCGGCCTCCGCAACCCGCCGGCCACGGTGTCCTCCGCGAAGAGCGCGACAAAGTCATCCGGCAGTCGCAGGTCCAGCGTGTCCTCAGCATCTGCGCCCGATTCAGCTGCCGAGCCGAGACGACTCTCGCGAGCACCGGGGCCAGTGGTGATGCCGAAATGGGTGACCGGTGCGATACCTGCGTTGGCACTCGCGTCGGTGTGAGACACGGGGCGCTCCTCTCAGGAGGCGGGGTGGGTCATGTTCCTCAGGAATGAAGGGGGTTGGCGATGGTGACGTAGACGGACTGGGTCTCCACCGGACCTACGAGTTCGTCGAGGCCGTGCAGCCGGGTCAGCAGGTTGGCCTTGCAGCGCAGTACCGGTGAGTCGAGCAGGTGCGCGGGCAGTGACGTGCGCAGTCGGTCGGGGCCGGAGGCCACTTCGCCGAGGAAGCGGCGGAAGGCGGCAAGCAGAAGCTGTTCGTCGGCGAGGCGCTGGGAGCCGAACGCGCCGATGAGACCGAGCACGTTGTTGATCGCTAGGTAGTACGCGAAGCGCTCGTCGGTGACCTCGTCCGGGACGAAGGAGTCGCTGTGCTCGCCGATGCCTGGCAGTCGGGCATCCAGCCCTGCGCGACGGGACTCACGGAAGTAGTAGCCCTGGTTGTCGCGGTACCGGCCGCCCGAAGGCCAACCGTCACCGTCCAGCAGGAGCAGGGTGTTCTGCTGGTGTGCCTCCAGGGCGACCCCTGCCTCAGCGTCCAGCCACAACACGGGGCGAACGACATGCTTGAGGTAGCGCAGGAACCACTCGACAGCAACTGCCCCCAGTGAGCGACCAGTACGGGCGGCGAGACGAGTGACCAGCTCGGCCAGGCGGGACCGTAGAGGCTCCCTGTCCGATCGAGGCCGGGCGGTAGTGACTCCGGAGGGAGTTCGAGGGACAGGTGAGAGGAGTCCGGCCACGCAGGACACGTCGTCGGTAGGCCGGAAGGGGTTGTGCCGGATCATCACGTCGAGGCCCGGCAGAGGGACGCCGTCCCGCCCGTCGACAGCGAGCCAGGCCGGGTCGCGAACGATGTCGAAGGTGGGGTGTGCAGCCCGCCATTGCGTTGCGAGACCCGTGCGCAGGAGTCGGTGGACTTCCACACCGCGGTGGAGTTCCTTGCGGAGATTCTCACGGCAGGAGTTGGTGATACGCAGGCTCAGCGACAGCTTGAGCATGACCGGGGCGTGGGACCTGTGGACGGTTCGTACGGAGGAGGTGGGATGCCACGGGGCACCGTGGGCGCCGAGGTCGACAAGCAGTCCGGCGTCGAGCAGGGCCGCGGTCTCGGGGCGGTACCGGATCTCGCGCAGCTGCCAGGGATGTAGCGGAAGGGGCGCGTAGCCGTCGGGCAGCGGCAGGTCAGGGCCGGCAAGTCGGGCCGTGAGCTGGGGTGCGGGGACGACACGGCCGCGTTCAGTCCAGGCCGAGTCGGCAGCGAGCACGGACGGAGCGACAGCCAGCCAGTGCAGGGGGAAGGAGCCACGCAACTCGGGCGAGTACAACCGTGCTTCGGTCTCGGAGAGGCCCTCGCGACTCTTCGGCGTCGGATGGTGCGGGTGGCCGAGTAGAAGTGCCTGCTCGGCCGCGAGAAAGAGGTCAGGGCCGCTGGCCTGGCGGTCTCGACGCTCCCTGATGAACGTGACGGTTCGTCGGGTGGAGTCGGCGACGCGGGCGACGAGATCGGTGGCGGCGGACATCGCGGGGGCCGTGAGGGCTGTGGATCTCGCTGCGGTGGTCGTCTCGGATACCGCGGAGATCCGGGGTACGGCGTCAGGCACCGCGGCGGATGGAGCGGGAGCCTCGATGGTGCCGGAGGAAGGGGAGGAGTCGCGGAAGGAGGGTGCGGGATGAGAGAGCGTCTCCCGGGTGAGTAGCGCGGCGAGGGTGACGGCATCGACCGGTGGGGACTGGGCAGGCGCATCGGCCAGCTGCGGGAGGCCGAAGCGGTGCCACCCTGTCGGGGACCAGTAGTGCACCGGGACCAGCAGAGCTGTGCCGGTGACGGGCAAGGGAATGCGCAGGATTCCGTTGCGCGGTGACGGGACGTTGGTCTCGCGTACCCAGCAGCGGAGCAGGTTCTCCACGGCGGCGGCCTGTGCCGCGGTGTGCGGGTCGGGGTGCTCCAGTAGGTCAGAGATGACCCCGTGCAGGCACTCGACCTCCTGTACCTGCGCGCGGACGGCTTCCGGCGCGGACGCGGGCTCCTGGGGCGTGCTCACCTCGGCCGGCAGTGGGCCTCCCATGCCCGAAGCGCATCCGTCGAAGGCGGCGAGTGCCTGAATGGCAGCCGAAGGGCCGTCGGTTGTGGGGGTGCTGTTCAAGGCTGGTCCTCTGCGGTGGTTCTGGCTCGTGCGGCGACGGCGGCCCTATCGCGACGAGGGGGGACGTGGTTGGAGAAGGCCCCGTTCAGAAGGTGCGGGTGAAGGAGGTGTGTCAGTTGGAGGCAAGGCTGCGAGGGAGCGTGATGTTTCGCTTGAGGGTGGGCCGCCGCTCGGTAACGGCTCGGTCGACGAACGAGGAGGCGAGGGAACACGTCGAGGTAGGCGCCCGCGCGCTCCCATCGGCTGCTGGGCTCCCCCGCCCGGTCGCCGGGGCGCCGCTACCCTGTGTGCGGCCGGTGCGGCCGGTCGTGAGCGGCGTGGCCGCGGGACACGGCGTCCACCGCGTCGGCCAGTCGGTCGAGGACCGCTGCCGCCTGCTCGTCGCTGATGGTCAGGGGTGGCAGGAGCCGGACGACGCTGGAGTGACGGCCGCCGAGCTCGACAATGAGGCCACGTCGCAGGCACTCGCGCTGGATGGCGGCAGCGAGTTCAGGAGCGGCGGGACGCGGTTCCGAACCCTGCGCGACCGCAGTCGCCGGCGTCCCAACCGCAGCCGCCGTCATCCCAGCCGGCGCACCCACGGGGACAGCTCCAGTCGACCAGGTTCCACCCGCAATCCGAGCCGAACAAAGACCCGCAAGCCGCCCGGCCTCACCCCCAGCCCCACCTACATGGCCACCGAGACCAGCCGAAGCTCCCGGCACCGCCTGGCCGGCCGCTCCCCCAGCCCAGTCCAGGGCGCCGAGCCCCTCGCTCCCCCTCTCAGCCGCCAGGGCCACCGACCGCCCCTCGGCACGCTCGGATTCGGCGCCCGCCTCCACGACCTCGACCCCGATCATCAACCCCCTCCCCCGCACATCACCGATGCACGCGAACTCTCCTGCGAGCCCCTGGAGTTGGTGCTGCATCCGCGCGCCCAGTTCGGCCGCGCGCTCGGCGAGGCGGTTCTCGCGGACGTAGGCGAGCGTCGCCGTTCCGGCGGCCATGGCGAGTTGGTTGCCGCGGAAGGTGCCGGCGTGGGCGCCCGGTTGCCAGGCGTCGAGATCGTCCCGGTAGACGATGACAGCCAGGGGCAGGCTGCCCCCGATGGCCTTGGAGAGGACCATCACGTCGGGCGTTACCCCGCTGTGCTCGACGGCCCAGAAGGCCCCGGTGCGCCCGACTCCCGTCTGGACCTCGTCGGCGATCAGGGGGATGGAGCGGTCGGCGGTGATCTGCCGCATGCGTCGCAGCCAGACATCGGGGGCGGGGATCACTCCGCCCTCTCCCTGGACGGGTTCGAGGATCATTCCGGCGGGCTGCCGTACGCCCGACTTGGGGTCGTCGAGGACGGACTCCGTCCAGCGGGCGGCGAGTTCGGCACCCTGTTCGCCGCCGACGCCGAAGGGGCAGCGGTAGTCCTGCGGGTAGGGCAGGCGCGCGACCCGTACGTCGAAAGCGCCCCCGGACGCTTCGAGCGCGCCGGCGGTCATGCCGTGGTAGGCGCCGCTGAAGGCGAGGATTCCGGTGCGTCCGGTGGCAGCCCGGACGAGCTTGAAGGCCGCCTCCACCGCGTCCGTGCCGGCGGGTCCGCAGAACTGCACGCGCGCGTTGTCGGCGAGGCCGGGCGGCAGGGTGCGGAAGAGCTCGGTGATGAAGGCGTCCTTGACCGGGGTCGCCAGGTCGAGGACGTGCAAGGGGGCGCCCGAGTCGAGGACCTTGCGGATGGCCTCCAGGACCACGGGGTGGTTGTGTCCGAGGGCCAACGTCCCGGCGCCGGAGAGACAGTCCAGGTAGCGGCGGCCGTCCGCCCCTTCGATGGTCAGCCCGCGCGCGCGTACCGGCACGATCGGCAGGGCACGCGCGTAGGTGCGTGCCGCCGACTCGCGCGCCGACTGCCGTCGCAGGATTCCCTCGTGAACGGCACCCGCTCCCGCCGACTCGGACGTACCCCCGCGCACAGATTCGGTCACGGCCATGGCTCCCTGTCCTCCCGCTGTCCAGGGGCGAGCAGGTTTCTCGCGTCCTCGCCCGACCCGACATACGAAGCCCCGCGAGCGTCCACTCGAAACTCCGGGGAACTGGGCACAGGGGACCGCACGTGGGCGGCAGGTCCCCACGGCTACCAACACCGGACTGTTCTGCGGGTTACGGGTTGCTTCAAGATCCTTGCCGAGACAAAACCGTCGGCGGAGCGACCGTGCTCCCGGTCGCGGAGAGGTACCGCCCGCCCCCGAGCCGAGCCGAGCAACGAATCCGTACGTCCGTAGGCGTCCGTGTGCCTCCGTGTACATCCGTGCGCATCCGTGCGCATCCGTGCGCATCCGTGCGCATCCGCGAAAACCATGATCGCGAGCCTCAAACCGGCGCCGTCCCGGACAAGTTGCCAGATCAGACAGCCCGTAGCGAAACCGTTGCCGTTCCGTCGGTGCTCTCCCGCAGCGAGCGCATAGTGTGTGGTGCCGTCCCACCGCGCCGTGGCCGCACGCCGGACCAGCGAGTTCTCAGCGCATGTTCACGGCCGCGGCGCCAAGTACCGTCACTCCAGGGGAAGTCAGATCATGCGATCGATACGGCCGTCGTTCACCGCCCGCCGAGGGAGGAGCGCGCGCCGCAGAACCTCCCCGCTGCCCCTGGTCGCGCTCGCCGCGGCGCTGGCCCTCACCGTCACCGCCTGTGACTCGGGCGCCGCCGAGGCGGGTGGCGAGGCCACCGCGTCCGCCGCGGCCGGCGGCGAAGGCAAGATCCAGATCCCGGACGACATCAAGGACAAGCTCAAAGAGCACGGGATCGACATCGACAAGTGGAAGGACGGCGCCTGGAAGAACTGGGACCGGGACGACTGGCTGCGTGAGGCCAAGGACTACATCAACCCGATCATCGAGGGGCTGTGGGACCCGGACCGCATGCGCGACGCCGAGGACCCGGACCGGGGTGTCGACGACAGCGACCTCTCCGGTGACCAGGGGGTGACCGACCCGACTCCGGCGCCGGTGGACGCGCAGGCCGTTTCGCCCCCGTACCACGCCGGCGTGCCCGAGGCGGGCAAGGTGTTCTTCGACTCCCCCGAAGGCACGATGGTCTGCTCGGCGACGGTCGTACAGGACCCGGCCAACCCCGGCAAGTCCAACATGGTGTGGACGGCGGGCCACTGTGTGCACGCGGGCAAGAGCGGCGGCTGGTACCGCAACATCGCGTTCGTGCCGTCGTACAACGACAAGGCCATGGAGGCGGCCGCACTGGAGAACGCGACCAAGGAGCAGGTGGCCCCGTACGGCGTCTGGTGGGCCGACTGGGTGCAGACCTCGGAGCAGTGGATCGCGCAGGGCGGTCCGACGGGCGGCGACGGTGCGCCGTACGACTTCGCTGTGCTGCATGTGAAGCCGGAGGCCGGCGGTAGCGGCAAGTCTCTGGAGGAGACCGTCGGTTCGGCGCTTCCGGTGGACTTCAACGCACCGGCCGTCCCCGACGTGGACAGCATGAAGGCGATCGGTTACCCGGCGGCGGCGCCGTTCGACGGCCAGAAGCTGTACCAGTGCCAGGACAAGCCGGGCCGGCTGTCGATCAACGCGTCGGCCCCGACCATGTACCGCATCGGCTGCACCATGACCGGCGGTTCGTCCGGTGGCGGCTGGATCGCGACGGGCTCGGACGGAAAGCCCGCGCTCGTGTCCAACACCTCCATCGGGCCGGTGGAGTCGGGCTGGCTGGCGGGTCCGCGGCTGGGCAAGGAGGCCAAGGCGGTCTTCGACGGTATGGGCGAGAAGTTCGCCGGTCAGTGACGACCGCCGAAGCCCAAGGGTGACGGCGGCCGACGGCGGTGGGGCGGTGGGGAGAAACCTTCACCGTCTCACCGCCGTTGGCTCTCAACTCCCCGGGCATAGTGGGGTGTCGCGTCCGAGGGACCGCACCTGAATCCGCACCGATCCGCACCGCGGCCCCCTCCGCGACGAGCACCTGCCATCAAGGCGCTACAGCAGCAACACGCTTCAACGGGGGTTACCGCACCATGCGTTCCACACCTATGCCCGCAGGTCCACGCCGCGGGCGGCGCCCCGTCCTCGCCGCCACAGGACTCGTCGCCGCGCTGGCGCTGACCGCGACCGCCTGCAACGGCTCGAACGGGGACTCGGTGAGTGATCGGGCCGACGCCGCCGCCTCGCAGGCCGCCGACGCCGATGACAGCAAGATCCAGATCCCGGCCGAGATCGCGGACAAGCTCAAGGAGCACGGGATCGACATCGACAAGTGGAAGGACGGCGCCTGGAAGGACTGGGACAAGGACAAGTGGCTGCGTGAGGCCAAGGACTTCGTCAACCCAGTCATCGAGGGGCTCTGGAAGCCCGACCGGATGCAGTCCGCGAAGGAGGCCAACAAGACGGTCACCACCCAGGACGCCTCGGCCGACCAGGGCGTGAGCGACCCGGAGCCCGCACCTGTGGAGGCGACGGCCGAGAAGACGCCGTACCACGAGAACGCGGCCCCCGTCGGCAAGGTCTTCTTCGACACCCCCGACGGCCCAGCCGTCTGTTCCGGCACGGTCGTCAAGGACGTCAACCACCCCGGCAGGTCCAACCTCGTCTGGACGGCCGGCCACTGTGTGCACGCCGGACAGAGTGGCGGCTGGTACCGCAACATCGTCTTCGTCCCGGCCTACAACGACCTCGGCAAGTCCGAGTCGCAGCTCGGCAGCGCCACATCCGCGGAGATCTCTCCTTACGGCAACTGGTGGGCCGACTGGGTCTCGACCTCGAACGAGTGGATCCAGGGCGGCTCGGACACGGGCGGCGCCGGCGCCGCGTACGACTACTCGGTGTTGCATGTGAAGCCGGAGTCCGGCTCGAAGTCCCTGGAGGAGACCACCGGCGCCCTGGACGTCGACTTCTCCGCCCCGTCCGCGAACGAGGTCGCCTCGATGGGCGCCTGGGGCTACCCGGCGGCACCTCCGTTCAACGGCCTGCGGATGTTCAGGTGCGTCGACCGTCCAGGCCGCCTCTCGCTCGGCCCGGCCCTGCCGACGATGTACCGCGTCGGCTGCACCATGACCGGCGGTTCGTCGGGCGGCGGCTGGTTCCGGGTGGTGAACGGCGACACCAAGCTGGTCTCCAACACGTCGATCGGCCCCGAGGACAACACCTGGCTGGCGGGCCCGCAGCTCGGCGCTGGTGCCGAATCGCTGTACCAGAACATGAGCAGGACATACGGGGGCCGGTGACACGCGCGCACTGACGCATACGAAAGGCCCGCTCCCCTGCGACAGGGGAGCGGGCCTTCAGCGTTCTACGACACCTGGGGCCGCTCGGGCCACCGTGTCACGACGGCTCAGGCGGTCGGCGCCGGAACGTACGGCGCGAGATCCGCCGCCAGCTCCTCGTGCACCCGCACCTTGAGCAGCGTGCCCTCCGGCGTGTGCTCCTCGGAGATCACCTCGCCCTCGGTGTGAGCGCGGGCGACCAGCTTGCCGTGGGTGTACGGCACCAGCGCCTCGATCTCGACCGACGGCCGCGGCAGCTCGTTGTCGATCAGTGCGAGCAGCTTGTCGATGCCCCGGCCGGTGCGGGCCGAGACCGCGATGGACCGCTTCTCGATCCGCAGCAGCCGCTGAAGGGTCAGCGGGTCGGCCGCGTCGGCCTTGTTGATCACGACGATCTCGGGCACGTCGGTGGCGCCGACGTCCCTGATCACCTCGCGCACGGCGGCCAGCTGCTCCTCCGGGTCCGGGTGCGAGCCGTCCACCACGTGCAGGATCAGATCGGAGTCGCCGACCTCCTCCATGGTGGAGCGGAACGCCTCGACCAGGTGGTGCGGCAGGTGCCGTACGAAACCGACGGTGTCGGCCAGCGTGTACAGCCGTCCGCCCGGGGTCTCGGCCCGACGCACGGTCGGGTCCAGGGTCGCGAACAGGGCGTTCTCGACCAGCACGCCCGCGCCGGTGAGGCGGTTTAGCAGGGAGGACTTGCCGGCGTTGGTGTAGCCGGCGATGGCGACCGACGGCACCTTGTTGCGGCGGCGGACCTGGCGCTGGATGTCGCGGCCGGTCTTCATCTCCGCGATCTCCCGGCGCATCTTCGCCATCTTCTCGCGGATCCGTCGCCGGTCAGTCTCGATCTTGGTCTCACCAGGACCACGGGTGGCGAGGCCGCCGCCCTTGCCGCCGCCCATCTGACGGGACAGCGACTGACCCCAGCCGCGCAGCCTCGGCAGCATGTACTGCATCTGCGCGAGCGCGACCTGCGCCTTGCCCTCTCGGGACTTGGCGTGCTGGGCGAAGATGTCGAGGATCAGGGCCGTACGGTCGATGACCTTGACCTTGACGACGTCTTCGAGGTGGATGAGCTGGCCCGGGCTGAGCTCACCGTCGCAGATGACGGTGTCCGCGCCCGTGTCGAGCACGATGTCCCGCAGCTCGTGAGCCTTGCCGGAACCGATGTAGGTGGCCGCGTCGGGCTTGTCGCGGCGCTGGATCACGCCGTCGAGCACGAGCGCGCCCGCGGTCTCCGCGAGGGCGGCGAGCTCCGCCAGCGAGTTCTCCGCGTCCCGCACGGTTCCCGAGGTCCAGACACCGACGAGCACGACCCGCTCCAGTCGGAGCTGGCGGTACTCGACCTCGGTGACGTCCTCGAGCTCGGTGGAGAGGCCCACCACACGGCGCAGGGCCGCGCGGTCGGAGCGGTCGAACTGGTCGCCGTCCCGGTCTCCGTCGATCTCGTGGCTCCAGGCGACGTCCTCTTCCATCAGGGCATCGGCCCGAAGACCTTCGGCATAGGTGTGCGCGAAACGCTGCGAGTCCTGGGAAAAGGAAGAAGAGGAGGTCATTGGGTCCTTACGTCTCTGGGGAATCCGCTGTGACGACGGTGGCAGTAGTCCTCAGGCGTAATCCCGTAGCACCCGGAACCGCACCTCGTCACTGGTCACAACGCACGAGCACCCCGGGAGATTCCCGCGGGCCGTGCCGCGCCGACCCGAAAATGGTCGCACGGCACGGCCCGTCTCGTCACCGCCTTATTTCCGGCCCGCCTTCCCGCCCACCTGCTTCCCCGCCTTCTTCGCCGCCTTCTTCCCCACCGGCTTCGCCGCCTTCTTACCGACCGGCTTCCCCGCCGTCTTGCCGACCTTCTTGGCCGTGGCCGCCTTCTCGGGGTCCACGGACTTCCACTCCGGCTGACCGGGCATCGGCGGGGTCTTCTCGCCGTACAGCCAGGGCTGCAGGAATCCGTCGAGGTCACGTCCGGAGACCTCCTCCGCCAGCGCGACGAAGTCAGCGGTCGAAGCCGCCTCGTCCCGATGACGGCTCACCCAGAGCTGCTCCAGACGCTCGAAGGCCGGTCGCCCGATCTCCTGACGCAGGGCGAACAGAACCAGGGCCGCACCGTCGTAGACGTTGGGCCGGAAGATCCCGGTCTTCTTGCCCGGCGTGGGCGCCTTGGGCGCCGCAGGCGGTCCACCGGCCGCACGCCAACGATCGGACGCGGCATACGCGGCCTTCATCCGCGTCTCCAGGGGCCGCCCCGCCTTCTCCGCCGCGTACAGGGCCTCGTACCAGGTGGCGTGCCCCTCGCTGAGCCACAGATCGGACCAGGTGCGCGGGCTGACGCTGTCGCCGAACCACTGGTGGGCCAGCTCATGCACCATGATCGCCTCGACGTACCACTTCGGGAACGCGGCCTGAGTGAACAGCTCCCTCTCGAACAGCGAGAGTGTCTGGGTCTCGAGCTCGAACCCTGTGGAGGCGTGGGCCATGAGCAGGCCATAGGTCTCGAACGGATACCGTCCGACCTTCCCCTCCATCCAGGCGATCTGGCCGGGCGTCTTCTTCAGCCACGGTTCAAGCCGCTCACGGTCCTCGGCGGGGACGACGTCCCGCACGGGCAGTCCGTGCGGTCCGCTGCGGTGCACCACCTTGGAGCGCCCGATGGACACCTGGGCGAGCTCGGTGGCCATGGGGTGCCGTGTCCGGTACGTCCAGGTCGTCGAGCCTCCCGCGCGGTCCACATCCGTGGGAAGCCCGTTGGCGACGGCTGTGTAGCCGTTGGGCGCGGTGACCCGGATGGTGAACAGCGCCTTGTCGGACGGGTGGTCGTTGCAGGGGAACACCACATGCGCGGCATCGGCCTGATTGGCCATCGCAAGCCCGTCCGCGGTCCGCACCCAGCCCCCTTCCCGCTTCTCCCCGTAGACGGGATCACTGGTGTGCCGCACGGTGATCCGCATCCAACTGCCGTCGGACACCGGCTCCGAGGGCGTCACCACGAGGTCCTCACCCGCACTGCGGAACGACGCGGCCTCCCCGTCGACCTTGACGGACTCGACCTTGCCGTGCGCGAAGTCGAGATTGATCCGCTCCAGATCCTCGGTGGTCCAGGCGTCGATGGTGGTTTCGGCCTGCAGGGGCTTGCTGTTGTTACCGGGATAGGTGAAGGACAGATCGTACGAGGCCACGTCGTACCCGGGGTTGCCCAGGTGCGGGTAGAGATGGTCACCGATGCCAAGGGGCGTGGCGGGAGCACTGGCGGCGAGGAGACAGACGGAGACGGCGGTGGCGAGCACCGCGGGCACCTTGAGGTGCCGACGACGAGCGCGCGGAGCCTCGTTGCGGGGGGTGAGCAGCATGAACCAGGGCTATCAGCGCACAAGCGGAAGACGTCGACGACGCGCGCCCGGCCCACCCGAACGGGTATGTCAGGCGGGTGCAGGCCATGGCGCCGCGGTCGCGTACGGCGAGCAGGCATACGACATACAGGGGCCGTTGGAGCCGCGCGCACCCCGCCCGACCTCGAGCCACCGCATGCTTCCCGCCCTCACATCCCCGGCGTCTGAGTCTGAGCCCGACTCACGTCGTACACCCCCGCGACATTCCGCATCGCCCGCATCAGCCCCGGCAGCAACGCCGCATCCGGAAGCTGAACCGTGTACGTGTGACGCACCCGCTGCTGCGTCGGAGGCTCCACGGTCGCCGACACGATCTCCGCCCCCTCCAGTGCCATGGCCTCCGTGAGGTCGGCCAAGAGATGCGGGCGAACGAACGATTCGGCGACCAACGTGACCCGGCATTCCGCGGTGTCCCCCCAGCGCACGCCGACCTCCGCACGCCCCACACTCTTCATACGCGCCACCGCAGCGCACCCGACACGATGAACCGTCACCACTCCCCCGCGCACGGAGAACCCGGTGACCTCGTCGGGCGGCACAGGCGTACAGCACCCGGCGAGCCGCACCGCCGCACCCGACCGGTCGACCAGCACATTGCCGGCGCCGAGCCGCCCGACCGTCCCCTCCCCGGCCACCCGCTCGCCCGCCGACTCCGCGGCAGCCAGCTGCGCCACGGTCCCGTCCGCCGCGCCCCGGAACGCCACCCCGGTCTCCTTGCCCTCCGAGCCCCCCTGCGAGGGATGCGCGGTCAGCCACCGCTGGATGGCGATCCGAGCGGCGGGCGTATGGGCGTGCTCCAGCCACTCCCTGGAGGGCTCGGAGGCCGGATCCTGCCCCATCAGCAGTTGCACGGTGTCGCCGTCCCGCAGCACCGTGCTGAGCGTCGCCAGACGCCCGTTGACCCGCGCTCCCATGCACGCGTGCGCGTCCTCGCCGTACTGCGCGTACGCGGCGTCCACACAGGTCGCGCCCTCGGGCAGCCCCAGCGTGCCACCGTCGGGCCGGAACACGGTGATCTCACGGTCCTGCGCGAGGTCCTCACGCAGCGTGGACCAGAAGGTATCCGGGTCAGGTGCCGCCTCCTGCCAGTCCAGGAGCCGGGAAAGCCACCCGGGCCGCGTGGGATCGACGCGCTCACCGTCACTCGCAGCGGCCTGGTCCTCGGCAGGGGGCGCGTACGGATTGCCGAGCGCGACGACGCCGGCCTCGGCGACCTTGTGCATCTGGTGCGTACGGATGAGTACTTCGACGACCTGCCCGTCCTCCCGCGAGACGGCGGTGTGCAGCGACTGGTACAGGTTGAACTTGGGAACCGCGATGAAGTCCTTGAACTCCGAGACCACGGGCGTCATACAGGTGTGCAGCTCACCCAGGACGCCGTAACAGTCGGCATCCTCGTTCACCAGCACCAGCAACCGCCCGAAGTCGGTGCCCCGCAACCGCCCGCGCTTGCGGGACACCCGGTGCACGGACACGAAGTGCCGTGGCCGGATGAGGACTTCGGCCGGAATGTCGGCCTCGCGCAGAACGCCGCGCATCTTCTCGGCCATCTCCGCGAGCGGATCTTCCGCGCGGGAGGCGTTCTCGACGATCAACTCCCGTGTGTGCTCGTACTCCTCGGGGTGCAGGATCGCGAAGACCAGGTCCTCCAGCTCGGTCTTGAGCGCCTGGACCCCGAGCCGTTCGGCGAGCGGGATGAGAACGTCACGGGTCACCTTGGCGATGCGGGCCTGTTTCTCGGGGCGCATCACGCCGAGGGTGCGCATGTTGTGCAGCCGGTCGGCGAGTTTGATCGACATCACACGGACGTCGTTGCCGGTGGCGACGAGCATCTTGCGGAAGGTCTCGGGCTCGGCGGCGGCGCCGTAGTCGACCTTCTCCAGCTTGGTCACACCGTCGACCAGGAAGCGGACCTCCGCGCCGAACTCCTCACCGACCTGGTCGAGCGTCACATCGGTGTCCTCGACGGTGTCGTGGAGCAGGGAGGACGTCAAGGTCGTGGTCTCGGCGCCGAGTTCGGCGAGGATCAGGGTCACCGCGAGCGGATGCGTGATGTACGGCTCGCCGCTCTTGCGCATCTGGCCGCGGTGCGAGGACTCGGCCAGAACGTAGGCGCGGCGCAGGGGTTCGAGGTCCGCGTCGGGGTGGTGGGCCCGGTGGGCGTCGACGACATGGCTGATCGCGTCGGGCAACCGGTCGCGCGAGGCCGAGCCGAGCAGCGCCGCCCGACCGAGGCGGCGCAGGTCGATGCGTGCGCGGGCCTTCCTGCGCGGCACGACAGGCGGCACAGCGCCTGCTACCGGGCCTGGCGTCGCGGAATTCGTGGCCTCCGCACTCATGGGCACCTCCGGCTGCGTGGACCGGCGGACGGGGTACCCCATGGCGGACACGGCTCAGGGGATGGCGACTTGTCCCCCGTCCGGGCCGGTGCTTGATGCTACCGAGCCCATCACGTGCTATTGACCGCCTCCAGCCGAGCGTGAAACGGATCACCCATTCGAGCGAGGGTTTGCAGGTTTACGGTTTTGCGCCATACGATCAGCCGCAGTTCGCTTTTTCGAACGCGCCCGCGGCGTACGAGCCCCTGGTCCCAACCCTCAAGCGAACGCAACGCTCCGCTTCTCAAGCCACGGAACGCTCAGCGAGCGAACGTTTCCAGCCACTCCGCATCGATCTCACCCTCAGCCAAAATCACGGCGGGACCGGTCATCTCGATCTCGCCATCGGGCCGCTCGGTGATCACGAGCGTGCCGCCGGGCACATCGACGGTGTACGTCGCGGGGGCACCGGTCACCGCCGGGTCGGCGCCGTCCCGGCGCGCGGCGGCCACGGCGACGGCGCACGCGCCCGTGCCGCACGACCGGGTCTCGCCGGCACCGCGCTCGTGCACGCGCAGCGCGACATGGCGGGGCCCGCGGTCGACCACGAACTCGACATTGACCCCGTCCGGGTAGGCCGAGGCCGGGCTGAACGGCGGCGGGGAGTGCAGGTCGCCGGCGTGCGCGAGGTCGGCCACGAAGGCGACCGCGTGCGGGTTGCCCATGTTCACGTTCCGTGCGGGCCAGGTGCGCTCACCGACGCTCACCGTGACATCGCCCTCGGGGAGGCGGGCCCTGCCCATGCCGACGGTGACATCACCGTCCTTGTCGATGTGCACGGTCTTCACACCCCCACGCGTGGCCACGGTGAGGTCGCCCTCATCGACATGCCCGGCGCGCTGGAGGTAGCGCGCGAAGACCCGTACGCCGTTGCCGCACATCTCCGCGATCGAGCCGTCGCCGTTGCGGTAGTCCATGAACCACTCGGCCTCGGCCGCCATGTCCTTGGCCTCGGGGTGTGCCGCGGATCGCACGACATGCAGCAGGCCGTCACCGCCGATGCCCGCGCGGCGGTCGCACAGGGCGGCGACGGCGGCCGGGGGCAGGTCGATGACGTTCTCCGGGTCCGGGACGATCACGAAGTCGTTCTCGGTGCCGTGACCCTTGAGGAAGGCGATCCGCGTGCTCATTCCTCGATCGTACGGTGCCGCTACGACAGAGCTGAAAAACAGCCCTTACCGCAGGCGAGCCACTCTCCACACGGCCAGAACGACGATCGCGGCGACGACCAGGACGTAGGCCAGCACGACCCGCCAGTCCGGGCTGCGCCCCGAGCCCCGCTGGGGCAGTCCGGGCCATGTGTAACCGACGCGGCGGGCGGCCATCATGCCCCAGCCGGCCGCACAGGAGCAGATGAGAAGCCCCAGCATGGCGATCACGGCCCCGCTGTCGCCGAAGTCGAAGGCCAGCGGGAAGGCGAACATCAGGGAGCCGACGGCCGCCAGACCCACGATGGGCGCGAGCTGCCAGATGCGCAGCCGCCGCTGCGGGCGCAGCTCGACCTCGACCTCCGGGCCGCTCGCGTACATCTCCTCGGGCTCGGGACCGTCGTCGGTGACACCGACCTCGGTCTCGTCGAGCCCGTCGGGAATCGGACGGTTGCCGTCCGGCTCCCGCTCACCCGTGTCAGCGGTGAGGTTCTCGGTGCCTTGTGCGGTGTCGCGAGGGCCGGCCTCCATCGCCACGCGCCCTCCCAACTCGGACTCCACTTGGTCGATCGAAGCTCGATGATGGCATGGCACCGGAGGCCGGGACGGCGGCCGGAGCGTCCCGATGCCATCACGTGATCAGGCTGTAACCGGTCGTTCGACCAACGCCAGGGCGAGATGCGGAAGTTCTGTGAGATCTGCCGCAGCCCCACTGAGCCAGTGCACCCGTGGGTCGCGCCTGAACCATGAATCCTGGCGGCGCGCGAAGCGTTTGGTGGCACGTACGGTCTCGGCCCGCGCCTCGTCGAGGGTGCACTCCCCGGCGAGCGCCGCGAGCACCTGCTGGTAGCCGAGCGCACGCGAGGCCGTACGCCCCTCGCGCAACCCCAGCGCCTCCAGCGCGCGCACCTCGTCCACGAGCCCGGCGTCCCACATCCGGTCCACCCGGTGTGCGATGCGCTCGTCCAGCTCGGGGCGGGCCACGTCGACGCCGATCTGGACGGTGTCGTAGACCGAGTCGTGGCCGGGGAGGTTGGCGGTGAAGGGCTGGCCGGTGATCTCGATCACTTCGAGGGCCCGGACGATACGGCGGCCATTGCTGGGCAGGATCGCCCGCGCGGCCTCCGGGTCGGCGGCGGCCAGACGGGCGTGCAGCGCCCCGGGCCCGCGCAGCGCCAGTTCCTCCTCCAGCCGGGCCCTGACCTCGGGGTCGGTGCCGGGGAACTCCAGGTTGTCGACGGCTCCACGGACGTACAGCCCCGAGCCACCGACCAGGATCGGCCAGCGCCCCTCGGCGAGCAGCGCGTCGATCCGCTCGCGCGCGAGCCGCTGGTAGTCGGCGACGGACGCGGTGACCGTCACGTCCCAGATGTCCAGGAGGTGGTGCGGAACGCCCGCGCGCTCCTCGGGCGTCAGCTTGGCGGTGCCGATGTCCATCCCACGGTAGAGCTGCATGGAGTCGGCA
This sequence comes from Streptomyces sp. NPDC111802, assembly GCF_055634335.1. Taxonomy (NCBI): domain Bacteria; kingdom Bacillati; phylum Actinomycetota; class Actinomycetes; order Kitasatosporales; family Streptomycetaceae; genus Streptomyces; species Streptomyces sp. NPDC111802. The sequence goes on along the minus strand of NZ_JBVKCZ010000001.1, from coordinate 159,903 downwards.
TTGACGACCTCACCGCCCAGTTGCCGGGCCAGGAAGACGCCCAGATCGGACTTTCCGGCCGCGGTGGGTCCGACAACGGCGATGACACGGGGGGCGGGGGGTGCGCTGCTCACCGCCCCAGTCTCGCAAACCTCTCGGGGCGGACTCGAACGAGTTACGTGACGGCACACCCGCGAGGTCGTTGCCTGTTGCGAGGTTTGCGCCGCCGGTTTCACGGAGGCGGCGACCCGGGGGCGCAAACGGACGCACCGGACGACGCGGGATTTCGCCCGCACGAGTAACGTATGGAGTGGATATGGGCGTTTTCGCACGGATTTTCCGGAGGTCGAAGGCCACGGAGGCGGCGTCAACCGCCGAGGCCCAGGCCGACACACCAACGGCCGAGCCCACGGCGGCGGAGTCGGCAGAGGCGAAGGGGGCGGCCGAGACCAAGACCGAGGACGCGGCTGCGGCCCAGCCGGCCGCGGCGGAGTCGGTCGAGGCCGACGGCGACGACGGTGTCGAGATCCCCAAGCAGCAGTCCGCCGACGAGGCGGCCGACAGCGAGGCCGGTGAGGGCGCCCGGACATAACTGCCCGCGCGGGAAGGTGAACGATGGGTCTGAAGGACAATTTGAAAGCCAAACTCGCCCCAGCCAAGGACAAGGTCTCCGGCTTCGCGCAGCGGCACGAGGACAAGGTGCACCATGGTCTCGACAAGGCCGCGAAGGCCGTCGACGAGAGGACCAAGGGCAAGTACAGCGAGAAGATCCATTCGGGCACCGGCAAGGCCAAGGGTGCCATGGGCCGACTCGCGCACAAGGGCGACGACCCGGCGACCGGCGGCAGCGCGACGCCGTCGGACTCACCCCCGCCGACCACCTGAAACGGCACATCGACGGACGGCCGCGGAGCTTGCGGGCTCCCGGCCGTCCGCCGTTCTCGTGCCGGCTCTTTCAGCCTCTTTCCAGCGCTATCCGCCTCGTTCCAGCGCTGCCCGGCTCCTTCCGGCGTGCCCTACGACCAGGTCGCGACCAGGTAGCCCACTCCGTACGGCGCGTCCTCGTAGAGCAGGGCGCCCGACAGGTCCGCCTCCTCGGCGGCGCCGGCGAGGACCTGCCACGGAGCCCGCCCGGACGCCATCAGCTCGTGTGCGAGCTCGGTGTCCAGGGTCTTGAGGGTGGCCACGTCCGCCTTGCCCAGCGCACGGGCGACGGACGCGTCGAACGGCGCCGCGCGCTCGTCGAGGTAGCCGGGTGCCTTGAGCGTGCGGCAGGCGCTGGCGTCGCCCATCACCAGCAGCGCCACCCGCTCGGCCCAGGTGGCGACATCCCTTCCGATTTCCATACACCGCTCGGGCGTCAGAGGTTCCCCCACCACGAGTGCTTCGATCGGGGCATCCGCCCAGCCGGTCCGCTCCAGCAGCCACGCGGCGACGGCGAGCGAGGTCGGGAGCAGGCGTTGCGACGGCACGGAGGCGCCGGTCCCGGCCCGTCCCAGCCGTACGTCGAGGTCCACACCGAAGCCGCGGAAGGAACCCCGCGCGCCCTCGGCGTACGCCCCATGCTCGCTCTCCTCGCCGGGCCCGACGACCACCAGCCGGTCCGGCCGGGAAGCCGCGAGCAGGCCCAGCGCGTCCGTGCAGGCGGCACGCGCGGGGGCCAGCTCGGGTGCGGCACCGGCGGCGACGTCGGGCACGAGGAGCGGGGGGCAGGGGCAGACTGCGGCGGCGACGAGCATGATCGGCAGGGTAACGCCGTACAGCTGCGGAGTGTCAGTCCTCGATCAGCACGTCGGTGAGGCCGATCACCACTGGCAGGCGGTCAGTCGCAGCCGCAGCCGCTGCCCGTGGCCACCGGCAACGGCTCCGGAGCCCCGATCTTCGGCAACCCCAGCATCACGCCCGCCGGCTTCGCGGCCTCGGCGGTGTTCCGCTTCTCCCAGGCGTCGCCCGCGCGCGTGCGGCGCACGTCGAGGACGGGACCCTCGGCGAGGAGGTGGTGCGGGGCGGCGTAGGTGACCTCGACGGTGACCACGTCGCCGGGACGGACCTCCTGATCCGGCTTGGTGAAGTGGACCAGCCGGTTGTCGGGGGCGCGGCCGGACAGGCGGTGGGTGGTCTCGTCCTTGCGGCCCTCGCCCTCGGCGACCATCAGCTCGAACGTGCGGCCGACCTGCTTCTTGTTCTCCTCCCAGGAGATCTCCTCCTGGAGGGCGACGAGACGCTCGTAGCGCGCCTGGACGACCTTCTTGGGGATCTGGTCCTCCATGGTCGCGGCCGGGGTTCCGGGCCGCTTGGAGTACTGGAAGGTGAAGGCCTGCGCGAACCGCGCCTCCCGCACGACGTGCAGCGTCTGCTCGAAGTCCTCCTCGGTCTCGCCGGGGAAGCCCACGATGATGTCGGTCGTGATGGCCGCGTGCGGGATGGCCGCGCGGACCTTCTCGATGATCCCGAGGTAGCGCTCCTGGCGGTAGGAGCGGCGCATCGCCTTCAGGACCGTGTCCGAGCCGGACTGCAGGGGCATGTGGAGCTGCGGCATGACGTTCGGCGTCTCGGCCATCGCCGCGATCACGTCGTCGGTGAAGTCGCGCGGGTGCGGCGAGGTGAAGCGGACGCGCTCCAGGCCGTCGATCTTTCCGCACGCCCGCAGCAGCTTGCTGAACGCCTCGCGGTCGCCGATGTCGGAGCCGTAGGCGTTGACGTTCTGACCGAGCAGCGTGATCTCGCTGACGCCCTCGGCGACCAAGGCCTCGATCTCGGCGAGGATGTCGCCGGTACGGCGGTCCTTCTCCTTGCCTCGCAGGGCCGGGACGATGCAGAAGGTGCAGGTGTTGTTGCAGCCGACGGAGATCGACACCCAGGCCGCGTACGCGCTCTCGCGCCGTGTCGGCAGCGTCGAGGGGAACGCCTCCAGCGACTCGGCGATCTCGACCTGCGCCTCCTCCTGCACGCGTGCGCGCTCCAGCAGGACCGGCAGCTGGCCGATGTTGTGCGTGCCGAAGACGACGTCCACCCAGGGCGCCCGCTTCACGATGGTGTCGCGGTCCTTCTGCGCGAGACAGCCGCCGACCGCGATCTGCATCCCGGGGCGGCCGGCCTTCTTGGGGGCGAGGTGGCCGAGGTTGCCGTACAGCTTGTTGTCGGCGTTCTCGCGGACCGCGCAGGTGTTGAAGACGACGACGTCCGCGTCGCCGGCCGAACCCTCGGGTGCGCGTACGTAACCGGCCTCCTCGAGCAGCCCGGACAATCGCTCGGAATCGTGGACGTTCATCTGGCACCCGTAGGTGCGGATTTCGTAACTCTTGGATCCGTGAACGTCCACTGCCGGGCTCCGGTCGCTGCTGCTGGTCATGGCTCAAGGGTAGGTGCTCGTGGCGGAGCCCTGTCCCGGCCGGTCCCTGTCAGCGGAGTCCGGGCGGGAGTTCCGGCGGCCGGGAGTTTTTACCGCTCAACCCCGGCGTCACCCTCCTGCATCCGCCGGGCAACCTCCCCCAGCCCGTCGGCGAGATGCGCGAGCTGCTGTGGCGTGAGGACGTCGATGAGGAGCTTGCGGACGAGCGCGACATGGCCCGGTGCCGCCCGCTCCAGCATGGTCCGGCCGGCGTCAGTGAGGACGGCGTAGACCGCGCGCACATCGCTCGGGCAGGAGCGCCGGGCCACCAGGCCGGCCTTCTCCAGCTGGGTGATCTGGCACGTCAGGCCGCTCTTGGAGTTGAGGAGGGCGTCGGCGAGCCCGCTCATGCGGCGCGAAATCCTGGGCCGCGCCCCGCCGTTCGATGTGACCGGTGCAACAGCTGCGACTTGTTCCAAATTTGAAACCTCGCGCTATCGTTCGAGGCCTCGCGATTCAAATTTGAACTGGCCCGTTCGTCCAGCCCGCGAAGGAGCAACTCCTCCCATGCCTTCCTCCCTCGCCCGTGTCACCACCGACGCCGCCCCGCGCTACGCCAAGCAGCTCGCCTCGCACTTCGGCCGGAAGATCCCCGTCGAGGAGACGCCCGACGGCGGCCGGCGGCTCACCTTCCAGCACACCGATGTCGTCCTCGAACCCCTCGACGACCATCTGCTGATCCGGGTCACGGCCCCCGACACCACCACGCTCACCACCATCCAGGGCGTTGTGGGCAGCCATCTCGAACGCTTCGGCCGGCGAGGCGAACTGAGCGTCACCTGGGGCGAGCCCGCCGAGGACTGACGCGCACCGCTGTGGCACGCACCGGAGGCGCCCCGACCGGCGCCCGCGAGAAAGGCACCGTCATGAAGGCCGTCACCATCACCGGCTTCGGGTCCGAGCCGCTCCTCACCGACCTGCCCGTGCCGGAACCGGGCCCGGGCGAGGTGCTGGTCCGGCTGCACGCCGCCGCGCTCAACCCCTTCGACTGGAAAGGTCGCCGACGGCGCCCTCAAGGGCCTGGTCGAGCACGAATTCCCGCTCGTGATGGGCTCCGACGGCGCCGGCGTGGTCGAGCGCATCGGCCGCGATGTGATCCACTTCCGGCCCGGTGACACTGTCTACGGCCAGTTCATGAACCTCGCGGCAGGCCGAGGCTCCTACGCCGAGTACGTGGTGGCCGCCGAGAACGGCACCCTCGCCCGTATGCCCGACGACCTGCCGTTCACGGTCGCGGCGGCGCTGCCCACCGCCAGCGTCGCCGCCTACCAGGCCATCGAGTCCGCCCGGCTCGACACCGGTCAGGTCATCCTCGTCAACGGCGCGTCCGGCGGTGTGGGTCAGTCGGCGATCCAGTTCGCCGCGCTCCAGGGCGCCAGGGTGCTGGCCACCGCCACCGGCGACATAGCCGCCCACCTCCGCGATCTCGGCGCCGACGAGACCATCGACTTCACCGCCGCGCCGACCGCCCAGCAGGTCCTGGCCGCCCACCCCGACGGCATCGACGCCGTCCTCGACCTGGTCACCCCGGCCGGCGGGGACATCGACGCCCTGGCCGGTCTGCTCAAGCCCGGCGGCAGGCTCGTGAGCACCAACCGGGCCGCCGACCCCGACGCCCTGGCCGCCCGCGAGATCCATGGCGTCAACCTCGTCAACGACCCCAGCCGGAAGGAGCTGGAGTCCCTCGCCGCTCTCGCCGACGCGGGCAAGCTCCGCATCACGATCGACGCCGAGGTCCCGCTGGCCGACGCTCCGGCCGCCGTGGCCCGCGCCCGCACCGGGGGCTCCCGCGGGAAGACCGTCATCCTGCTCTGAGGGCGACCGCTCAGGCCCCCTCGGCCACCCACCCCTGGCGGCGCAGCACGGCCGACACGTCCGGTGCCTCGTAGTGCTCGCCCTTGAGGACCTTGCCGTCGGCGCGGCGAGCTATCTGGCCGTCGGGACCCAGCTTGGTCATGTTGGAGCGGTGGATCTCGGCCAGCACGGCGTCGAGGTCGATGCCATGCACCAGGGCCGTGCCGTACGCGACGTAGACGACATCCGCCAGCTCGTGCGCCAGCTTGTCGAGCGGGCCGGTGACGGAGACCTCGGCGACCTCCGCGGCCTCCTCCGCGAGCAACTCCCCACGGTGGGCGGCGAGTTCCGGGGAGACCGCCGTCGGCGTACTTCTGGTGTCGAGCCCGAAGGCGCGGTGGAACTCACGGACCAGGTCGGCGGGAGAGGAACTCATACGGCGACTGTAACGGCCAGGTCTGACAGTCCCGCCCACCCTCCCGATCATGGACTCGCCCGGCGCCGCCGACCGCCCGCTCACCCGCGCTGTGACCTCGGCCCTGGTCAGCACCGCGTACCGGCTGGCAGGATCGCCGCCATGTCCAAGGCACTCACCCGCATCAGCAGACGCCGGGCTCTGCAGGGCACGGCCGCCGGGGTCGTGGCCCTCGGGCTGCTGCTGTGGTGGCTGCTGCCCCTGGGCGAGGAGCCGCCGAGCGGGACGATCACGTTCAGCACCGGCACGCGCGCGGGGGTCTACCAGGAGTACGGCGAACTCCTGCGCAACGAACTCGCCAAGGACATGCCGCAGCTGAAGGTACGGCTGCTGACCAGCGCCGGATCACAGGAGAACGTCGAGCGCGTGGCGACCGGCAAGGCCGACTTCACGATCGCCGCCGCCGACGCGGTGGACACGTACAAGATGGGCGGCAGGCCGGCCACCGACCGGCTGCGCGGGGTCGCCCGCCTGTACGACGACTACGTCCAGCTCGTCGTCCCGCCGGACTCGGACATCCGTTCCGTCGCGGACCTGAAGGGCAAGCGGGTGGCCATAGGGCTGCCCAACTCCGGCGTACGGCTGATCGCCACCCGCGTACTGCAGGCCGCCGGCATCGACCCCGAGAAGGACATCACGCCCAGGGCGGACGGCATCGACACCGGGCCCAAGCGGCTGGGGCACGAGCTGGACGCGTTCTTCTGGTCGGGCGGCGTGCCCACGGACGGGCTGGAGAAGATCGCCGAGACCTCCGCGTTCCGGTTCGTGCCGATCGACGCCGACCTCGTCGCCAAGGTGCACGCCCAGGGCGACACGGCCCACTTCTACCGTGCGACCAACATGCCGGAGTCGGCGTACCCCACCGTCCAGAACGGCGACACGGTGCCGACGATCGCCGTCTCCAACCTGCTGATCACCCGCAAGGACATGGATCCCCGCCTCACCGAGTGGCTCACCCGCACGGTGATCAAGAGCCGTGACGGCATCGGCGCCCATGTCCACTCCGCCCAGCTCGTGGACCTGCGCACGGCGATCTACACCGACCCGCTGGCCCTGCACGACGGCGCCCGGCGCTACTACCGCTCGGTCAAGCCGTAGGCCCGCCGCCCACGCGCGCTACGCCGACCGTGGCACCGTCACCGTCACCCGCAACCTCCGCCCCACTCACAGACCCGCGCACGGCGACCTACACCGACCCGCCGGCCCTGCACGACGGCGCCCGGCGCTACTACCGCTCGGTCAAGCCGTAGGCCCGCCGCCCACCGGCGCTACGCCGTGGGCGCCGACCGCGGCACCGTCACCGTCACCCGCAGCCCGTGCGGCTCATGATGGCCGTACGAGATCGAGCCGCCGCCCGCCGCGAGCAGGGCCCGGGAGATCGACAGCCCCAGGCCCGAGCCCTTGATGTTCTGGTGCCGGCCGCTGCGCCAGAAGCGGTCGCCGATGCGGGCGAGCTCCTCGGCGGAGAGGCCGGGGCCGTTGTCGGCGACCTCGATCGTCGACACGGCGCCGTTGGAGGTGACGGTCACCTCGACGCACTCATCCGTCGGCGTGAACTTGACCGCGTTGTCGATCACGGCGTCCAGCGCGCTGGACAGCGCGACCGGGTCGGCCCAGGCGGTGGTGGCCGGGCAGTTCCCCACCAGCCGGACGCCCTTGGCCTCGGCCGTCGGCGCCCAGGCGGCGACGCGCTCGGCGGCCAGCGCGCCGACGTCGGTCAGCCGGAGGTCGGCCGCGGTGTGCTCGGCCAGGGCGAGGTCGAGCAGGTCGTCCAGGACCTGCGCCAGGCGCTTGCCCTCGGTCTGCACCGAGGCGATCTCCTCATTGCCCTCGGGAAGCTCGAAGGCGAGCAGCTCGATGCGCAGCAGCAGCGCCGCGAGCGGGTTGCGCAGCTGGTGCGAGGCGTCGGCGACGAAGGCGCGCTGCTGCTCCAGCACGTCCTCGACGTTGTCCGCCATCTCGTTGAACGACCGGGCCAGGCGCCGGAGTTCCGGCGGACCGCTGGCCACCGCGACCCGTGACTTCAGGCGGCCGCTCGCGATCTCGTGCGTGGTGACGTCCAGCACCCGCACCGGCCTGAGCACCCAGCCGGTGAGCCGGAGGGCGGCCCCGACGGCCACCAGCATCGCCAACGTCAGCCCCGCGCCGATGATCAGCCAGCCGTGCACGATCCGCGAGCGCATCTGCCCGGTGGGCGAGTCGGTGACGACGACCGCGACGACGTCGCCGTCCCGGATGACCGGCGAGGCGACGACGAGGCGCCCGCGCTGCCAGGGCCACACCTGCTGGGGGTCGTGACTGCGCCGGCTGAGCAGCGACTCCTCGAAGGCGTCGCGCACCTCGCCGGACTCGGGCAGGAACCAGGTCGTCGGCCCGTTGGCCAGCGGCGTGTCATTGGGCAGGAAGACGCCGGCCCGAATGCCGTAGACGTCGTAGTAGTTCTCCAGTTCCCGGCTGAGAATGCGCAGGTCGTCGCGGGAACCGGAGGTGACGTCGGCGGCGGGGCGGGCGATGGCCGCGAAGTACGCCGTGTCGTCGATCCGGTCGACGACCACGTCCTGTTGCTGGGCCGAGGCCAGGCTGATGGCGAGCGGTACGCCGAGCGCGAGCAGCACGGCCGCCATCAGGACGATGAGCAGCGGAAGGAGTCGAGTGCGCACCCGTGCCCGCTACGAGGCCGGGGCGACGAGCCGGTAGCCGACGCCGCGTACGGTCTCGATCAGCGCCGGCATGCGCAGCTTGGCGCGCAGGGACGCCACATGCACCTCAAGAGTGCGCCCCGTCCCCTCCCAGCTCGTGCGCCACACCTCGCTGATGATCTGCTCCCTGCGGAAGACGACCCCGGGACGCTGCGCGAGCAGGGCCAGGAGGTCGAACTCCTTGCGGGTCAGCTGGACCACCGAACCGTCGACGCTGACCTGTCGCGTGGGCAGCTCGATATGAACGGCGCCCAGGCGCAGCACACCTTCGCCGCCCGCTGCGGTGTCCTCCGGGGCGGTGCGCCGGCTCACCGCGTGGATCCGCGCGAGCAGCTCTCCGGTGTCGTACGGCTTCACCACGTAGTCGTCGGCTCCCAGGTTGAGGCCGTGGATGCGGGAGCGGACGTCGGAGCGCGCGGTGACCATGATCACGGGGGTGCTGGTGCGCTTGCGGATCTTGCCGCAGACCTCGTATCCGTCCTGGTCGGGCAGGCCGAGGTCGAGGAGGACGACACCGAAGCCGTTGCCCTCGGGGACGAGCGCCTGGAGGGCCTCCTCGCCGCTGCGCGCGTGCGTGACGTCGAAACCATGTCGCGCCAAAACCGCAGACAGCGCGGCGGCGACGTGGTTGTCGTCCTCGACGAGGAGGAGTCTCATCCCGGCCTCCTTCAGTTCACCGGCCGTACGATTCGGGCAGTTACACAGTGTGGGCGCACGCGCGCGTGCACCATGGAAGTCACGCTGATGGACGAGTACGCCGTCAAGAGGGTTCCGGTTTCGGGCGACTTCCGTTATCCAGCCGGTACGCGCCCAGCTCGCAAGTGCTACGACATGTGTCCGATTGCTATCGGATCGTGATGCTCAGATTCCCCTCAGAACTAATGACGCAGGTCGGATACGGTTATTACTGTCCTCCGAAACCGAGGAGGACGGAGCCTGAGAGCGATGACCGAAGTATCGGTGGCCAAGGACAATGTGGCCGCGAGCGGCGACCTGGTCGTCCTGAAGAACGTCAACAAGCACTTCGGCGCGTTGCACGTGCTGCAGGACATCGACCTGACGATCGCGCGCGGTGAGGTCGTCGTGGTCATCGGGCCCTCCGGGTCCGGGAAGTCCACCCTGTGCCGCGCCATCAACCGCCTCGAGACGATCGACTCCGGCGCGATCGCCATCGACGGCAAGCCGCTGCCCCAGGAAGGCAAGGAGCTGGCCCGGCTGCGCGCAGACGTCGGGATGGTCTTCCAGTCCTTCAACCTCTTCGCGCACAAGACCGTGCTCGAGAACGTGATGCTGGGCCAGACCAAGGTCCGTAAGACGGACAAGAAGAAGGCCGAGGAGAAGGCGCGCGCTCTGCTCGACCGCGTGGGTGTGGCCACCCAGGCGGACAAGTACCCGGCGCAGCTCTCCGGCGGCCAGCAGCAGCGTGTGGCCATCGCCCGGGCGTTGGCCATGGACCCCAAGATCATGCTCTTCGACGAGCCCACGTCGGCGCTCGACCCCGAGATGATCAACGAGGTTCTGGAGGTCATGCAGCAGCTCGCCCGCGATGGCATGACCATGATCGTCGTCACCCATGAGATGGGCTTCGCCCGTTCGGCCGCCAACCGGGTGGTCTTCATGGCTGACGGGAAGATCGTCGAGGAAGCCGTACCGGACCAGTTCTTCAGCAACCCGCGGAGCGACCGCGCGAAGGACTTCCTGTCCAAGATCCTGCACCACTGACGGATCCCGCCCCACTGACGGACTGCGCCTCGCAGCCAACGACCTGCGTCAACCGCCGCCCCTCCTGACGGCACGCATCTCTTCTTCACGCAAAGGATGTTCACCATGAAGCTCCGCAAGGTCTCCGCCGCGGCCGCCGCCGCGCTCGTCCTCTCGATCACCGCCACCGCTTGTGGTGGGGACGGTGACAGCGACAGCGGGTCGGGTTCCGGTGGCGGCAACAAGAAGATCACCGTCGGCATCAAGTTCGACCAGCCGGGCGTCGGGCAGAAGACGCCCCAGGGCTACGCAGGCTTCGATGTCGACGTCGCCACGTACATCGCCAAGAAGCTCGGCTACTCCGAGGACCAGATCGAGTGGAAGGAAGCGAAGAGCGCCGACCGCGAGACCATGCTGCAGCGCGGTGACGTCGACTTCATCGCCGCTTCCTACTCGATCACCCCCGAGCGCCAGGAGAAGGTCGACTTCGCCGGCCCGTACCTGCTGGCTCACCAGGACGTCCTTGTCCGCGCCGACGACACCTCAATCAAGTCACCGTCGGACCTCAACAACAAGAAGCTCTGTTCGGTGGCAGGCTCGACCTCGGCGCAGAACGTCAAGGACAAGCTGGCACCCGACGCCGACCTGCAGACGTACCCGACGTACTCAGCCTGCCTGAGTGGTCTGCAGAACAAGGCCATCGACGCGCTGACCACGGATGACTCCATCCTGGCCGGCTACGCCTCCCAGGAGAACTTCAAGGGCAAGTTCAAGCTTGGCGGCTTCAAGATGACCAACGAGAACTACGGCATCGGCGTCAAGAAGGGCAGCGACCTTCAAGACAAGATCAACAAGGCCCTGGAGGACATGGTCGCCGATAAGTCCTGGGATGCGGCTGTGAAGGCGAACTTCGGTCCCGCGAACTACAAGAACGAGCCCGCGCCGAAGATCGGCGACATCAAGAGCTGAAGCAGCGCCTGACGGGTGCGCCGCCCGCCGGGGCGGCGCACCGGGCCCAATCCACACGCGGAAGCGCGGGAGATCGTGTTCGACTTTCTTGAAGGTTATGACCTGCTGGGAGCCTTCTGGGTGACGGTGCAGCTCACCCTGCTCTCCGCCGTGGGCTCCCTGGTGTGGGGAACCCTGCTGGCCGCGATGCGCGTCGGCCCGGTACCTCTGATGCGGGGCTTCGGCACCGCCTACGTCAACGTGGTGCGGAACATCCCATTGACGGTGATCATCCTGTTCACCTCGCTGGGCCTCAACCAGACTCTCAGCATCAGCCTGGGAGCGAATAACTTCGAGTCCATCAACTTCCGGCTCGCCGTACTCGGTCTGATCGCCTACACCTCGGCGTTCGTCTGCGAGGCGATCCGCTCCGGCATCAACACCGTTCCAGTCGGCCAGGCGGAGGCGGCCCGCGCCATCGGGCTGAGCTTCACCCAGGTCCTCACGCTGATCGTGCTGCCGCAAGCGTTCCGTTCGGTTGTCGGTCCGCTCACCAACGTACTGATCGCACTCACGAAGAACACCACGGTCGCTGCCGCAATCGGCGTGGCCGAAGCTGCCTTCTTGATGAAGGACATGATTGAGAACGAGGCACAACTCCTGCTGATCTCCGCGATCTTCGCGTTCGGCTTCGTGTGCCTGACGCTGCCGACTGGCTTGATCCTGGGCTGGGTGGGCAAGAAGGTGGCGGTGAAGCGATGAGTTCGGTCCTGTACGACGCTCAGGGCCCGCGGGCCAGGCAGCGCAACCTCATCTTCACGGCTCTGTTTCTGGTCGCCCTGGCCGCGATCGTGTGGTGGGTGTACAAGAGCCTCGACGACAAGGGCCAGTTGGACTGGGAGAAGTGGAAGCCGCTCTTCTCCGGCAGCGAGGCATGGACGACGTACCTCCTGCCCGGCCTGAAGAACACCGTGATCGCGGCGGCTCTCTCGATGGTCTTCGCCCTACCGCTCGGTGCCGTCCTTGGCATTGCGCGTCTCTCGGACCATGCCTGGATCCGGGTTCCGGTCGGCATGATCGTGGAGTTCTTTCGTGCCATCCCGGTGCTGATCCTGATGATCTTCGGTGTGGCCCTCTACTCCGAGTACACGAACGTCAGCTCCGACGACCGCCCGCTGTACGCAGTTGTCACGGGCCTGGTGCTCTACAACGCCGCGGTGCTCGCGGAAATCGTCCGCGCCGGCATCCTCGCCCTTCCCAAGGGCCAGACGGAGGCCGCGCATGCGATCGGTCTGCGCAAGACCCAGACCATGACGTCGGTCCTGCTCCCTCAGGCCGTCACCGCGATGCTGCCGGCGATCGTCAGTCAGCTTGTCGTGATCGTGAAGGACACCGCCCTCGGCGGCGCCGTCCTCACGTTCCCCGACCTGATCGCCGCCGTGAGCCCGATGAGCTCGTACTACGGCGCCAACATCATCGCCAGCTTCACTGTCGTGGCCGTGATCTTCATCGTGATCAACTTCGCTCTGACGAGCTTTGCGAGCTGGCTGGAGCGCAGGCTCAGGCGCAGCAAGAAGAGCACGGGCGCGGTACTGAGTGCCGAGGACATGGAGGAGCTCAACCCAGCTGCGGTGGGCGGCTCCTTCGGAGCCGGTGCCGATAAATAGCCAAACGGTAGGAGACAGGGTGGAGGGCAGTGGCACGATCGCCACTGCCCTCCGCTCTTGCCGCCGGGGTTCCGCGTCACCCGGTCAATTGATGGGCTTGACCGAGACACTCTGAGTGTCTCCGCTCACGGAAAGAGTGATGGCGAGGGTGACGTTGGCGTTCAGCTTGCCGATGTTGCTCACCACAGCGGTCTTGTTGCACCCCGACACGGTGTCCTCATCCTCGGTGTATCCACCATTGGGATGAGCCACGGCGATACGCACCCGCCATTCCTGGCACCCCTTGTAGGTCACACGGAAGTAGTGGTTCCGTGTGTTCCTCATCATCAGGCTGCGGTACTGCTTGTCCGAGTATTCCCACTTCGTCGGTAGGCCGAGGTTGACCGTCCCCTTGCGCGTGCCGAGGTAAATGGCATCTGCATCGTCGGCCGCAGCGGGCGCCACCGCGAAAGCGCTGGTCATGACGGCCAGGGAAGTGCCGAGGACAGCCAGTCTCGTACGCGACTTGCCGTGCACTCGGGGCATCTGAAGCTCCTTGGTCATGGTGGGGACTGCGTCACACGAAGCAGCGACCGAACGTCGTCTGGTCATGCCGGGTAGTCACCCCACTTCCATGTCCACATGTCGTCGAAGTCTTCACCGACGTAATAATTGACCACACCCTTGGCGACGAACTTCTTGCACTTGTCCTTGCCTGGCAGAGTTTTCATTTCCGTTTCAATGGGCGCTCGCCCCTTGGCGTTTTTGTCGTAGACCTTCTTGACGGGATCCCCGCAAAAGACCTGACCTCGCAGATTAAGCACTCTCGCCGTGCAGCCCGAGTTGGTCTCAAACCACACCTTCAGGTACGTCCCAAACTGATCCGAGTCGTACCAAACCTTGAGCTTCGGCGAGGTGCAACCAGCAGCAGCCGCAGGGGGTGCGGAAGTCAGCAAGGCCGACGAAGCAAGCACGGCGCCGGCCATTACGATTGAAGTGCGCCGCCCCAAGGAGCGCAGCGGTCGGCTTTCCGAGGCTAGCAAATTCATCCCCCATCACTCTCCTGAGTCCCTTTTCCACGGTCAGACACACAGGCGATTCATCGTCGATGCCGAACCGGGCAGCCATTACAGCAGAGCAGTCCATTCCCTCATATCCCCCACTAGGGGGAATGCGCACCACCCCATCCCTGGACGGCTCACAGCCCGGGCGCACAACCTCCGCCAGAGGTCGGAAATCCCCGACAGTCACCCAAAAATGATCACCCCTACCATTCGCGACATACTGGACTCCGTTTCGACCAGATGTCTCCAAAACACCCCGCAAATACTCCATATCAAAGAGCCGTTGATCTTGACACCATGGCCCCCTGGAAGGAAAAATGGATAATTGATCGCCCGACCAGCGATCGCGCGACAAATTTCGCAAATTGCAAAATTCAACGGGGTGCGATGTGCGAATCGAATTGCGATGTGATGATCCTTCGCTTCTGATGGACCTCAATGCAGTTCTCAAATCTCAGCCATTTCCGATTTCCGTCACAAAAATAAAGCCTCAGATCGTCATCATCAGCCAGGCTCACCAGCTTGACTCCGTCAATACCCTGCGCTGCGCAAGAAAATCAGCTCCGGAAATCCCAGTACTGATCATCACCGACGGGATGCAGGATTTCGAAATCCGCCGAATGCTCGCGATGGGCGCAGCCGGGATTCTCCTGCGGGAAACATTTGCTCAGCACATTTCATGGACGATTCCGGCGATCTCGAACGGCTGCCGGGCCTTAGCGCCCGAAATTTCCGAATCAATGATCGAAGAATACTTGGCAGCCGCGCCGTCGCCATCACAACAAGCCGCCATGGAGAGAGTTCACAGTTTGAGCAGCAGGGAGCACGAAGTTCTACAACTTCTCAGCCGCGGGATATCCAACCGTGAAATCGCTTCGCATCTCTTCATCAGCCCCGAGACAGTCAAGGATCACGTAAGGGCAATACGCTCCAAGTTGGGCGTCGCCAACCGAGTTCGCGCTGCTCAGGTTGCGTGGCTGGCGCGGGGGAACTCAGTTCAGGAGCAACGGCTTCACCCTGCAACCGCAGTAAGACCTACGCGGCCGGCTCGTCCACAGCACCGGTCACCCGCTTAGCATGTCCAGCTCACTGATGGCTACATCCGCGTTCGCGGGCCCAATACGCTCACGGCCGGACACCAATAACCACGGTCACTCGTAGCCGTAACCAGCGGTGACCCACGACCATGCAGTTGTATCCGAGAGCTGACCCTGCCCCGGCATAGACCTGCGGACGCCATTCGGACCATTTTCCGGCAACAGGGGGAAGGGACTCGGCGGTGCAGAATTGCGCTCTCCCGAAGGCCAGTGGTCACCAGGGGTAGTCGCTCCATCACCGAAAAGTGCCAACGGAAGGCATCCGCGCTATACGGCCTCCGTCAGGAAGGCAGGGTGAACAGCTTGATCGTCGCCCCCTCCGTCACTTGACGCAAGCACCGGCAATGGGTTGCATACGTTCTGTGATCGTGCACCCTGCTCCAACTTTCTGTTCACTTGCGTTCCTGGGGACACCGCTGCGGGCAGGGGGCGCTGCGCCATGGACCCGGTGATCATCGTCGGAGCGGGGCCCGTCGGGCTCACGCTCGCCCTGGCGCTGGCCCGTCAGGAAGTGCCGTGCGTCGTCCTCGACGAGGGCCCCGGCAAAGACGAACCCCGTCTGGCACGCACCGTCGTCCTGCGCGAGGACACGACCGCTCTCATCGAGCGCCTGACCGGTGTGCCGCTCGGCGAGGTCGGGGCCCACTGGGCCGGATGGCGGTCGATGCGGCGCAAGCAGGTGATGCGCGAGGTCACATTCGACGGCGCCGCGGAAGAGCCCGAAAGCCTCACGAACCCCGCCCCCCTGCACATCGCCCAGCACGTCCTGACCGGCGCCCTGCGCGCGGCCCTCGCCGACGAACCGCTCGTCAAGGTCGCAGTGGACAGCCGCCTGGACGCCGTCGAGCAGGAGCCCTCGGGCGTCACCGTCCACACGCGCGGCCCCAAGGGCACCTGGTGGCGCGGCAGTTACGTGGTCGGCTGCGACGGCCCCCGCTCGACCGTGCGCAAACTCATGGACATCCGCTTCCCGGGCCGTACGGCGGTGGAGCGACACGCCGTGGCCGCGCTGCGCGTGGAACTTCCGTGGAAGGGCCAGGCGTTGCTTCATCGGATGCCGCCGTGGCGGACGTCAGGACCCTCGGGCGGGGAGGTGACCGGACGGCCGCTCCCGGAGGGGGTGTGGCGCCTGGACTGGCTGCTGCCGCCGGGCAAGGACCTGGTCACACCCGAGTTGCTGGTGACACACATCCGCGAGACGCTCGCCGGCTGGTCCGACGGGCAGACACCGCCGTACGAACTTCTCGACACCGGAGTTCACACGGTCCACCACCGCCTGGCGCGCCGGTGGCGCGTGGGCCGCGTCTTCATCGCCGGGGACGCGGCGCACTGCCTCGGCACGCTCGGCACACACGGGCTGGACGAGGGACTGCGGGACGCCGACAACCTCGCCTGGAAGCTGGCGTCGGCCTGGCATCACGGGCCGCACGAGGCGCTGCTCGACAGCTACCAGGCCGAGCGACGCGCGGTCGTCGCCGCCCGGCTGCGCGCCGCCGACCAGGCGCTGCCGCTGCTGCGCGGCGGCGGAGGGCTGCGCGCCGTCGTTTCCGGCTCCGCCCGGGGCCATGACGCGCTGCTGATGGACGGCCATCTGGGCCAGGGTGCCGTCGGTGCGCCGGGGTCGTACGCCGACTCGCCGCTCGCGCCCCGGCAGCTGGAAGGCGAGGTCCCCGTGGACACGCCGCCCGGCACGCCGGTCGTGGACGTGCGGGTCACGGCGGAGGACGGCTCGTTCGTGCGGTTGCGGGACCGCCTCGGGCGCGGCGCGCTCCTGGTCCTGCTGATCGCGCCGGGCACGGGCGTGTGGGAGCGCAAGCACTGGGCGACGGCCGGGATCATGCCCCGGCTCGCGGCCGCGGTGACGGCACTGCCGTATCCGGCCGAGTTGCTGGTCGCGGAGAGCTACCCGGGGGCGGCCGCGCACTCCGTCCTGCTGGTGCGGCCCGACGGTCACCTGGTGACAGCGCTGAGCGGCGTACGGCCCGCCGATCTGTACGCGGCGGCCGAGGCGGCGCTGGGCGGACCGGTCAAGGCGGCGGAGGAGGCGGGCGCGGCGGCCGGGTCGCGCTGAGGCCGTCGTGACGAACCCGTGTGTACCGGTCCGCATCCGCCGCACGGTGCTCATCTCTGGACCGGAACTCACCTGAAAGCAGCACTCACTGTCACTGTGCGGTCCGCATAGTGACAGTGAGTTGACCCGTCCGCACCGGCGTGGTGTACTCCGGATCGTGACCGACACCTGTGTGCGCCTGTGGCGGAGGGTCCATATGGACCTCGTCCGCTATGCGGGCTGCGTGTGTCGCCCGTCCTGCTGAACTCGCATCCATCCTTCTTCTTCCCGCGCGCGCCGCGCCTTCACCGGTGCCGTCGCGGGCTCTTCGCGAACTCTCTTCAGGACGGTGCCCGTGTCTGTCTCTCCTGCCGCCGTTGCCGCGTCCGAGTCGGTAGCCACGCCGAATCCGGCTGCCAACCCGGTTCCGAACTCCGCTCCGACGCAGGCGGACCTTCTCGACTTCGTACGGCGTACGGCGGCCGACGCCGAGTTGATCGCCTCACTTCCTCTCGATCCCGAGGGCCGTACCTGGGTACGGCTCGAAGGCCCCGGCGGCAGTGAGGCCTGGCTGATCGGCTGGCCGCCCGGGACCGGCACCGGCTGGCACGACCACGCCGAATCGGTCGGGGCCTTCGTGACGGCGGCCGGCGAGCTCAAGGAGAACTCGCTCGCCGTACGGCTCCCCGCGGACGGCTGGAAGACGCTGGAACTGACGGAGGACGTGGACCGGTCCCGCCGTCTGCCGGCCGGCAAGGGCCGCTCCTTCGGTCGACACCATGTGCACGAGGTCCTCAACGCAGCCGCCGACCAACACGCGATCTCCGTTCACGCCTACTACCCGCCTCTGCCGCAGATCCGCCGCTTCAGCCGGAGCGGGCCGATCCTGCGCCTGGAGCAGGTGGAGCGTCCGGAGGACTGGCAGTGAGCGGGGCGGGCAGCGAATCCGTGGTGCGCGGAGCGGGCGAACGGCCGCTCGGTGGGCGGGAGTTGAAGGTCAACGGCGTGAACCATCAGTCTGTTGACGGGGGCGTGGTGAGCATGAGCATCAGCGGTGCGGAGAAACGACCGGTCGGCATCGACGAGTTGCTGGACCGGGTGCGCGCCGGCTACGAGCGGATAGCGCCGCGGGAGGCGTACGAGGCCGCGCAGGGCGGCGAGGCTCTGTTGGTCGACATCCGGTACGCGGCCCTGCGCGATCGGGACGGACTGATCCCCGGTGCCCTTGTCGTCGAGCGCAACGAACTGGAGTGGCGACTCGACCCGCAGGGCAGCCATCGCGCCCCCGAGGCGACGAGTCACGACCAGCGGGTCGTGGTGATCTGCAACGAGGGGTATGCGTCGAGCCTGGCGGTCGAGTCACTGCGGAGGCTGGGACTGCACCGGGCTACGGATCTGGTCGGCGGGTTCCAGGCTTGGCGGGCGGAGGGGTTGCCGGTTACGTCCGAGGGCGGGACGGGGGCGGGGGCGGAGGTCTAGCGGCTGGCCGGGGCACCGGCCCGGGGGTGTCGTCCCAGAGGGTGTCGTCCCAGGGATGGGGCGCAGTTCCCGGGCAGGCTGTGCCGGGGGCCAACTGCTCGATCCCGGCCCCGGACGCGATGGGCGCCCCCGCGCGTCAACCGTGTCCGGGGCCGGACCCCTGCGATCCCTTGGGTCGGCGGCGCACCTGTGCCCAGGGGATGTCCGGCACCGCGGGCCCCCAGAGGCCGGCGCCAGGGCACCAGGGCACCAGGGCACCAGGGCACCAGGGCACCAACGAGCTAGGCCCCACCGGCTCCAGGCCCCAGCCCCGCCGGCATCAGAACCCCTCGTCCCCGAGGAACTCCGCGTCCTCGCCCTCTTCCTCCAACGCCCGTCGGACCACCCTCAGGGCCATGCCCTCCGAGTAGCCCTTGCGGGCGAGCATGCCCGCGAGGCGGCGCAGGCGTTTGTCGCGGTCGAGGCCGCGGGTGGAGCGCAGTTTGCGGGCGACGAGTTCGCGTGCGGTCGCCTCCTCCTGCTCCGAGTCCAGCTGGCCGACGGCCGCATCGATCAGTGTGGAGTCGACGCCCTTGGTGCGTAGCTCCTGGGCGAGCGCGCGCCGGGCCAGCCCTCGGCCGTGGTGCCGGGATTCCACCCAGGCGTCGGCGAAGGCGCTGTCGTTGATGAGGCCGACCTCCTCGAACCTCGACAGGACCTCCTCGGCGGCGTCGTCCGGGATCTCCCGCTTGCGCAGGGCGTCCGCGAGTTGCTTCCGCGTGCGCGGGGTCCCGGTGAGCAGGCGCAGGCAGATCGCCCGTGCCTGCTCCACCGGGTCCGCTGGGGGCGTCCTCTCCTCGGCCCTCGACGAGGAAGAGGCGCCTCCGTCCTCATCGGACGGCTCCGTACGGCCGCGCCGACGACGCCCGCGTGAGCCACCGGAGCCGTCCAGGCTCCGAGCCCCGCCGGCCCTGCCGCGACCGCGCCGCGAGCCACCACGGGAGTCACCGTTGCCGTACGCCGAGCCGCTCTCCGGCCATGCCTCGCTGTCGATCCCCCCGTCCGCGTCATGGGGCGCGTCCCCCTCGTGGGCATAGCTGCCCACGCCGGGGGAGCCCCCGTCGCCGCCGCTCCCTCGCTCCGGCGGAGCGTCAGGATAGGCGGCGTACTCGGCCCAGTCCGTTCGCCGCGTTTTTGAATCGGACACAGTACGGATCAGCTCTTGGCGGTCGCGGCCTTGGTCTTGGTGGCCTTGGCCGCCGCAGGTGCGGGCACGGACTTCGCGGCGTCGTCCGGGGTGGCGGAGGCCGCGGCGTCCGCGCCCGGTTCGGCGGCGGGCTTCTCCGGCCGTACGCCGACGCCCAGCTTCTCCTTGATCTTCTTCTCGATCTCGTTGGCCAGGTCGGGGTTGTCCTTGAGGAAGTTGCGCGCGTTCTCCTTGCCCTGGCCGAGCTGGTCGCCCTCGTACGTGTACCAGGCGCCGGCCTTGCGCACGAAGCCGTGCTCCACGCCCATGTCGATCAGGCCGCCCTCGCGGCTGATGCCCTGGCCGTAGAGGATGTCGAACTCGGCCTGCTTGAAGGGCGGCGCGACCTTGTTCTTGACGACCTTGCAGCGGGTGCGGTTGCCGACCGCGTCCGTGCCGTCCTTCAGGGTCTCGATGCGGCGGATGTCGATACGCACCGAGGCGTAGAACTTCAGCGCCCGGCCACCGGTCGTGGTCTCCGGGGAGCCGAACATCACGCCGATCTTCTCGCGGAGCTGGTTGATGAAGATCGCGGTGGTCTTCGACTGGTTGAGGGCGCTGGTGATCTTCCGCAGGGCCTGGCTCATCAGTCGGGCCTGTAGACCGACGTGGCTGTCGCCCATCTCGCCCTCGATCTCCGCGCGCGGGACGAGCGCGGCGACGGAGTCAATGACGATGAGGTCGAGGGCGCCGGAGCGGACCAGCATGTCCACGATTTCCAGGGCCTGCTCGCCGTTGTCGGGCTGAGAGAGGATCAGGTTGTCGATGTCGACACCGAGCTTCTTCGCGTACTCGGGGTCGAGGGCGTGCTCCGCGTCCACGAAGGCAACCTGACCCCCGGCCTTCTGCGCGTTGGCCACTGCGTGCAGGGTCAGCGTGGTCTTACCGGAGGACTCCGGTCCGTACACCTCCACCACCCGGCCTCGCGGCAGGCCACCGACGCCGAGGGCGACGTCGAGCGCGGTCGACCCGGTGGGGATGACCTCGATGGGCTCGTTCGGCCGCTCGCCCAGGCGCATGACCGCACCCTTGCCGAACTGCCGTTCAATCTGTGCGAGCGCGGCATCCAGGGCCTTCTCGCGGTCGGTACCTGCCATGGGTTCCACCCGATTTGCTTGAGTCGATCGCTTCACGTCAAAGACGCTAACGCCTGCCACTGACAATGCGCCCCGACGCCCGTCCGGCCTGTGGATAACTCGGGCACTTCTCCCTCCAAACCGTGGCGAAATGCCCGCCGAGCGCTTGACCGGCACCCTCATAAGAATGGATGTTCGATTTTCGTGTCAAGCGCACCACACGGCACCTCGGCACATGCGATGCCCGAGCACGCCGGTCAGCGATGAGCTGCCGTGGCATCGACGGCGAAGGCCTCCCACGGGCGGACATCGACCAGCTTCTCGCCGCAGTCGACACCCGGGATCGCCACGATCCCGGGACCTGACATCAGCACGACCTCTGTCATGCGCCGATCATGGCGCAAGCGCAGGCCCGCTCAGCCGGAACCCTGCCCGGAACCCCCGTTCGCACCGGAGCCCTGCCCGTCACCGGGACCGTCCCCGGAACCCCCCGGCTCCGCCGGAGGCTTCTGCCCCGGCCGCCGTATCCACACCGCACGCGCGCGTGCGAACAAGCGGCGCCCCGTTCCCCGCGCTCGGTGCCCATGGACACGGGGGTCGTCCGTGACGGCGTAGCGCTTCACATACGCCCCCAGGAACGCCTGCAGCGTGGCGACCGCCGGGATGGCGACCAGTGCGCCGACCGCGCCCAGGAGGGCCGTGCCCGCGATGACCGAACCGAAGGCGACCGCCGGGTGGATGTCGACGGTCTTGGCGGTCAGCTTGGGCTGCAACACATAGTTCTCGAACTGCTGGTAGATCACGACGAAGATCAGCACCCACAGCGCGTACCAGGGATCGACCGTGAACGCGATCAGCATCGGCAGGGCGCCCGCGAGATACGTGCCGATGGTGGGGATGAACTGCGACACCAGGCCGACCCACACGGCGAGCACGGGCGCGTAGGGCACGTCCAGGCTCGCCAGCAGGATGTAGTGGGCTATGCCGGAGATCAGTGCCATCAGGCCGCGCGAGTACAGATAGCCACCGGTCTTGTTGACGGCGATCTCCCAGGCACGCAGCACCTCGGCCTGCCTGGCGGGCGGCAGTACGGAGCACAGCGCGCGGCGCAGTCGGGGGCCGTCCGCGGCGAAGTAGAACGAGAACAGCGTTATCGTCAGCAGCTGGAAGAGACCGCCGAGGACCTGGGCGGACACGTCCAGGACACCGCTGGCGCTGTTCTGCACGTAGTTGCGCAGCCAGTCCGACCTGAGCAGGCCCTCCTGGACGTCGACGCGGCGCAGATCGGTTTGGAAGTGCGCGTTGATCCAGTTGATGACGGAGTCGAGGTAGTTCGGGAAATCCTCGACGATCTTGACGATCTGGCCCGCGAGCATCGACCCCAGCAGGGTCACGAACCCGGCGGAGACGACGATCACAGCGAGGAAGACGATGGCGGTGGCCAGTCCCCGGCGCATCCCGCGCGAGGCCATCCAGCTCACTGCGGGCTCGATGGCGAGCGCCAGGAAGAACGCGATGAGGATATTGATCAGCAGCCCGGTGAGCTGGTGAAAGGCCCAGCTGCCCAGCTGGAACACGCCGACGAGCGCCAGCGCGAGCACCATGGCGCGCGGCAGCCAGCGCGGCATGCGGGCGTTCGACCCGGCGTCGCCCTCGCCCGGAGGCGGATCGGGCGGCGTCGTGCCGAACGGGGACCCGTGCCGGGGCAGCTGCCCGGTCTCGTCAGTGCGTGCCACAGAGCAAGTCTCGCCCACGCCACCGACAATCGGCCCCCGTCCTGCGATCTTCGTTGCCGGTCAGCGCTTCTCCCCCGGAACGTTCATGACGGAACAGACCACACGCCACACGTCCTTCGCCGCCCAGCCGGCTTCCAGGGCCTCGTGCACCGTACGCCCGCCGAGCTCCGCCATCACATGGTCGCGCGCGAAGGTGTCGGCGTATCCCGGACCGAAGTGATCCGCCATCCGCTGCCAGAAGACCGTCAACCGCATGCGTTCCGCTCCATACCCACCATGACCTGCATGTCTCCCGCCCTTCACACCCCCGCATGACCGTTAGGGGGTTTCCAGGGAGTTCGCCTCCCCGCTGAACCAAGCATCCATGGCGGCGCGACCTCGCGTGCCGGCGTCGGGCATGAAGTGCGTGTATGTACGCAGAGTAAAGCCAGGGTCGGCGTGCCCAAGCCAGCGGGCGAGGGAGACGATCGACTCGCCGGCTTCGAGCTGGACGCTTGCATAGGTGTGGCGCAGGGCATGGAAGCCGAGCTCGCGCGACGGCTCCCACTTGGCCCCGCCGGAATCGGAGTCCATTCTGCCGATCAGTCCCGCGGAGGCGAGCGCGGGCTTCCAGAGACGTCTGTTCCATGTGTCGCGGTTGCATGCGCGCCCCTGCCGAGTAGCCAGGAAAAGTGGGTAGGCACGCGGAGCCCAGTCGACGCGCTGCCGTTCGCTCTGAGGTTCATGGGGGCTCTCCCACGGGAGTTTCACCGCGACCGGCTGCCAGCGCTTCCCGTGCTGTTTGATGCTGGCCAGGACGCCAGGTGCGGCATCAACTTCTCGCGTCTTGCCACCCTTGGGGAGCGCAAAGAAGAGGTGGCCGTCAATCATGCAGACCTGCCGCCGGACATGTACGACCCCGCGCTCCGCGTCGAGGTCCTCCGGGGACAGTCCGAATACCTCGCCCTGGCGCAGGCCGAGCCCCACCCCCAGGTCGACTGCGAGGCGGTATTGCTCCGGGAGTCCAGCGCGTACCAGCATCGCCTGCTCGCGCGACCACGCTCGCGCCTTCTGAGCAGGCTTGGCCGGTGGCCGGGCAGTGCGGCTCCCCTTCATCGGATGCTTCACCAACCTGCCGTCTTCGACGGCGGCCTGGAGGATCGTGGAGAGATGCCCCCAGGTGGTGCGGATCGTCCCCGGCGACAGAGTCTCTTCCATCTGAGCAACCCATTCCCGGAGGGCTGGCGCAGTGATGGCGTTCAGGGGCAGCGGCCCGAGGGTCGGGAGAACGTGTCCCCATATGCGTCGGCGCGCCGCATCTCGGGTGGTGGCGGCGTACCGCTGGTGCGGCCACCACTGTTCCTCCACATACGAGCGCAGCAGGATCGTTCCTTCACGTGGGTCGACGAACTCCTGCCGCGTCACGTCGGTTTGAGCATGGGCGAGCCACTGCTTGGCGTCGGTGAGCTTGGTGAAGCTGCGGGCACGGACACCGGGGATGCCAGCGACCTTGTAACGCTTCCCCTTGCCGTAGAGCTTGGTCTTCTCCTTGGTTCGTTTGCTGATCCAGCGGTCTTCTATATGTCCTGGCACGTACTCGACACTCCCTAGCGGGCTAGACCGACATTAGTTTCGTGTGACGTCAGCCACATCAACTACCGGCAAGTAGGGATGCAGCAGGACGTATCTGGGATCGAGAGGGACGGAAAGCGGCTACACCTCTACCGTCCTGGGGTTATCAGGCTTCCCCACCCGAAGATTCTGCCACGCGTACACCGACACAACCCACTATGTTGTTTTCGAAGGAAGTCACTCAAACGATCTCTTTCAAATGGATATAAAGACACCTCTGGAGGCTCTTGGAATGGGCGACTCCACGCCTGTGACCGAACACGCGACAATTTGGCAGTTGCTGGCACCTCCGCAGCTAGCCGAGCTGCTCGCAGTGTCGGACAAGACGCTGCGCAACTGGCGGAATGACGGCAAGGGCCCGGCTTACATCAAGCTCGACGGCGGCGCCGTCCGCTATCCGATGCGAGACGTGTACGCCTGGCTCGATGAGCAGCGCAATGCCTCCGTCCGCTTGCATGCACACCGCGCTCACGAAATGCGCCCGGTGGAGCCAAAGAGGTTTCTTGACGTCGCCTGATCCACCCACCCCCATTCCTCACACGGAGGGGATTATGGTGAACGCTGCCGCCATACGGCCATCACTCTCTCCCATTTCCTTGAACTGAACCAAAGAAAGCGGAGCGGGAAAAACCGAAAAGCCACATAAGCCGACTCGTGAAAGCGCGGGTGGCGGGGGTGCGGCCCCCGCCACCCGACCACCCAATGAACCTAGGGGAGTCGAACCCGAAATTGTTACCTTTCCGACCTGCGGTTTCGCCGGAGAACCCGCACAAACACACCTGTTTGCTTGATCCCGCTCGGTCCGCCTCGGTCCGGGTCTCGTGCTGACGTGTCAGCACGAGACCACAGGTCAATGCATTCGCGAATCAAGCGCTACCGAGGGATGCGGTATCCCTTGCATCCTGGGGTACCACGACCTCTGTCCATCCATGCTGAAGCAAACCCGCCTACGTGGCGCGCAGAGATCCCAGAGTCCGCGTCAGCCCAGGGCTGAGGCTACCCAACGGGTCGGTTGCGCAGCGGGTGTGGTCTCTGCTCCCCCGCACTGTGATGGCAGACGGGCGGTGGCGCGCCGTCGGTCTCACCCGGGTGCTGGGGCGCGACGGGGACGCGGTCCTTGGTGATGATGTGGCCGCAGCACTCGGCGCTCTTGGGCACGGTCAGGACGCGGCAGTCCTGGGTGGCGGATGCTCGATGGTCCAGCGGCGTGCGATGTTGCGGTCTGTCGGGAACACCGGGTACTCGATCGCGTACTGTGGAGCCGAGTGCTCTTCTCCGGCCCAGCGTCTTGGCTGGCGGGGGCTGTTCGGCTTCCAGTGCAGCCACGGGTCGTGGCGGGGATGGTGGACGACGAACTGGTCCGCCACGTCGTAGGCGACTTCGACTAGGGCCAGGCCGACGGCGCCCTCGATGTGCAGGAAGTGGTCTGTGCGCTTGCGCGGGTCGGTCAGTTGCTGGGCCGGGCTGGGCAGGAACAGCAGCCGGTGCGGGTCCAGGGGCAACATGATGTCGCTCTGGGCCACAGCGAGGATCTGGTCGTCCGCGTCTGGGCGGTTCCATACGACTACCGGAACGTCGCTGGTGAGCAGGCACATGTCGCTGAAGCCCAGGCCCCACGGGCGGTTCTGGAGCACGAGCGCCAGGGCGGCGATGTTCTCGACGATGTAGCGCAGGTGCGGGTTGTTCGTGGCGATCCGGGCGATGTCGTCGGGAAGTTCGGGGGACTCCTTGGGCGGCGGCTGCGTGTGGGAGAGGCGCTTGCGCTGGCGCGTGGTGCGCAGGATCTGCGCGGCCATCCACCAGGCAAGGGCACCGCGTTGCTCCGGGGCGAGCGGCCAATGCGGGGTCAGCGCCCAGTCTTTGTCGTCGAGGATCACCTTGAGGACCGTCTCGGCGTTGCCCTCCAGGGAGGTGAAGAGTTCCTCGCAGGCATGGTGGGGGACGCCCTCGATGGTTGTGCCCCAGTAGAAGCCGCGCTCGGCGCCGATCGCGGTCGGCGCGGCCGGGAAGGCCCTGTCCGGCTCGTCGAGGCGCCGCACTCGCAGTTCGTACCGTCGCCGTGCTTGATGTTCGGCGAAGTGCCGCAAGTACATCTGGGGAACGGTGTGGTCTCGCGTCCCACCCGTTCTGGCCGCCTTCTTTCCTGCGGACGCTTTGCCCACCTGCCGCTCCCCTACCAGCGATCCGAAGCCTCCCGACAGTAAACAGCGCGTTGTGCGATGCCTGTTAGCGACTTCTGCCGATGACCGGGGCACGTCCGGCGCCTCGGTCGCGAGGGCGTCGCCCCGTCCTGTCGGTGGGAACCATGCGCACCGAGCGGGCACTGTCCGGCCCTTGTGGTGCAGCCGAGTTGGCGGCACCCCTTCCAGGCAAGGGCTGTCTCAGTCTTCTCGTCTGTGCCGCGCCTCTGATCAGGACATGCGGGCCATCCGCGGGCCTGCGCTCAAGGGCCTTGCCAGCAGCGTCATTGATGCCCTCGACCTATGACGGTATCGCGAATCTTGTTGCCCTGTTCGATGATCGAAACGGCCCCGTCCTTGGCCGCCAGACTAAGTGCGGCACGGACCGTGGTGTCGTTCGCCAAGCCGTATACGCCTTCGAAGACGGACCAGACCTCATCCACGAGTTTGACCCGGTTCCGGCGGGCTACCACGTTCCGGAGGTTCTTCCTGACGCGGTCTCGCGCCTTCTCTTGCTCCTGCGCGAGCACGTCTGCCATCACACCGTCGTAGCTGAAGAGAGCGTCATCCTCCTCGGGGCCCAGAGCTTCCAACCACTCACGGCGAGCGCGCGCTATCGCGTCAGCGAAGACCCATATGCCGAACGGGCTCCGGGTCAGGAAGACCAGGTGGTACACAGGCTGGTGGCCAACACGTCGCTTCACAGGCACAGTGACGCCGCGCATTCCGGTTCTGCGTGCCAAGCGGTCTGTGTAGGCGCGCGCGACGGCCTCGGCGGATGCCTCGAAGGTGGTGTTGGGCCCGCGAGCCTGCAGGGCCACTTCCCGCCACCAGTCGCCCCCGCATACGCGGTCCAGCGCAGGGAGGCTCTCGTGCGAGTCGTGCCCGGCGGCCAGCGCGCCCGCCGCGCGGCGGGTGAAGTCTGCACTGAAGTTGAGTAGCACTTCCGTACTTGGCCGCTTCGGGCGCCTCTCCCCGACAAGAACACGCGCCAGGTCTGAGAACGGAAGGCCGGCGCCACATGGGTCCAGAAAGAGGAAGAGCGGGATTCCGGTAGCCGCCTCAACGATGCTGTCCAAGTGGCTGTGAACCAGACCTTGGTGGGCCTGTGCCCGAACGTCCTGGGCCTGATACTCGCCCACGACTTGAGCCAGCTTGTCGTAGTCGGCTCGGGTTTTCTCTACCAGAGTGACTTCGACGATCGCTCGGCTCGCCTTTGCGGCAGCTTGGAGGATCAGCTCACCTGACGCTGGCGTCCCGTCCGGGTAGCGCCCACGGCCGGCGAAGCCGTCCACAATAGCGACGCGGTGGCCAGCAGAACTCGAACCGACCATCGCCGCATACGCGGTGATGTACCGACGCAGGATCGCGTGTTTGAAGATCGACTGGCTGTGATTTCGATCGAGTAATCCACCTGATGTGCTGACCGCCATGACCGTCCCCCTCCGCACCGCCCTGACGCCGGTATATGCGCAAGATGGTCACACGAGGTCAGTGGGTCGCGACAGAGCGCTGATTGGTCAATCCTTCAAGAGACCGTGGTCAGCCCTGAGGGCACGCTGTCCCATAGACGCCCCTGCAACTCCCGTCCGCCGGCCTTAGGTGTGCGACCACCCCACTGTTTAAAGAAGAACGGCACGCGTGAGGATTCACAGTTGTCACGGATCTCGACCACCCACGACTCATCCAGCGGTCGGTGACGGGGGCCCGACTCACCGCCCACGATTACCCAACCGATGCCGTCTAGATCAAGGTTCGGAAGAGGACCGAGCAGCGGCTCGCAGGACAAGAACCGGACTCCGGCTGGAACTTGGCGCAGGTCATCCACACGCGAGAGCTGATCTTCGCTCTCTACTGACACCCCCATCCACACGTTGTCGGGCCAGTCCAAGCTGCTCGCGAGTCGACGAAGTCGGCGACCGCGCTTGGTGAGGACTTGGTAGGTGTGCTGCGGAGTGTCGGCCATAACGTCGAAAACGCGCTGTACGAACTCCAGGGGTACGCGGGCATGGAACAGGTCACTCATGGAGTTCACAAAGACGGTGCGAGGGGTCTTCCATCGGTATGGGAGCGACAGCGAGTCAGGATGTAAGGCAAGTCCGAAGCCCAGACCTGAAGTTACCGGGTTCCCGTCTGTCTGGTACTTGTCGGCGCCCATCGCCTTGAGGCGCTTGGAGAGTGCCAAGGCGTAACAGTTGTCGCATCCGGGCGACACGCGATCACACCCGGTAGTTGGGTTCCAGGTCGCCTCTGTCCATTCGATGGAGCTTCCGTCGCCCATGGCCAACCTCCCAGATATCGAAATTGTGTTCTAATTATAGATTTTGGCATGCCCTATGTCTGCACGCATGCGCAGGCAGCTTACGCGGGAGGCAAGTCCGCGTGGCTGGATGCGGGCGACCCGGGCAGGCCACGCCTAGTTCCCTTCACGCAAAGCGGTGTCGATTAGCTCATTCGCTCGACTTTGGACTCCGCGCAACAACTTCGCGTAGAAGAGGTAGAGGACGGCGAGACTGTGGCTGGCGCGCCCCGGAGGAGGCTGCCGTGGTGGCGGTCGCCGACCAGCCGGTGTCGGCGGTAATCTGCGGGTTGAGGACGGGGAAGGCGTAGTAGACGATTCCCCAGCTGGTGATCTGGGTGGCGCACAGGGCGGGCAGGGCGGCGCGGGGCCGTGACCGGTCCCCCGTGCCGGTCGCGGCCCCGCTGGTGCGGAGGTTGGTCATCGGCGGATCAGCAGCAGCCTGCGGGTGCGGGTTCCTTATTTTCGTCGGCGGATGTGTCGGTGCAGCAGGTACTTCCCGACTGCTTGGCGAGGGTGTCGGCGTCGGCCTTGACGACGTACACCTCCCAGGGCTCCTGGGAGGTGGGCTGAGAGACACCTACGTCGGACATGTCACACACACGCCTCGCCGCGACCCAAGACTGAGGGCGCCAGGCTGCGGCGACACATCCACTCCGCGCCGCATGGTGGGCCAGGCCTGCGGCCGCGCCGAAGGCTGCACCGGCGGCGCCGAAACACCGTCGAGAGCTAGTCTGAGCTGGTGGTCCCGGTAGATGACATGGCCGCTGCTGCGGGAGCTTCGCCGTACTCGACAGGCGGCGGAGGAACGGTGCTGGAGCACCGCTACGCCGCCGTTCTTCTCGCCTCGTTGCTGACCGGTGATCCTCTGGAAGAGCTCGGCGATCCAGTGCTCGTGCCGGTAGAGATCAAGCTTCAGGCGAGTCGGTTCAGCAAGGTCGACGACATTCTGATCACTGCCCGGCCGCGGCAGGGCGGCGAAGAGTTTCGGGTGGCCATCGGGGTCCGGCGCGATCCCGACGTGGTGCCGTCCAGTGATGCGACCGTGGCGTTGGTCGGCTCTTACCTACGGGAGGTGACCGAACATTGGGAAGAGATCCAGGCGGGCCGCTATCGGCTTGCCCTCGCGGTCACCGACCGAAATACCCATGGCCACGAGGTAGCCAGGCTCGCCGGCATCGCTTCGGGACGGGGGCCGGAGGAGTTCCGCGCTGAGGCTTCTCGCTCGGGTCCCACGAACAGCAAGATGCGGGCCAGGCTGGATCAGTTGGATCTCGTGGTGGCTGAGGCCGTGTCCCGCGGTATCGAAACGCACGGAGTTCCGACGCGGGAGCTGACCTGGCGTTTGCTGTCGTCCCTGAGGGTTCATCACCTTCGTCTGGAAGACGGCGACGAGCGGGACTACACACAGGCAGTCAGCAGCCTGCGCCATGAGGCTGTGGAGAACACTGCCTTGGCAGCGGAACAGGTACTGAGCCGCATCGAGCACCTTGTCGGTGGATGGGCCCCGACCGCCGCTCAGGTCTCCGAAGCCATGCTGCGCCGGGATCTGGCGGCTCGGCTCAAGCCCCGTTTCTATTCAGTCAGCGGAGTAGTCCAGCCGGTTGAAGTCGAACCTGATGCCCTGATCCGGGGCCCGGTCGCGCACCTTGGGCTGGCCCCGGACTTTCAGGAAGCCCACAGGCTGGAGGCCGCCGATCCCGCATCTGCGGCTCGTCTCTATGCGCGCATCGCGGACGCGCTGGAGACCTCCGTGTGGGCGCCGCTCGCCCTCTCCCTTCGTCAACGGCAGGCCAAGGCCCACCACGATGCCGGTGACCACGCGGAGGGCGTGGCCGCCGACGTGACCGTCCTGGCCACCGCGCTGCCAATGGGCGAGGTCTGGCGTGCAATGTCGGTTGTTCGTCGACTCGTCAGCGACCAGATCGAGGCGCCTGACGAGCTCATCCGCGCGGCCAATGCCCTCGGTGACCTCGCCGCCTTCGAGTATCACCACGAAGTCTCCCTGGATGACATCACCGCCAGCATCGATACCCTTCATATCGGTGACCCGCACTGTCTGATGGCCGTCACCTGGTTCGCCGAGCATGCTGTCGCTTCGGACCGACCGGACCTGCTGCGGTCTCGGGTTGCGGACTTGACCGATCTCTCCGCCTCGGCAGAGCCAGGTGATCAGATATGGCGGGCTCGGCTGCTGGCTTGCCTGGCTGATACCGACCGGTCCGGCGCCATGTGGACAGCTCTCGCCGGATCCGCTCGATCCGAGTATCCCCCGTCGGTCACGGCGCTGCTTCTCGCGCGCCACGCCCGGTACCTGGCCGACGCCGGGCAGGCCCAAGACGCTCTCGACCGATATGACGATGCCATCGAGCGTGCTGTTCAGCAGCGTAATCATGAAGACGCTGCGGCATGGACCGAGGCCCACAACCTCGTGCGGATCCGTTACGGCCTGCAAACCGCACGAATCAGTGACGCCTACCCCACCGCCACCGCACTCCGGGCCGCCAGCGGCGGCAGGTTCCTGCCCGAGCCCTTCTCAGCCCGCGAACGCGCTCTGGGACGAGTTGCCAACCACGCTCGGCCGGCCGAGACCCTGCAAGCCCTCACCCAGTACCTCCGGCAGGCCGTGGTGACGGCAAGCTGGCTGGAGGAACACGAGGCCCACGAACTACTTGGACGCTTCCACCTGGATCACGGCGAGATTCCTGCCACCATCGGCCACCTCGTCGCCGCCGGCTCCCACGAACTCCTCAACACTCTCGACGCCCAGCTGCCCGAAAAGCCGTTCGATCTTCCGATCCCGGACGGCTGGGCTGACCACCCTCGATGGAGACGGCACAGCGCGCTTACCGCAGTGCGGGCGGCGGCGGATCTGCTCCCCGACGAGCAGGCGCGGGCCTGGGTTGACGTCACCCTTGCCGAGATCGCCGATGACCAGGACGTTCCTTTTGGTACGCGCAATGTGCGTCGAGCCGCATTCAGCGCGTTCGCCAGCCTCGCTGACGCTGCCGACACACGGCAGGCCCAGCGCTTCCTCGACCTCACAGGTCTGGTGCTTACCGGCCCCGGACGTCGCCACCGCGGTGCAGAGCAGGACTACGCCCAGGCGCTCACCCGTATCGCCATCCGCCACCTCGGTCTGCAACGCGTCGAAGCCGTCGACCGGATGTGCCAGGTTCTCCTGACGGATGCGTTCGCTGCCAACGTGATCCTCGGCCGTGGCGAAGACGCGCTCCGTCTCCAGCCCTCGGTGGTGAGCGAACGCTGCACCGCAGCGGCGGCCGGCGGCAACACTGACGCTGCCCTGGCGCTCCTTCTGGCCAACGCTCCCGCCGACTGCGCCCGGCCGCTGGCTCAGAAGCTGCTCGACCGCAGCCTCGGCCGACAGACCGAAACCGATCCGAACCTCGATGCCTCGCCCTCTCAGGCGGCCTTCCTGATCGGCCGCCTCCTGCCCACGGTCGATCGCGAGTCCTTCGCCGACGCTCTCACTCAAAGGATCCGGAGTCACCATCACACGGCTCAACAGCGGCAGGAGGCTCTCGACGCCCTCAACATCCTCACTGCCTACCTTGGGCCCGAACAGCGTGCCCGCCATCTCGACATCGCGTTGGACGCGGCCCGGGGACGCCTCGACGGCAGCGCCCGAGACGATCTCAACGCCACGCACGCCTACGACCGTTTCCAGCTGGACATGGGGACGACAACCCTCCGCTACCACGGCCTGAGCGCGGCGGCTCACATGGTCCAGACCCCCAGCGACGCAGAGGAGATCATCGGAATCGCCCTTCCGCTCCTTGCCCAGCCAGAGGGCCCGGCGGAGAGTCTCATCGTGGAAGCCCTCGCTCAACTGCCGTGCAGCCGACGGCTCCTGCCGCTCCCCGTAGTAGCCGGGCACTCCTCACCCTGGATCCGTGCGCTGGCCGCCCACCTCTGGTGCACCACCGACCAGACAGCAACAACAGCCCACCTCGGCGACCACCTTGCGGCCGACGCCAGCCACCGCGTCCGCTGCACTCTGGCCCGCGAGCTCCCCGACGATGACAAACACGCCGCCCTGCGCGAAGTGCTCCGCCGCGACTCCCGCCGGTCCGTACGAACCGCTGCGGGCCAACCAGCGCATCGATGAGCCCGTGACACCAGGAGCATCCGCACACTCGTACCGGATGCGTCAGGTCACGTCTCCTGAAGTAGCCGTCAGTACATCCCGGGCCAGGTAAGGCGCAGCGCCCGGCAGTGCAAATCCCTGTATGAGACGGCGGCTTAGTTGTGCCACTTGAGCCGGGCCAGTAACTGACCCTGGTTCTTTTCATTCTGACACGTTGTCGGGAAGCCTGCTCTCACCTCGGAATACACCCGGGTTCTTGTCAGAGAGGCGCTATCGGGAGTTCGGATCGGCGACGTTCGACTGTCACAGTCCCGTTATGCGTATCTCCGCCAAGGGCTCCGTCGCTCTCATCGGGAGCTTCCGTCAGCACTACCCCGAAGTCCTGGCAGCTGCCCGGATCTTCGCGAATGCCGGACTGACCGTGAAGAGCCCGCCGATATGCCGGATCGTCGACCGCGGGCGTGAGTTCGTGCGCTTCGAGTCCGACCCTCCGGAGTCGTCGGACCACGACCTCCAAGCGGCGACCTTGAAGAAGATCTTCACCTCGGACCTGGTGTACGTCGTGAATCCTGGCGGATACATCGGCCGCACCACCGCGTATGAACTGGGGTGCGTCCATGAGCGCGGCATGGCCGTCTACTACGCGGAGCCGCCCAAGGACCTGCCCATCGCCGTCCCGGAGGGAACCGTCGTCGATGCGTGCCGCTTGGCGGAGGCCATCGCCGGAGGCGATCCGGGACCCGCTCCGTTTAGGCGGCCACGGGTGGCGGCGCTGCCGACGGCAGACATCGTGATCTTTACGATCCGCTCGGAACATCTGTGCGTCCTGCTCGTGCGGCGTGGCAAGAAGCCGCATCTCGGAATGCTCGCCCTGCCAGGCGGGTTCGTCCGGCCGGGAGAGTCCCTGAAGGACACGGCGAAGCGGGAACTCCTGGAGGAGACCGGGCTGGACGGATCCGGGATCCGGCTGGAACAACTGCACACGTACTCGCGCCCGGAGCGTGACCCCCGGGGCCGGATCATCTCGACTGCCTTTGTGGCGGTCATGCCGGATCCGCCAGAGGTGACCGGCGCGAGCGACGCCCGCGCGGCCGACTGGGTCGAGGTCGAGGAATGGCTGTGGGGTCCCAACAGCAGCCTCGCCTTCGACCACGGCGAAATCATCCGGCACGGGCTCGAACACACCCGGGTCCGGCTGGAACACACCACCATCGCGACCGCCTTCTGCGACGACCTCTTCACCATCACCGACCTGCGCAAGGTCTACGAGGCCGTGTGGGGCTACACGCTCAACCCGGGGAACTTCCACCGCAAGGTCGTGGAGGAGACCGCGGGGTTCGTGGTCAAGACCGGCAAGGTGCGCAGGTCAGGGCCCGGGAAACCGCCAGTCCTGTTCCGCCGGGGCACGGCGAACCTGCTGGACCCGCCGTATCTGCGCAGCCGCCGCACCCCCTAGAGGCACCGCGGCCCCGGGCTGTGCGAGAGCCCGAGGCTGCGGCCGGATCACACCGTGCATTGGTGTGGAGAACACCGACGCTCACCAGACCCGTGAAAGAAGCGATCTTGCGAGCGTCCATCCTCAGGAAGGACAACACCATGCTGCCCCTTTCTTCTTCCGCCGCAGGCGATTTTTCCTCCTCCTGGACCTGGGGGGCGGTGATCGCCCTCGTCGCCCTGGTCGTCAGCACCTGGCTCGTCGTCAACCACCGCCTCCGCGACCAGACCGTTCAGTGGCTCCAGCCCGACTACGACACAGCGAGCGATGCGCTCCTCGTGCTGAACCGGCTGTCGCTCACGACCGCCGTCGAGGGCGTCACGGCCGAGCTACGCGAGCTGGTCGACGTGGTCAGCAGGCTCAGGATCGCCGAACAGCGCTCCCCGGACCTGCCGTTCGGCGTGGTCGTCGCGGCGCTGGAGGGCTACCGGGCGAAGGTGCTGCCGCAGAACCACGCCGACAAGCTCGCCGCGGACCAGAACCTGCTGGACGAGCACCTCGCTCTCGCCCGCGCGCAGGGCATCAGGCTCGAAGCCGCGCGCGCCGCGATCGTCGACGTACAGCGGAAGATCGAGAAGCGGACACGTAATTAGGGTC
This sequence comes from Streptomyces sp. NPDC111802, assembly GCF_055634335.1. Classification (NCBI taxonomy): domain Bacteria; kingdom Bacillati; phylum Actinomycetota; class Actinomycetes; order Kitasatosporales; family Streptomycetaceae; genus Streptomyces; species Streptomyces sp. NPDC111802. Next base: position 125,253 of record NZ_JBVKCZ010000001.1, on the reverse strand, counting down.
GCTCTAGTGGCTCCGCTGGAGAAGGAGCGGTGTTCGGTGCGGCAAGAGGGCATGCCAGGCATCGCGACGGGGCCTTCACCTGGATGACATCCGCGACGTGTTCGCCATTCGCGACGGCGGAATCCCGCCCTGCTCCACCGTGCGCGACCTGCTTGATGAGCGGATCACGGAGATCGACTCGGCCGTCGCCGAGTTGCTGGCCCTGCGCCGGACGCTGACCGACACCCGGCGGCGGGCCGACGACTGCGTGGACGATCAGCCTGTGATCGTCTGCTGGATCATCGAGTACGCCTAGCGTCAGGCCATGCGGCAGAAGGCGGTCGTCGACAGGCCCGCCGACGACAGAAAGATGCATGTGGCCAGATTGACCAGCGGCTCAGTCCGGCCTGCTCCCCAGCGCGAAGGCGGCGGCGACGGCGGATGCGGCAGCGAGTGCGGCGCAGAGGCCGGGATAGCCGCCGAGCCGGCCCGCGAGCACGGCTCCGGCGAACGGGGCCGTCGCACTGGCGATGGTGACCGGAGCGGCCAGGAGACCGGAAAGACGGCCGTAGTGGATGGTTCCCCAACGATCGGTGACGGCCGTGGCCTGGAGGAGGGTGAGGTTGCCGCGGACCATGCCGGCGAGAACGGCGAGGACCACGAGGAGCGGGATTGGGCCGGGGATCGTGGCCAGCAGCACGGTGGTTCCCCCGCCGGCGGCGATCAGTACCACGGTGCGGGTGGTTACGCCGGTCTGGCGGGCGAGCACCGCGTACAGGGTGCGGCCCAGGGTCTGGCCCGCACCGCCGAGTCCCAGGGCCCAGGCAGCAGTGGTGGGGCTGGCGCCGCGTTCGGTGAGCAGGGGGACGAGGGCGATGACGACGGCGTACATCGCGAAACCGTTGAGGGTCAGTGCGGCGGCGAGCATGAGGAAGGGGCGGCTGCGAGCCACTGACGCGCCGCCGCTGGTCTGTTGGGGAGGCGCCGGTGGCGCAGGTGGCCAGGGGGAGCGCAGCGCGATTGCGTGGGCCGGGATGGTGACCGCGGCGAGGATGACCGCGAGGACGGCGTAGGTGGAGCGCCAGTTGAGGTGTTCGGCGAGTACGGCGGTCAGGGGTGCGAAGGCGGTGGAGGCGAGTCCGCCGGCGAGGGTGACGATGGTCAGGGCGCGAACTCGGTCCGGGCCCCACCAGCGGGTGAGGGCGGCGAAGGCGGGCTGGTAGAAGGTGGCGGCCATGGCCACTCCAGCGAGCAGCCACGCGGCGGTGAAGACCGCCGGGTTGGGGGCGTAGGCGACGGCGAGGACTGCGATGACGCCGAGGATGGAGCCGGTGGTCATCACGGCGCGCGGGCCACGGCGGTCGAGGATGCGGCCGACCGGGATGCCGACCAGGGCGGAAACGAGCAGGGCACCGGAGAACGCAGCGGTGGTGGCGGTGGCGGACCAGCCGGTGTCGGCGGTGATCTGCGGGTTGAGAACGGGGAATGCGTAGTAGACGATCCCCCAACTGGTGATCTGGGTGGCGCAGAGGGCGGGAAGGGCGGCACGGGGCCGCAACCGGTCCCCCGTCCCGGTCGCGGCCTCGCTGGTGTGGAGGTTGGTCATCGACAGATCAGCAGCAGCCACCGGCGGTGGCCGGTTCCTTTGCGCCGTCCTTCGCGGGGTCGATGCAACAGGAGCTGCCTTGCTGCTTGGTGAGGGTGTCGGCGTCGGCCTTGACGACGTAGACCTCCCAGGGTTCCTGGCCGGGGCCGTGGACCCAGACCTTGTCCTGGAGGGCGTAGCAGCAGGTGGTGTCGTTCTCCTCGGTGGTGGCCAGGCCCGCTTCGCTCAGGCGGCTGGTGGCGGCATGGACGGCCTCGGTTGTCTCGACCTCGACGCCGAGGTGGTCCATGCGGGTTGCCTCGCCCGCGGTGCCTTCGATCAGGACGAGCTTGAGCGGGGGCTCGGCGATGGCGAAGTTGGCGTAGCCGTCACGGAGTTTGGCGGGCTCGGTGCCGAACAGCTTGCTGTAGAAGGCAACGGACGCGTCGAGGTCCGGGACGCGGAGGGCGAGCTGTACGCGAGACATTGCATACCTCCTGCTGGATGGGGTGAGTTGGCCGGTTAGCAGCCGCCGGACGTGGTCGGTGCGCCGATGCCGATCTGGAGGGTGGCCGGGGCGCCGCAGCAGCCCCCGCTGTCGCTGCTCTGGGCGGCGTCGGGGTCGTCGAACAGGCCGGCGCCACCGCAGACACCGGTCTCCGGCAGGGTCAACTCCACGCGTTCCGCCGCCTCCTGGTCGCCGGCGATCGCGGCGGTGATGGAGCGGACCTGCTCGTAGCCGGTCATTGCCAGGAAGGTCGGGGCGCGGCCGTAGGACTTCATGCCGACCAGGTAGACGTCCTGCTCCGGGTGGGAGAGCTCGCCTACGCCGTGCGGGTAGACCGTGCCGCAGGAATGGACGTTCGGGTCGATGAGCGGGGCCAGGTCGGTCGGGGCCTGGAGGCGCTCGTCGAGGCCGAGGCGGACCTCGGAGAGGAATGACAGGTCGGGGCGGAAGCCGGTGAGCACGATGACCTCGTCGACCGGGTCCAGGCGGCGGCCGTCCTCGGCGACCAGGACAAGCCGGTCTCCGTCGCGCTCCACAGCCTGGGTACGGAAGCCGGTCACGGCGGAGGCGTGGCCGGCCTCGACGGCCGCCTTGGCACGCAGGCCCAGCGCGCCACGGGCAGGGAGCTGGTCGGCCTCGCCACCGCCGAAGGTGTTCGCCCCGATCCCGCGGCGCAGGACCCATGCCGCGTGCGTACCCTCCTCGTCCTTGGCCAGGTCGGCGAGGTAGGCGAGCGCGGTGAAGGCGGAGGCGCCCGAGCCGATGACCGCCGTGCGCTTGCCCGCGTACCGGGCGCGGACGGCCGGGTCCTTCAGGTCCGGGACGCGGTAAGAGATGCGCTCGGCCGCCGCCTTCTCACCGAGGGCGGGCAGGCCGTCGGCGCCCATCGGGCTGGGAATGGACCAGGTGCCGGAGGCGTCGATGACGGCGCGGGCGCTGATCCGCTCCTCGCTGCCGTCAGCCAGTTGGATGTGCACGGTGAAGGGCTGCTCGTGGCGGTCGGCATCGACGATGCGGTCCCGTCCGGCGCGGGCGACGCCGGTGACCGTGGTGCCGTAGCGGACCTTGTCGCCGAGGACGTCGGCGAGCGGCTGGAGGTACTGCTCGGCCCAGTCGCCGCCCGTCGGATAGGCGGTCCCGTCGGGGTGGACCCAGCCGGTAGGGGCGAGGAGCTTCTCGGCGGCGGGGTCGGTGACCTCGGCCCATGGGGAGAACAGCCGGACGTGCGACCAGTCGCGCACGGCGGTGCCAGCGGTGGGGCCGGCCTCCAGGACCAGCGGGTCGAGGCCGCGGTCGATGAGGTGGGCGGCGGCGGCCAGGCCGATAGGTCCGGCGCCGATGACCACGACGGGCAGCTGAGCGGTGGTGGGCACGCTGTTGATGGACACAGCCACGAGATTCCCCTTTGATTCGACGCCTGTCGATGTCTTGCGCGACCCAGCATGGCACCTGTATCGATAGTCGTCAACATAGACATTCGCCGAATCAGGGGATCGGGGCATGGAACGGATTGACGTTGCGGTGATCGGTGGCGGGCAGTCGGGGCTGGCGGCGGCGTACGCGCTGCTCGGGCGGGGGCTGCGGCCGGTGGTACTGGAGGCGTCCGGACAGGCGGCCGGGTCGTGGCCGCGCTACTACGACAGCCTCACCTTGTTCTCGCCGGCCCGGTACAGCTCGCTGCCGGGGATGCCGTTTCCGGGCGGGGATCCGGACCGCTACCCGCACCGGGACGAGGTGGTCGCCTACCTGAGCGCCTACGCCACGCGCCTGGACGCCGACATCCGCACCGGCCACCGGGTCACCCGTGCTCGGCAGGCCGACGGAGGCTTCGCACTGGACCTGGAGAACGGTGGTCGGCTGACGGCACGCACCGTGGTCGCCGCGTCCGGGACCTTCGGGCGCCCGTTCCGGCCGGCGCTGCCGGGGCTGGAAAGCTTCACCGGCTCGGTCCTGCACGCGGCCGACTACCGCAGTCCCGGAGCCTTCGCCGGGCAGCGGATCGTCGTGGTCGGGGCGGGAAACTCCGCGGTGCAGATTGCCGCCGAGCTCGCCCGGGTGGCGCGGGTGACACTGGCCAGCCGGAAACCGGTGAAGTTCGCCCGGCAGCGCATCCTCGGCCGTGACCTGCACTTCTGGCTCAACCGCACCGGCCTGGACACCGCCCCGCTCGGCCGCCTGGTACGCACTCCTCCGACGCAGATGGTCATTGACGACGGCCGCTACCGGGCCGCGCTCGCCCACGGGGCGCCGGACCGGCGGGGACTGTTCACCGGCATCGACGGCGCCAAGGTGATCTGGCCGGACGGGGTCCGGGAGGAGGTGGACACGATCCTGCTGGCCACCGGCTACCGGCCGGACCTGCCCTACCTCACCGGCTTGGACGGGGCGCTGGATGGCGCCGGTCATCCCCGGCAGCGCGGCGGCGTCTCTCCGGCTCACCCGCGTCTGGCGTTCGTCGGTCTGGAGTGGCAGCGAAGCCTGTCGTCGAACTCCCTGCGCGGAGTGGGCCGCGACGCCGTCCGGACAGCACAGCACGTCGCAGCCCACCTCGCCCGCTTCGGCGAAGCATGACCGGGACCGGGACGAGCTGACTGATTCCGGGACGGTGCCCGGCGCCGCCCGCAAGGCAGAAGCCGGGATGCGGAGCCGGAGGCTCATGACCGGCTGCGCCGGGCGAGCACCGCGACGACGCCCACGGCCATCAGCGCGACGACGGCGGCGACAACTCCGTAGCCGTAAGCATCGGCTACGGGGCCGCCGATCAGCGGAGCGGCCAGGTAGCCCAGGATGCCGATCTGGGACCACAGCACCATGGCCGTCACGATGCGCTGCGCGGGAACCGCGTCGAGCAGGACGCCGGTCGCTCCGGTGTTGGCCAGGCCGATGCCGGTCCCCGCGACGGCGAGCGCCACCATCCACACGGGCACGGCCGTGCCGGCTCCGGCGAGCGCGAAGCCGGTGACCACCAGGACGGTGGACACCAGCAGCACCCTGCGCGGCTGCCACCGGGCCGCCGTTGCCCCCGCGACCGCCACCACGACCGATGTCACCGCATACAGCACCCCGATCTGGGCCTGGCCCAGTTCGGTGCCGAAGTGGAGCGGCAGTACCCCTTCGAGCGTGCCGAGTGACATCACAGCGAAGGCGATGGCTACGGCGGACGCCCGGAATCCCGGCGAGCGCAGGGCGCGCCGGTCGGGGGCGAATGCGCCCGCCGTCGCAGGAAGGCGCAGCGTCAGCGCCGGCACGAGCGCGAGAAGGACGAGGATGAGGTAGGCCGTGAAGGGGCCGCGCACGCCGTCGATCGTCCCGAGCAGCGGACCCAGGAGACCGCCTGCGGAGTAGGCGGCGTAGATGCGGCTCATGCACAGGTATTCCTGGCCGGGCCAGGCGGTCAGGGTGGCGAAGGTGATCCCCAGCCACAAGAACCCGGATCCCAGGCCCATCACCAGACGGGACACGGCGAAGACGGCCAGGTCCCCGCCGAAGACGAACCCGAGGCTCCCCGCCGCGATCAGCAGCAATCCCATCAGAACCAGCCGGGCAGGGCTGCTGCGCTGGATGACGGCACCGCCCAGCGCGAAGCCTGCGACCATTCCCAGCGGGAATGTCGCGACCAGCATCCCCACTGCCGTGGCGCTGGCCCCGGTCTGCGCAGCCAGGCCGGGAAGCACCGGTGCGATCAGGCTGTACCCGGCCGCGTCCAGCGCGCCCAGCCCCAGCAGCAGCGCATAGACGGCCCCGGAACGCATCGGCGCCCGCTCCGCCTGCCCGAGGCCGGTGCTCATGGGCCGCTGCGCCGGCGTCCGCGCGCCGCGCCGCTTCCGCTTCGGACAGGCGCGGGGCGCCCCATGACGACGTCGGCAGCCGAGGGGAAGGCATCGACGCACTCCTCGTTCAGCCGGTACCAGCTCGACGCCCCCTGCCGCTCAACCAGCACGAAGCCCACCTCCGCCAGCCCCTTCAGGTGATACGAGACCGTCGACTGGCCCACCTGCACGGACTCGACGATCTGCCCCACCGTCAGAGGCTCACCGCTGCGCGCAAGCAGCGTCACGATCTGAATGCGGGTGGCATCGGCCAGCGCCTTGAACCAGCTCGCGTACTGCTCAGCCTCAAAACGCTCCAGAAAATCTCTCATCGATAATCGACGATAATAGATGAGATGAACGCGCGACAACCCCCTGCCTCCGCCCCCGAATCTCGACCTCCCGCTCATGGTTCGACATGTGTCAACATAGACGTATGTCGAATACGCAGGTGCTGCCGATACTCGAACCCGAGCCCACCGAGGCCGTGGTGCCGTGCTGCCCGCCGCTGACGAAGCGGCCACTGACCGCCGAGGAAGCCGAACGCACGGCGCGGATGTTCAAGGCGCTCGCGGACCCGGTACGCCTTCGGCTCTTCTCGGCGGTCGCCTCCCACGAGGGCGGCGAGGCGTGCGTGTGCGACATCTCCGACGTCGGCGTCTCCCAGCCGACCGTCTCCCACCACCTGAAGAAGCTCAAGGAGGCGGGCCTGCTCACCTCCGAGCGGCGCGGGACCTGGGTGTACTACCGGGTGGAACCGTCAGTGGTGGCCGCCATGGGGCAGATGCTCGGCACCCTTGGCTGACCGCCCGTACGGCAGTACGTCAGCTGAAGTTCTCCCAGCGGTAGCCCACCCCCTCGATACATCGGCCAGCATCTATATCTGGTTCGCTGTTGACGCGAGGGGGCAATGGTGCAGCGCCGACGTGAGGTACATACGAGCCGGCTGAGCATTCCGGCCGCCGCAGCCGCGGTGGCGAGCATGCTGCTCCTGGCGGGCTGCGGGCTCGTCGAGTCGGGGGACGACGGTGAGCGTCCGTCCGCCAGCCCTCCGGCCGCCGACATCGACTGTGCCAGGGAGGGGAAGGTCCCCGGTTCAGGGTCGAGCGCCCAGGACAACGCCATGAAGTACTGGATCAAGCAGTACGAGCGGGCGTGCCATCCGGTGCGGATCGCCTACAACCCGTTGGGCTCCGGTGCCGGCGTCGTCCAGTTCATGCAGGGAAGCACGGTGTTCGGCGGCACCGACAGCCCGGTCGACGCGGAGGAGAACACACCGGATGCCAGGGTGTGTGCAGGCGGCCGGGTCATCAATCTGCCGATGGTGGGCGGCGCCGTCGCGCTCGGCTACAACGTGACGGGAGTCGACGACCTGGTGTTGGATGCCGCGACGATCGCCAAGATCTTCGACCGGCAGATCACCGAGTGGGACGATCCGGTCATCCGGAAGCTGAACCCCGACGCCGAACTACCCTCCCTGCCCATCCGTGCGATGCACCGGCAGGACGGCTCGGGCACCACGCAGAACTTCCAGGCGTACCTCGCGGGCGCCGCCCCGGAGGTGTGGCAGCACCCGGCGGAGAAGGCATGGCAGGGCCGGGGCGGCGAAGCCGCCAACGGCTCCGACGCGGTGGCATCGGCGGTTGCTGAAACGCCGGGGTCCATAGGCTATTTCGAGCTCTCGTTCGCTGCCGCTCAGCGCCTGAAGACGGTCCGCGTCGACACCGGTGGTTCAGAGCCCGTGGCGGCGACCGCGGAGACGGCGTCCGCAGGTATCGCCGCTGCCCAAGTGGTCGGCAAGGGCAAGGACTTGACCCTGGAGTTCGACTACCGGGCCTCCGCCGACGGCACGTATCCGATCGTCCTGGTCAGCTACGAGATCGTGTGCGACGCGGGCAACGTGGCCGAGACCCTGCCCGCCCTGAAGTCGTTCCTGAGCTACACCGCCAGCGACGAGGGGCAGAAGCCGCTGGCCAGGATTCACTACGTACCGCTGCCGGAAGCCGTCGCCGCCGAAGTGCTTCGCGTTGTCAGCACGTTGAGCTGACAACGCGCGGCATCATTCTCCGGCTTTGAGGAGTTCGGCGATCTCGCGCGCCGCGTCGCGGGCCGGTCGGCCGACACCGATGAGGGTGGCCGAGGCAGGACCGGTCCAGTCGCCGTAGCCGAGCAGGTGCAGGCGCGGTTCGTCCACAGACCGCGTACCAACGGTGACGAGACGGCCGCGCGGACCGCGCAGCCCCAGCGGCGCGAGGTGCGGCAGGGCCGGACGGAAGCCGGTGCACCAGATGACCGCGTCGGCCGGCGCACGCGTGCCGTCCGCCCAGACGACGCCGTCGCGGTCGAGGCGTACGAACATGGGCGACGCCTTGAGCAGTCCGGCGTCGCGGGCCTCCCGCACGGGCGGTACGGCGACGATGTCCCCCAGCGACGCCACGCCCCCGGTGTCGGTGCGCCCGGCGTCGAGGGCGCGGCGGCGGGCGGTGGCCACGTCGAACAGGGCGCGGCCGTCGATGTCGTCGGGCAGGAAGCGGGGTGGGCGCTGGGCGACCCAGGTCAGCTCGGTGTCGTACGCCAGGTCGGCCGCGATCTGCGCGCCGGAGTTTCCGCCGCCGACCACGACGACGCGCTGTCCGGCAAAGTCGCGCGGGCTGCGGTACTCGACGGTGTGCAGCTGGCGTCCGCGGAACTCCGGCCGGCCGGGCACGGCAGGCAGGAAGGGACGCCACCACGTACCGGTGGCACTGACGACCGCCTCGGCGCGCCAGCTGCCCGCGTCGGCTTCGATGCGCAGATGGCGGCCGTCGCGGTGAACGCCGGAGACGCGTACCGGCCGGTGCACGGGAAGGTCGTAGCGCCGCTCGTACTCGGTGAGGTAGCCGGCCACATGGCGCGCGTCCGGGTACGTCTCCCCCACCTGTACGGGCATCGGGCGCCCCGGCAGTGACGAGTACGCGGCCGGGGAGAACAAGTGCAGGGAATCCCAGGCATGTTGCCAGGCGCCGCCGGACTCTTCCTGGGCGTCCAGGACCACGAAGTCCAGGCCGATGCGGCGCAGGTGGTAACCGGCGGCGAGCCCGGCCTGGCCGCCGCCGATCACCACCACCTGCGTGGTCTGCGTCACCCGGCGGAACGCTCGGAGGCGGTCTGGCCGGGCAGGAAGATCAGTGCCACGAGCGCCAACCCCACCACCGCACCGACGATCTGCATGCCGATGAACCCGGCAACCGAGCCGGGTGCGATGCCCGCGAAGGTGTCCGTGAAGGCACGGCCGATCGTCACCGCCGGGTTGGCGAAGGACGTGGACGAGGTGAACCAGTAGGCGGCGCCGATGTAGGAGGCGACGGCCACGGGGGCGAAGCGCAGGCTGTCGGTGCGGGCCAGGCCGAAGATCAGCAGGATCAGCCCGGCGGTGGCCACCACCTCGCCCAGCAGCAGGTGCCCGGCCGACCGGTCGTGCGTGGACCACTCGACCAGCGGCTCGCCGAACATCGCGTCCGCCAGGATCGCGCCCGCGATCGCGCCGACGATCTGGGCCGGGATGTACACGGCTGCATCGCGGAGGGTGACTCCACTGCCTACGCGTCGGCTGGTCCACCACTCGGCGAGCGTGACGACCGGGTTGAAGTGCGCGCCGGAGACGGGGCCGAGCAGGAGGATCAGGACACCGAGGCCGAAGACGGTGGCGAGGGAGTTCGCCAGTAGCTGCACACCCACGTCCCGGCTCAGGTCGGTGGCCTGGATGCCGGAGCCGACCACGACCGCCACCAGGGCGGCGGTGCCGACGAGTTCGGCGGCGGCTCGTGAGAGGAGGGGTCTGCGTGGCGGTGCGGCATCCGCCGGCGCCTCGGAGTCGACGACAGGTATGGCGGACGCCACGGCTGCGGATGCTTCGGTGCGGGTCACGGACAGGCCCTCTTGTTGTCGGCGGCGGTACGGGCAGACTCGGCCAGGTCGGCGAACTGACCGGCGAGCAGGGCGATGACGTCGGGCTTGAGCCGGTAGTAGGTGAACCGGCCGCACGGCTCCGTCTCCACGACCCCGGCCTCGCGCAGCACTCTCAGGTGGTTCGAGAGGTTGGTCTGCCGGGCACCGGTCTCCTCCACGAGGTGAGTGGTGCACAGCATCTCTTTGGCGAGCAAGGTCACGATCCGGAGCCTGAGCGGGTCGGCCAGCACCCGGATCAGGTCAGTGTCGACTGACGTCATCATGTGCTGATACTCTCACATCAGTGGTGGCTGACACCACCAGGTGCTGATGTCATGCGCGCCTGATGCCGTCGCGAGACAAGAGAGACCTCCTGATGTCCGACAAGCCCTCCGTGCTGTTCGTCTGTGTCCACAACGCGGGCCGTTCCCAGATGGCCGCCGCGTGGCTGACCCACCTGGCCGGGGACCGCGTCGAGGTCCGCTCCGCCGGTTCCAATCCGGGCGCGGGCGTCAACCCGGCCGCCGTCGAGGCCATGGCCGAGGTCGGCATCGACATCTCCGCCGAGGTCCCGAAGATGCTCACCGTGGACGCGGTCAAGGAGTCGGACGTCTGCATCACCATGGGCTGCGGCGACACCTGCCCGGTCTTTCCCGGCAAGCGGTACCTGGACTGGCAGCTGGAGGACCCGGCGGGCCAGGGCGTCGACGCCGTCCGCCCGATCCGAGACGAGATCAAGGTCCTCGTCGAGGGCCTGATCAAGGAGATCGCGCCGGAGAAGACGGCGTGAGCGGCAGCGAGGTACGCAACGTCATCGTCATAGGCTCCGGCCCCGCCGGATACACCGCCGCCCTCTACACCGCCCGCGCCTCGCTGAAGCCGCTGGTCTTCGAGGGCGCGGTCACAGCCGGCGGCGCGCTGGTGCAGACGACCGAGGTGGAGAACTTCCCCGGCTTCCGCGACGGCATCATGGGCCCTGAGCTGATGGAGAACATGCGGGCCCAGGCCGAACGCTTCGGCGCCGAGCTCGTGCCCGACGATATCGTCGCCGTCGACCTGTCCGGCGAGGTCAAGACCGTGACGGACAGCGCGGGGACGGTCCACCGGGCGAAGGCCGTCATCGTGGCGACCGGCTCGCAGCACCGCAAGCTGAACCTGCCGGGCGAGGACGCGCTCTCCGGCCGGGGCGTGTCGTACTGCGCGACCTGCGACGGCTTCTTCTTCCGCGAGCACGACATCGTGGTGGTCGGCGGCGGCGACACGGCCATGGAGGAAGCCACCTTCCTCTCCCGCTTCGCCAAGTCCGTGACCATCGTCCACCGCCGCGACACCCTGCGCGCCTCCAAGACCATGCAGGACCGTGCCTTCGCCGACCCGAAGATCTCCTTCGCCTGGAACAGCGAGGTCGCCGCAATCCACGAGGACGGCGCCAAACTCGCCGGGCTCACCCTGCGCGACACCGTCACCGGCGAGACCTCCCACCTCGCGGCCACCGGGCTCTTCGTCGCCATCGGCCACGACCCGCGCACCGATCTGGTCACCGGCCAGCTGGAGTTGGACGAGGAGGGTTACCTCAAGGTCGCCTCCCCCTCCACCCGCACGAACATCCCGGGTGTCTTCGGTGCGGGTGACGTGGTCGACCACACCTACCGGCAGGCGATCACTGCAGCCGGTTCCGGCTGCGCTGCGGCCCTGGACGCCGAGCGGTACCTCGCCTCCCTCGCCGACGCACAGCCCGTACCGGCCGAGGCCGTCACCGTCTGACGGCGACGGTCCCACTCGTAAGAGGAAATCAGCATGGCCCTCAAGAACGTCACCGACGACTCCTTCGACCAGGACGTCCTCAAGAGCGACAAGCCTGTGCTCGTCGACTTCTGGGCTGCCTGGTGCGGCCCGTGCCGCCAGCTCGCCCCCTCGCTGGAGGCGATCGCTGCCGAGCACGGCGACAAGATCGAGATCGTCAAGCTCAACATCGACGAGAACCCGGGCACCGCCGCCCAGTACGGCGTGATGTCCATCCCGACGATGAACGTCTACAAGGGCGGTGAGGTCGTGCAGACCATCGTGGGCGCCAAGCCCAAGGCCGCTCTGGAACGCGACCTCGCCGATCACCTGGCCTGAAACGCAACGCCGGTGGGGGCGCCCCCAGCGCCCTCACCGAGCACCCTTCTCCGACGGAGGTAGTACCGGTGGCCAGCAAGCGCATCGTCGCCATCGGCGGCAGCGACGCCGGCATCAGCGCCGCCCTGCGCGCCCGCGAGCTGGACCCCGACAGCGACGTCACCGTGGTCGTGGCCGACGCCTACCCGAACTTCTCCATCTGCGGCATCCCGTACTACGTCTCCGGCGAGGTCGGCCACTGGAGCGACCTCGCCCACCGCACCCTGGCCGACCTCAAGGCCACCGGCATGCAGGTGCGCACCGACACCCTCGCGACCGGCATCGACGTGGTGGGCAAGCGGCTCGCCGTGCGCGACACCGACGGCCGCACCGAGGAACTGCCGTACGACGCACTGATCGTCGGAACCGGCGCGGTCAGCGCCCGCCCGCCCATCGAGGGCCTGACCGGCCCCGATGCCCTTGGCCCGCAGGACGGCGTTCACCTGCTGCACAGCATGGGCGACACCTTCGAGATCATGCAGACCATCGCCGAGCGCCGCCCGAAGTCGGCGGTCGTCATCGGCGCCGGCTACATCGGCCTGGAGATGACCGAGGCCCTGGTCACGCGCGGTCTGACCGTCACCCAGATCGAGGCGCTGCCCGAGGTCCTGCCCACCGTCGACCCGGAACTCGGCGCGCTGGTCCACGGCGAACTCACCTCCCACGGCGTCGAGGTGGTCACCGGCACCCAGGTCACCGCCATCACCCGCGACCTGTCCGGAGACCTGCTCCGCGTCCAAGCCACCGGACCTGACGGCCGGACATTCGCCCGCGGCACCGACCTCGTCCTGGTCGTCGTCGGCGTACGCCCCGACACCGCACTTGCCGCCGACGCCGGGGCACGGCTCGGCGCGAAGGGCGCCATCGACGTCGACGAACACATGCGCACTTCGCTTGCGGACGTGTACGCGGCCGGGGACTGCGCCGTCACCCACCACCGCCTCCTCGGCAAGACGTGGCTGCCGCTGGGTACGACGGCACACAAGCAGGGGCGGATCGCCGGGGAGAACGCCCTGGGCGGCTACCGCTGGTTCGCGGGCAGCCTGGGCACCCAGGTCGTGAAGGTCTTCGATCTCGTCGCCGCCCGCACCGGTCTGCGTGACCACGAGGCACGCGCCGCCGGAAGGGACTGGACCCCGGCCACGACGGCCAGCCGTCCCGACGACCACAAGGCGTACTACCCGGGCGCCACCCCGATCTCCATCCGCGTCACCGGCGACACCGAAAGCGGCCTCCTGCTGGGTGCCCAGCTCGTCGGACGGCGCGGCGCGGAGATCTCCAAGCGCGTGGACACGTACGCGACCGCGCTCTTCCACGGCATGCCGGTCGACGGCCTCACCGAACTCGACCTCTCCTACACCCCGCCCCTGGGCTCCCCCTGGGACGCGGTCCAAATCGCGGCGCAGGCGTGGATGAGCGAGCACCAGCTCGACGTACAGCGCCGGATGCTGCGTACTCCCTGACCGGGAGAGGGTCAGGCAGCCGCGGCAGGCTCGCGCTCCGGCACGGGTTCCAGAATCGCCCGTATGCGGCGCAGCCCGTCGAGGTTCACGGAGTACCAGACCCAGGTGCCGCGCCGCTCGCGGTCGAGCAGGCCGGCCTCGGTCATGACCTTCAGGTGATGACTGACGGTCGGCTGCCGCAACCCGAGGCACTCGGTCAGGTCGCACACACACGCCTCGCCCGTCGGCGCACGCTCGATAAGGCGGAACAACTGCAGCCGGGTCGGGTCGGCAATGGCTTTGAGCATGGCGGCGAGCCGTCCGGCTTCGTCACGGTCGATGAGGTGGCACGCCAGGGATGGGGTGCACGTCTCCGCTTCCTCCGCCACCGCCCCCGACAACCCTTCGCCATACGTAGAGATAGCCATCTATTCACCATAAGCGTCGCTCACGCGTTCCCCTGGCGCTCCAAGACCCTTCTCGCCACCTGTTCACTTAGCGTTCACCTTGGCTACGACCTGTTCAATACATAGACAGGCGCCTATAGTCCGAGGCGGGGAGAGTTTTCCCGGCGCGACCGGAAGAGGTGCCTCCATGGATGAGCAAAGCCGGTTCGGTCCCGACACTCCTCCGCTGCGGGACAGCGGGGCGGTCCTGGAGCGCATCGCCCGGCGACTCGCGGCGCGTCACGGCCGGGCGTTCTCCCGGGAGACCATCGCGGCGTACGTCGAGGAATGCGCGGAGTTGCTCGGTGCGCGAGCTCGCACCACCCGGTACCTGCCCGTCCTGGTGGAGCGGTTCGCGGACCAGCGGCTGCGGGCGCTGGCCAAGGCGTCGGGGCTGTGCTCCGGACCGGTCCCGCATGTGCTGTTCGTGTGCACGGAGAACTCCGGGCGCTCGCAGCTGGCCGCCGCGCTGATGCGCCATCGGGCGGCCGGTGCGGTCGAGGTGCTGACCGCGGGCTCCGACCCCGCAGGAGCGATCGCGCCGATCGTGCGGCAACTGCTGGCCGAGGAGGACCTCGATCCGGGCGAGGAGTTTCCCAAGCCCTTGACGTGCGAGGTGGTGGACGCGGCCGATGTGGTCGTGACGCTGGGCTGCGGGGACGCGTGCCCGGTGCGGCCCGGCCGCCGCTACCTCAGCTGGGATCTGCCGGAGCTGTCGGGCCTGGACATCGAGAGCGCCCGCTCCGTACGCGATGCGCTGCGGGCCCGTATCGGAGTGCTGGTGCGGGAGCTGGTCGACGCACGGCCGTCGGCGTCGGCCACGACGGGCTGAGACGGCGCAAGCAGACGATCAGACGATCAAGGGGCCGCGTCCGTGAGGCACCAGGAGATCAGCGTCCGTGCCTCCGCCGCCGTGCGAGCGGTGATGATCTCCATCATGGTGATCCGGTCGGTGTCGAACCTCTGCCACCTCGTCTGGCCGGCCGCCAGAAACCGTACGCGGACCTTCGTCGAGTACCAGCGTTTGTGGTGAACGAGCGTGCCGATCGTCGGAATGTGGTGACGCCCGTAGACGGTGCCCCACCGGGGGTAGCGCGTGGCCCAGATCGGCAGATCGATGAAGGACTCCTCCTCCGGTATGTCCGGCATGGAAGGTCCCCACCGCTACGTCGGCGTCTGCGCCGGACGCGTGGATGCGGTCTGTGCCGGGACACCGTCCTCGCGTCCGCACTCCAGGCGGTAGCCCATGCCGCGGATGGCGTCGATGGTGCAGCGACTGCCCGCCTCGTCACGCAGCTTGTTGCGCACCCTCCGGACGTGCACGGTGAGGGTGTTGCTGTCCAGCGTGTCGGTCCCCCACAGGGCCTGGGTCAGCTCGCTTCGGCTGATGACCTTGTTGGGGCGCTCCATGAGGTAGCGCAGCAGCAGGAATTCACGGACCGGCAGCTGGATGGAGCGTCCCCGTACGTAGACGTGGAAGCCGGCGATGTCGAGCTCAATGTCGCCGACCACCAGCGTTTGCTCCGCATCGTCCGTGGGACGGGTGCCCCTGAGCAGCGGAACGATCTCCTCGGCGCGGTAGGGGCGGGCCACGAAGGCCACGGCTCCGGCCTCCAGGGCCGCGGTGGCCTCCGCCGCACCTTCCGGTCCCGCCCCGACGATCACCGGGACCGGATGGAGCTTGGCGATCAACTCGGTGACCTGCACGACCCCCACCACCGGCAGCGGGGCGCCCAGCAGCACCGCCTTGGGGCCGCGGGCGCCGACCTGGAGCAGCGCCTCGGCGCCGTCGTGGCAGACCAGGGTCCGCACCCCCGACGCCGTGAAGCGGGCCAAGGCCCGCCTGGCGATGTCGGGGTCGGGTTCGGCCAGCAGCAGATCGGGGGCGTTGCCGTCGTCTGGGCCGCCGGGACCGCTGTCGGGCGCGGTCTCCGGTGGCCGGTGTGCCTCGGGTGTCACCCGTAGTACTCCTTTACGTGTAGCGCGCAAAGGGGCGCACATCGAATACGGCACCGGTCAGCCGAAGCGGCCGGTGATGTAGTCCTCGGTGCGCTGGTCGGACGGGTTCTCGAAGATCTTCTCGGTGGTGTCGTACTCGACGAGCCGCCCGTGCCGTACGCCCTTGTCATCGACGTCGGCGGTGAAGAAGGCTGTGTAGTCGGAGATACGGGCGGCCTGCTGCATGTTGTGGGTGACGATGACGATCGTGTAGTCGGCCGCCAGCTGCGCCATCAGGTCCTCGATGCGGGCGGTGGCGATCGGGTCGAGCGCCGAGCAGGGCTCGTCCATCAGGATCACGTCGGGCCTGACCGCGATGGCCCGGGCAATGCACAACCGCTGCTGCTGGCCGCCGGACAGCGCCAGCGCGCTCGCCTTGAGCTTGTCCTTGACCTCGTCCCACAGCGCGGCCCCGGTCAGGGCCTCCTCGACGAGGTCGTCCAGGTTGCCCTTCATGCCGTTGACCCGGGGCCCGTAGGCGATGTTGTCGTAGATCGACTTGGGGAACGGGTTCGGCTTCTGGAACACCATGCCGATCCGGCGGCGCACCTCGATCGGGTCGACCTCGGGGTCGTAGAGGTTCTCGCCGTGGTAGGCGACCTTGCCGGTGACGCGGGCGCCGGGGATCAGGTCGTTCATGCGGTTGAAGCAGCGGATCACGGTGGACTTGCCGCAGCCGGAAGGCCCGATCATCGCGGTGATCTGGCGGCGTCCGATCGTCATCGTCACATCGCGCACGGCCTGGTGGTCGCCGTACCAGACATCCAGGTCGGAGACGTGGAACACCGGGTCGTCGAGGGAGGGTTCGGGCCGGTTGCGGCGGCGGTCGCCGATCGCCAGGAACAGCGCCTGCCCCTCCGGTTCCTTGTCCGAGACGAGGTCGGGGGCCTTGGCGGGCTGCTCGGGAGTGTGGTTGTCAGTCATTGCGGTCACCAACGCTTGCTGAAGCGGTTGCGCAGCCAGATCGCGGCCGCGTTCATGAGGAGGAGGATGGCGAGGAGGATGACGATCCCGGCGGCGGCCAGGTGGTGGAACTCCTCGCGGGACTGGCTGATCCAGCCGAAGATCTGGATGGGCAGCACGGTGTACGCGCTCTCCAGACCCTCCGGGTTGAACGCCACGTACGTCACCGCGCCGAGCAGCAGCAGCGGTGCGGCCTCGCCGATCGCCCGGGACAGGGCGAGGATCGCGCCGGTGGCGATACCGGGGATGGCGGCCGGGAGAACCTGGCGCCAGATCGTCTGCCACTGGGTCGCGCCGAGTGCGAGCGATGCCTGCCGGATCGACTGCGGTACGGCCCTGATCGCCTCGCGCGAGGCGATGATGACGACCGGCAGCACGAGCAGCGACAGGGTGAGTGAGGCGGTCAGCACCGTGGTGCCCAGGGCCAGTTGGCGCGCCAGGAGGCCGAGGCCGAGGATGCCGTAGATGATCGAGGGAACGGCGGCCAGGTTCTGGATGTTCAGCTCGATCAGCCGGTTGTACCAGCGGTTGGGGTCGGCGTACTCCTCCAGGTAGATCGCCGCCATGATGCCGGTGGGCAGGCAGAACAGGGCGGTGAAGGAGATGACCCAGATCGTGCCGAAGATCGCGGACTGGGCGCCGGCGCGCTCGGGGCGGCGGATGGAGGGGAAGTTCTGCCACAGCCGCGAGTCAAGGCGGGGCCACGCCTCGACCAGGACATAGGTGATGAGCACACCGAGGAAGATGATCCCCACGCCCAGGCAGCACAGCAGTAGCACACGGAAGGCGGTCTCGCCCGGCCGGAAGCGTGGTCCGGCCAGCTTGCGGGGCGCGGCCGGGGCGGGTGGTTCGGTGACCCGGATGTGGGTCATTCGTAGACCTCCCGGTATTTGCGCACCAGGCGGATGCTGATGATGTTCATCACGAAGGTGATGACGAACAGCAGGGCGCCGACGGCGAAGATGGTCTTGTACTCGAAGGACTGCACCGGCACGTCACCGGAACCGGCCTGGGCGATGAATCCGGTCATGGTCTGCATCGCGTCCAGTGGGTTCCAGCTGAGCACGGCCTGGTTGCCGGACGCGATCGCCACGATCATCGTCTCGCCGATGGCGCGGGAGATGCCGAGGACGCAGGCGGCGACTATGCCGGAGAGCGCGGCGGGGACGACGACGCGCACGGACACCACGCGCTTGCCCGAGCCGAGCGCGTATGCACCGTCACGCAGCGACATCGGTACGGCGGACATGGCGTCCTCGGACAGCGACGCGATCGTCGGGATGATCATGACGCCCATGACCAGGCCCGCCGCCAGCGCGTTCTGGAAGTCCGGCCCCGTCCCGCCCGGCCACCACTCCCGCAGACGCGGGGTGACGAAGCTCAGCGCGAAGAAGCCGTAGACGACCGTCGGCACGCCGGCCAGTACCTCCAGCATGGGCTTCAGCGCCTTGCGTACACGGCGGTTGGCGTACTCGCTCAGGTAGATCGCGGATCCCAGCCCCACCGGAACGGCGACGAGCAGCGCGATCACGGTGATCAGCATGGTGGCGCCCAGCAGCGGCAGTACCCCGTACTTGGGGCTGCTGAACAGCGCGGTCCACTCCGTGCCGCCGAGGAAGTCGGTGAGGCTGACCCGCTCGAAGAACTCGGCGGTGGGCGGGATCAGCGAGATCACGATGCCGGCGGTGGTGGCGACGGACACCAAGGCGGCCACCAGCAGCAGCGCCTGGATGACCCGTTCCCCATAACGAGGGCGGGCCCGCCGCAGGGACCGGGGGCCGCTCGGCCCGGTCCCCGCGGGGGCCTTGAGGGTCGGCGAGGTCACTTCGCCGATTCCTTGAGCTTGTCGAGGTCGGCCTTGAGCTCAGTCTCCTGCTCGGAGTTGAGGGGGATGAACTGGGCGTCCTCGGCGATCGACTTGTGGTTCGCGACGTAGTACTCGACGAACGCCAGCGCCTCTTCGCGCTGCAGCGCCTTCGCCGACGGGTAGATGAACAGCGGGCGGGCCAGGGGGGTGTAGCTGCCGTCCTGGGCGGCCTCCACGCTGGGTGCGACACAGCCCTCGCCGCCGTCGATCTTGAGGGCCTTGAGCTTGTCGGTGTTCTCCTCGTAGTAGGAGAAGCCGAAGTAGCCCAGGCCGCCCTTGGATCCAGCGACGCCCTGGACGATGACGTTGTCGTCCTCGCTGGGGCTGTAGTCGGTGCGGGAGGCACCCTCCTCGCCGTTGATCTCATCGGTGAAGTAGTCGAAGGTGCCCGAGTCGGTGCCGGGACCGAAGAGTTTCAGAGGCTCGTTCGGGAACTTCGGGTCGACCTGGTTCCAGTTGTTCACCTTGGAGTCCGGCTCCCAGATCTTCTTCAACTGCTCGACGGTCAGGCAGTCGACGAAGTCGTTCTCCTTGGGCACCACGACGGTCAGCGCGTCGTTGGCGACCGTGAACTCCTCGTAGGTGATGCCCTTCTTCTCGCAGGCCGCCTTCTCCTCGTCCTTGATCGGACGGGATGCATCCGAGATGTCGGTCTCACCGTTGCAGAACTTCTCGAAGCCGCCGCCGGTGCCCGAGGTACCCACGGTCACCTTCACCTTGGACTGCTCCTCGGCGAAGAGCTCGGCCGCGGCCGTGGTCAGCGGGGCCACCGTGCTGGAGCCGTCCACCTTGACCGAACCCGACAGCTGCTCGCCGTCGCCACTGCCGCCCGAGCCCGCGTCGGAACCGCCGCACGCACTCACAGCCAGCATCACAGCCGCCGTCAGAGCCAAGGGGGCCTTGGCCCGGCGCAACGTAGTGGGAATGTTCACGTGACTCTCGATCCTCGTGTCCGCCGGGGCGTCCCCGGCCGTGTGGATGAGGTGCGCAGCGCGCGCCGTAGGGACACTTGGATCGAATCCAGTCTATGTGAACTCTCGATGTACAAACCTCCGACGAAGGATGAACTATAGCCAGGCATCTATATAGATCGATCTTGGTCTTACGAGATGAAAGGGGGTCGTGACCCAATCGAGTCCAGAACGAGCTCATCCACATGACGGAACGAAATGTGAAGGGACGCGCACGAGTGGGGCACGTGCGGCCAGCTGGTGCCGGCGAGGTGGCCGGATCACACGGGACACTCCGCGATGGGAGAGTTCGACCGGAGTTCACCACTCGGCCACCCCCGTCGCGATGCACTCGACCTAGCGTCACGCATCGACGGCCGCCTATATCCGGGCGGCCGGGATCTCGATCCCCTTGATCGCGTGGAGGCAGCCGTGCCCGAACAGACCGGCGAGAACACCACCCGCCCCGCCGACCTGCCCCTCCTCCCCAGCCCTCACCCCAACACCGCACGCTCGGCCCTGACGTGCCGTTATCGCTGCGGCGACGCGTGCTTCCACGACGCGCCCAACCGCACCCTCAACCCGTACATCGGCGACGTCATACAAAGCGCCCTCTCCCGCAGAGACGCCCTCAAAGGCGCCGCCGTGATAGCCCTGGCCACCGGCACGGTCGGCGCGGGCGCGTCGGCGGCAGCCGCCCAGGTCCAGGCATCGAGTGAGGCCGCACTCCCACCGCGGGGCCTGGACTTCACCCCCGTGCCGCCGAACACGGCCGACGCGCTCACCGTGCCCGAGGGCTACAGCCAGCAGGTCGTCATCCGCTGGGGCGACCCCGTCCTGCCCGGCGCCCCGCGCTTCGACGCCCGCAACCAGACCGCCAAGGCGCAGGCCAAGCAGTTCGGCTACAACTGCGACTACATGGCGCTGCTGGACCTGCCGTACCGGCACGGGCACAAGGTCCTCGTGGTCAACCACGAGTACACCAGCGAACAGATCATGTTCTACGGCTACGACCCGGCCGACCCCACCCGCGAACAGGCGGAGATCGCCTGGGCCGCGCACGGCCTGACCGTGCTCGTCGTACGCGAGGACCACCGCTCCGGCCGCCTGTGGCCAGTGGCAGGCGACGTCCTCAACCGCCGCATCACCGCCACCACCCCCCTCGCCTTCTCCGGCCCGGCAGCGGGCAGCGACCTGCTCAAGAGCAGCACCGACCCGACCGGCGGCCGCGTGCTGGGCACCCTCAACAACTGCGGCGGCGGCACCACCCCGTGGGGCACCGTGCTGACCGGCGAGGAGAACTTCAACCAGTACTTCGCGAACGCCGCCGCTGTCACCGACCCGACGGCGAAGGCCCGCCTGGCCCGCTACGGCCTGCCGACGGGCGCGAGTGAGCGCAAGTGGGAGCGGTTCGACGACCGCTTCGACATCGCCAAGGAGCCCAACGAGCCCAACCGGCACGGCTGGGTGGTCGAGATCGACCCGTACGACCCCACCTCCACGCCCCGCAAGCGCACCGCGCTGGGCCGCTTCAAGCACGAGGCCGCCGAGCCCCGCCTGACCGACGACGGCCGCGTCGCCCTCTACATGGGTGACGACGAACGCTTCGACTACCTCTACAAGTACGTCTCCAAGCACGCCTACAAGAAGGGCACCGGCCGCGCCGCTCGCGAGCACAACATGCGCCTGCTCGACGAAGGCACCCTGTACGTCGCCAAGTTCACCGGCGACAGCCCGGCCACCGAAATCGACGGCACCGGAAAGCTCCCGGCGGACGGGGAATTCGACGGCGGCGGTGAGTGGATCCCGCTCGCGTCAGGCTCGGTGTCGCACGTGCCGGGGATGACCGCGGAGGAGGTGTACGTCTTCACGCGTCTGGCTGCCGACAAGGTGGGCGCCACGAAGATGGACCGCCCCGAAGACGTCGAGCCGCACCCTTACACCGGCCGGGTCTACGTCGCCCTCACCAACAACTCCCGCCGCGGCACGGCCGGCAACCCGGGCGTCGACGAGGCCAACCCCCGCATCGGCAACAAGCACGGCCACATCCTGGAACTGGAAGAGCACCGCTCCAACGCCGCGTCCAAGACCTTCCGCTGGAAGCTGCTGCTGGTCTGCGGCGACCCCGACGACCCGTCGACGTACTTCTCCGGCTTCGACAAGAACAAGGTCAGCCCGATCTCCTGCCCCGACAACGTCGCCTTCGACGCCCACGGCAACCTGTGGATCGCCACCGACGGCAACGCGCTCGGCTCCAACGACGGCCTGTTCGCGGTACCGGTCAAGGGCTCCGAGCGCGGCCATGTGAAGCAGTTCCTGACCGTACCGAAAGGCGCGGAGTGCTGCGGCCCGATCATCACCGAGGACCGCATCCTGGTCGCCCCCCAGCACCCGGGCGAGACCGACGGCGCCACCGCTGAGAACCCGGGATCCGTATGGCCGGACGGACCGGGCAGCATCCCACGGCCGTCCGTCGTGACGGTGTGGAAGGACAAGCGCCGGTAAGCCACGCTCTCACGCCCATCCGCCTGCTCGGGCAGCCACAGACTGCCCGAGCAGCGTCGTCTCTCCACACCGACGGGGCCCGCCGATCACAGCCCGCCGCAGAGCCGCAGGCCCTCCGGACTGAGACACGGGAAGTGCCCCTGGTCGCGTACGACGTCCTGCCCAGCGCCGCGGGTCACGAAGTTGACGAAGCTTGCGGCGAGGGAGTCAGCGGGCGGGCGGCCGTACGTATAGGCGTACTCAATCTCCCGGTACGGGTAACCGGTGGTGCCGATGGTCTCGATGGATGCCATCTGCCCGTCGATACGCAGCGAGTGCAGGCCCTTCGTGGCGGAGGCGGAGCGCGGTTCGCTATAACCAATCGCGCCGGGCAGCCGGGCCACCGTGCTCAGCACCTGTGCCGTGCTGTCGAGTTCGCAGCGGATGACCGTGGCATCGGGGTCATCCTTGGTACGGCAGTCCCGGGAGGAGTTGGCGGGCTCATTGCGCTTCAGGGCCTGCCGCTGGAAGACCTCGCGGGTGCCGGAATTGGCGTCGCGGCTGACCAGGAGGATCGGCAGATCCGGACCGCCCACGTCCTTCCAGTTGCGGATCTCGCCCTGGTAGATCTTCCGCACCTCGGCCAGGCTCAGATCCTGCACGGTGACCCGGTCGTTCACCACCAGGGCGAAGACGGAGACCGCGACGGGGTTCTCGCGCAGCTCCGGATAGCCGTTCGGCTTGGGGCCGTCGGAGAAGGCGATCACGGACGGGGAGCCTCCGGATGAGGCCGCCTTGGCGCCGGCCGCGTCCAGCGCCCGGATTCCGGCGGTGCTGCCGTGCGCGTCCACCGTGATGTCCGAGCCTGGGCAGGCGTTCTCGTAGCCCTGCGCCAGTTTCTCCGCCGCCGGGGCGAAGGCAGTGGATCCGGTGACGGTCAGGGTTCCCGTGGCGCAGCCGATGGGCGACGGTACGTCGTTGCGTACGACGATGATGGAGGCGAGCGTGATGATGCACACGGTGGACAGAACCGTGATCAGGCGTGCAGGCCGGCTGAAGAGGGGCGGCTTGTCGTCGACGGTCGTGCTCTGGTTGCGCTTCACCTCGCCGTCGCGGATACCGCCACTCACCTCGACGTCGTCGCCGACCGCCCCACCGGTCAGCAGGGCCAGTACCTTGAAGTGCTGGCCGTTGTTGAGCGGGACCTTCGGCAGGTACAGGGTGTCGCCGTCGTAGCGCAGGCCCGCGGCCGGGGTGAAGTGCCCCATCAGGTGGGCGGCGTCGGAGGGTTGGGTGACCGCGATGCCGCGGATCGCACGGTTGGTGAAGACCGCGGTGAGGCCGTGACCGCGGCTGGTGTAGTCGTCGCTGGCGATGCTCTGGCCGCCGTCGTTCTCGATGCGCAGCAGGACGAGGGTGGCGTCGGACAGGTCGGAGAGCTCGTTGAACAGGCCGAGCCGTACGTTGGCCCGTCTGCCGTTACGGGCGTGACTGCCGACCGGAGTGTCCATCTGGACGCGGAAGCCGATCCGTTTGCGGCGTGGGACCCGGCGCTCGTACCAGACGACGGCGACGGCGGTCACCAGGCCGAGTACCGCCGTGCCCACCGCGATCACGTTCTCGGCGTTCAGCCACTCCACGAGTCCGCCCCCGCACCCTCGTTCGCCATACACGCGTCCGCACACGGTAGGAGGCGGGGACACGCACGCCGAGCGCCTTCGCCGGGCCGTCGGCCGCAGGTGGGCAGATGTTCTCCCGGCGTTCGCGAAGTCCACGGAGTCAGCCCGCGACATGGCGCCCGCGGCCCCGGCCCAGACATCGAGGCACACGCAGTCCGCCGCCTTCGTCTCCTGCCTCCCTGGGGTCTTGTGGCCACGGGGACTTGGGGGCGGACGGCCCTATGGCAGGCCCCTTGGAGGCAGCCCCTGAACCTGCTGCTCAACGGCATCACGGCAGTTGTTCGCCGCACTCGGCTTCGTCCGTAGCAAGCTGGTCGACAGGCGCCGAGCCCTCGGTCTGGCCGCGGTCACCCCCGCCATCGCCCGCTCGGGGCCCTGCTGGCGCACGTTATCGAGCCCGGGGCGATCTGGGCGGCGTATGTGCTCAGCGTCCGCTGCCTCGCCTACACGCCCTGGCACAGCTCGGCGCTACGCCGCAGCCTGTGCTGTCTGAGGTCGCGCGGGGAGCGTCTGGCCCATCGCCCGTTCGATCGAGATCAGGAGGACGACGCGCTCAGGGTCCGGGGCCGGCGTACGGCCGTACCGCTGCCCATACCGGTCAACCGCATCTTCGACCACTGACGTGTCCGTACAGACCTCCGCCACGCCTTCGAGCGTGGCCCACCGGCCTCCGTCGACCTGGCACACCGCAACTCGGGCTGCACCGCCACCCGCAAGGACGTTGGCGACTTTCCTACTGGATTTGCGGGTGATAACTCGGGCCACTCCGGCGGCGGCATCGATCGTCACGCCAACGGGCACAACATGCGGTCGACCATCAGGACGCAGCGTGGTCAACGTGCACAGATGGTACTCATTCCAGAACTCCAGGTAGCCGTCAGATTGGCTCAGCAATGCGTTCGACATGACCAAAAGCGTAACGGCGAGCACTGCCCGATCTGTCCGGAAGTGACCATGACCACATCCGCCCTGAGCAGGCATTTAGTGCGATTCAATCCCTTATGTCGCGAGCGCCAAGGTCTCGGATTCATAACGGACCCGCCACCGATTCCCCAGCCTTGAAGCGTTCACGCCAGGACATAAACCCGCAGCTCAAGAGCATGATCGTGATCTTGTTTGGCCGATTTGGGGCATTTTGGGCGATCGAGACAACCGGCGGGTGATGCAGATTGATCATGCTTTTTAGGCCATCTCCGCCACGTACTGTCCAAAGAGGTTCCCGGCAGCTCCAATGAGGCAGCTCGCCGGGTGTTTCATTGCCCGTTCGCATCAGCGACATCTGCGTGACGAAGTGGCCTGAAGGCTCGGCAGCCGGGCCCCTTGAAGGGGCCTGGTGGGGCATACGGACATGCCCGTCTGCGGTCATTTCCGACGCTGGGAACCGGACGTCATCGACAGGGGCGCGGTGTCGCCCGGCTCCGGGGAGCCATCGGTTGGAGGGATCCTCAATGCGGTTGGGGAAGAGCGGTCGCGACGCGACTGCGGCAAAACTGCCCGCTCAGGGCGTAGCACGCCGTCGACGCTTCGGGCGCTGGCGCACAGCCGCGAACCGGACGGTGGAGAGGGATCTGCACCGCCTGATTCGGCGTGAGCTGCAAGACCTCGGCGTGACTCCCCCACTCGATGTCGAAGCACTCTGCCAGGCCCTCAGCCGACGCCGCGGGCGCCCCCTGTACCTGCGCGAAGCTCCGCTGCCGAAGCCCGGCCCCTCGGGGATGTGGGTCGAGTACGACGACTACGACGTGATCCTGTACCAGCAGGAAACAACTCGACTGCATCAAGAGCACATCATTCTCCACGAGATAGGCCACATCCTCATAGCGGAGAACGAGGAAGCCGCAAAGAAGACCGCGGGCAAGACGACGGAAGAAGCCCCTGCGGTCGACCCCGACGAGGAGACGGCCGTCTTCGTGGAGGGCTGGGCCACCATGCTGCCGGTCTTCCAGCCCGAGACAATCAAGCGCGTCGCGCGCCGCTGCTCGTACGACGACGGCGAGGAGTGCTCTGTCGAGTTGGTCGCCACCATCATCCTGGAGTGGTCGTCCCTGCTGGACGGTTCCACTCCGCTGTCGGACGACCCGTCCCTCCGTCGTGTGGAGTCGGCTCTCGGTGACCGGCGAGGATGGCTGTAACCCGTGGAACTGCTACTCCTGGGGCTCGTGGCCGCTCTCGTCTGGAAGCTCTACCAGCTGAAGCGATCCCCTCATGACGCACCTCTGCGTTCCGTCACGCTCTGCCTGTTCTGCGCTGCGCTGTCGTACCCCGTGGCCATGCCCGGCGGGGCGTCCGGCGTCGACACGGTCGCCGGCCACGGGACGGCGAAACTGATCCAGAACCTGCTGTTGCTCCTCGCGGTGTACTTCTTGATGTGCTTCTACCTTTACTCCGCCGCCGACGAGGAAGCGGGCCGTCGCCGTGCCCGCAAGGAAGCCGTCGTTGTCGGAGTCGTCGCGGTGGCCATCACCGTGGCGGCGGAGTCGGTGCCGCACGAGGTCTTCGCCGGCAGCTTCAGCACGGCCGACATGACGATTCCGCAGATCGCCTTCTTCTACGGTGGCGCTGGTCTCTATCTCATGTATGCCCTCGGCATGGCGGGCCGGTGGACTCGCCGCTATGCCCGCATGTCCCGGCGCCCACACTCCACCGGGCTTTGGATGGCGGCCGTTGGCCTGGGAGCGATGGCGGTGGCCTGCGCGATCCGCGCCGTTATCGTCGCTGTTCGCTGGGCTGGCGTAGAGGTGTCCGAGCCGCTTATGGCCGCCATCGCCTTCCTTCTGGTGGCGTCTGTCCTGCTGTTCGCGGCGGGTGTCACGTACTCCGGAGCGCGCGCCCGGATCGCCTCCGTTCGGCTCTGGCTCCAGCACCGCCGTGATCACCGTCGCCTCGCCCCTTTGTGGGAGCTGTTGGCTGAGGCGTACCCCGACAACGTGTTGAGGCCGGCGTCCCCGGCTGCACTGGACCGGTGGCGGGCCCGCGGCGTGCACCGGCGCTACCACCGCCGCATTGTGGAGTGCCGCGACGGTCTGGTGGACATCAGCCCGTACCTGCTTGATCCGGGTGACGACAGCGCGGTCCTCGACATCGGCTCCGCAGAGCTTGCTGCCCGGCTCCGTCGGGCTTCCGCGCGGATCGAGAAGGGCGTCCCCGCACCCCGCCGAGCGGTCCCCCTCGCCATGTCTCTGGGAAGCGACCGTGAGTCGGATGTGAAACAACTGATTGCGGTGTCCGACGCACTGCGCAAAGCCGCATGACCTCCCATGATCAAGGAGTCAAGATGCTGATCACCGGTGGACGAGTGCTTGTCGACTCGGGGACCTACCTGGATGACGGCGCCGTCCTCATCGAGGGCGACTCGATCGCTGCTGTCGGGCCGCGCAAGGAGATCGAGGAACAGATCGGCGCCGACGTGCCTCGGTTCGCGTTCGACGGAACCGTTCTGCCGGGGCTGATCGACGCGCATGTCCACCTGGCTTTCGACGGTGGGCCTGATCCGGTGTCCACCCTCCAGGACTCGACGGATGAAGTCTTGTTCGAGGACATGCGCCGTCGTGCGGAGCAGCTCCTGCACAGTGGGGTCACCACGGCCCGTGACCTCGGTGACCGTGGTGGGCTGGCACTTCGTCTGGCGGCGGAGATCAACGATCGCCGTACGCCGGGACCGAGGATCGTGGCTGCGGGCACGCCCGCGACCACCATGGGCGGGCACTGCCACTTCCTCGGCGGCGAGGTTTCCGGTGAGGCCGAGATCCGCGACCTCGTACGACGCAACCTCGCAGCGGGAGCCGGGGTCATCAAGGCCATGGTCACCGGCGGCGGCCTGACGAAGGACGGTCCCAAGAGCCACCAGTCCCAGTTCACGGCAGAGGAACTGACCGCCCTGGTGGACGAGGCCCACAAGGCAGGTGTTCCCGTCGCGGCCCATGCGCACGGTGCCGACGGCATCACCACGGCCGTGGAGGCGGGTGTGGACACCATCGAGCACTGCACGTGGATGACGAACGGCGGCCTCGACTTCCGGCCGGACGTGATGCAGCAGATCATCGCTCAGCGAATCACCGTCTGCCCGGCGGTAAGCCCTCACTGGGAGATGCTCCCGCGCTTCTTCGGTGAGGAGCGCGCTGCCGCGATGTTCGACCTGGTGCGGCGGATGGCCGACGCTGGTGTACGCCTGGTAGCCGGGACCGACGCGGGCGTGCAGCGCGCGGGCTTCGACGGCTTGGCCCCGGCCCTGACGTTTTACTCCCACCTGGGCATGCCGAACGCTTCGATCATCGACATGGCCACGTCCGAAGCGGCTGCGGCCCTGGGTCTGGGGACCATTACGGGACGGGTCGCTCCCGGCTACCGCGCGGATCTCCTCCTGGTCGACGGTGACCCGCTCGCTGATCTCGCCGCGCTAAAGGACGTTCGGGCCGTATTCGCCTCCGGCCTGCGCTACGAGCCGAGCGCCACAGCAGAGTAGAAGCAACGGGTCAGCGCCCTGTCCCCCAGTCCTCCTAGGTCCTGGGAACAGGGCACTAGCCGTTGGCGTCGGGACCGGTCTTCTTGTCCAGCTCGGTCGCGAGGTCGTTCAGGATCGAGAGGACGTCGGCCGGCAGGCCCTCGGAACCGATCCCGCGGGCTCGAACTCGGCCCAGCTTCCCCTGCTTGGCCGCCGACATCAGGCGAAGTCCTTCGTAGACCTGACGGGCGACAGCGTCGTCCGGCTCGAAGTACATACGAGCGACGCCGAAGAACTGGGCGAGACCTTCCAGGACACCGGGCGCGGGGGCTTCGTCGGTTCCCGTTCGAAGGGCCTCGACGTTCGCGGCCGTAGTGACCTGCGAGCCCGCGTAGGCGTTCACCGCCTCCGCGATCTCTTCGTCCCCCGGTGCGGTCCCCGCCGGGTATGAGCGCCCAAGGAGGAGGGTGATCTTCTCGGCGAGTGTCCGCGGAGGCTGCTCAGCCTCAGCGACCGCAGCAGATTCGTCCTCTCCGCCTTCTCCGAATGACCGCTCCTGCGCGCGCCTCAGCTCGTCCTCGGTCACGCCGTAAGCCTCCGCCAGGGCAGGGATGTACCTGTCCTTGAGGCGTCGGACCCCTTGTTCCGCTCCGGCCACCGGACCGTCGCTCTTGGTGCCGATGATCGTTTTCGTCTCGTACCGGTAGAGGCCGGCGTCGCATCGCAGGTCGGCGAGGTCGGGCAAGCCGTCACGGGGGAACAGCTCGCCCAACGGCTGCTTGAGCACCCTGGCGAGGGCGGGCAGCTTCTCTTGATCCGGCACGCTTGCGCCCGACTCCCATCCCGCGACCGTCGAGTCCGCGGCACCCAGGGCAGATCCCACGTCGGCCTGCGAGACGTCGGCGGCTCGACGTACCGCGCGCACACGGGCTCTATCGAAGCGGCGAGCTGGCATCGGACCTCGTTTTTTGGATGAACCGGAGAAACGCCGGTCTGTTGACTTTCTGGAGGAACCAAGATAGCTTCAGTTTAGCGAAAAACGAGAGGGTTCGCACCCCTCTCCGCCTTCGCCCACCTGCCAGCTCCCACGGGGACCGGCCCGGTGGAGAGGAGAAGCCGCGCACGACTTGCGCATGTCCCTTCCCCTCAAAACGCCATCGGCGCCCGAGAGTTCGCACCTCTCGGACGCCAGACAGCTCGTGATCCGCTGCCCCTAACAGGGGCTCAAGATCACTCGCACAGCCACTCCGTGTCCTTTCGCACGGCACTACGGAGCGGCGTACCACATAGAGGAGTGTCGCATGTCCCCTACCGCGGACTGCAACCCGAAGCCGGAGATCGCTTCCGTACCGGCTGAGCGGCTGGCTGCACAGCTGACGTCCATGCTGCCCGAGGCGGCCGTCGTACAGGTTCGCCTCCAGGGCCCCCGGACCCTGTGGCCCCACCTGGGGCTAACCGCCGTGAACGAACGCGGACACGCCCTTCGGGTACCCCGAGCGAAGGCGCTCACGATCGCGCGATGGATCATCCGCTCGTTCCCCCAGGCCGGATGGGCAGCCTCGGGCGGCCACGCCTTCGACCTTCGGACCGCTCAACTGCGCGGGCTGGAAGCGTGATGTCGGCCGTGGCATCGGCGAACGCGGGCCCGGCCTCCATCGGGCCCATCGAATTGCAGGGGCTCGCCGCCGTGGTGAACCTGCTGGCCCAGGCCGGCGGCCTCGATGCGCTGCTGAGCAACCGGCCGTCAGAACCTCGCGATAAGCGTCTGCACATCGGATACAGCGAAGCGGCTGAACGGCTGAACATTCCGGAGAAGTGGCTGCGTGAGCGCATCTCGACGCTGCCCCATCGAAAGTTCGGAAAGTTCGTGCAGTTCGCAGAAGAAGACCTCCGCGCTATTTCCGACATGCATTTCGTCAACCCGGGCACAGCGTCTGAAAAAGACAGCGAGTCGGCGTTGATGTCGCTTCAGCCCTCTAAGCGCTCGCGTAAGCGCTTCTGATCTCCTCTTGCGCTCGTGTGCGCACAACGCACGGCGCCGTGAACATCGTGAGACACAAATGAGCACTGCCATATACAGTCTCATCGAGGCTGCATATCAGGGGGATTGGTCGCCTCTCATAGAAGAGTCGAAGAAGGCCCCCGGAAAGCACTGGGCGGAAGACGCCAGGTGTTCCAACCAAGACATCGACATATTCGTTCCACCCGGGGACGGGCCCCGCGAAGATCCGGACCTCGTGAAGCACAGGCTGGGCGCGGCCCTCAACCGGCCGCGCAATCTCTGTGCATCGTGCCCGCTGGCTGTGGCTGCCCGCTGCCTGGTCGAATCGCTGAGGGATGACGACGAGTTCGGTATTCGAGCTGGCCTTCTGGCTTCGGAGCGTTCTGCACTGCGCGCCGCGTGGCAGCAGCGAGTGAACGAAGACGCCATCCAAGGTGCCCTTCAGGGGTGCACCGCAGCACTGAGCAAGGTAGAGCGGGACACGGTCATTGCTCGTTTCGCGACAGACCCGTCATTGGAACCTGCCGCTGTCGCACGGGGACTCGGAGTTACGCACGAGTATCTGTTGAAACTCGCGCGACGCCACCGGAAGAAGTCCGATTCCAAGCCGGCCGCAACCTTGCCTGCTGGCAGCGCTGACGCTGCCTGACGCACCTCCGCGAGGAAACGCATCTTCCCGCAAGGCAAGCCTTGCGATTACGGGAGTTCTCCCCCATGCCTCAGAACCAACCCGCTGCTTCGGCGTGCGCAAATCTCAGTGCGGCGATCCGCGAAATAGCTCCCACGGCAGTCCTTGCCCGCGTTTATCCAGAGCGCCGGTCTGTTACCCACCTCTTCGAATCGGACTTCTACCGCATGCTTATCGACCGGCGAACAGAAGAAAGAGTGGCACACATGATCAGGCGCAATTTCGGTGATTCCGCCGACTGGCGCCGTGCCCATGATTTCTACATCCCCACCGGAACGTTGTACCTCACTCCCGAACCGCATCAGACCGGGTACATCCCGGAAGATGATCACTCTTTTGGCCTTGCCCTCGTCCGCCGCATAGCGATAGCTGGCGGGAGTTGCTGATGAGCGACATAGCGACCGAACTGGTTTGGTCACAGTCCAAGTCATGCAGAGGCTCGCGTCTCGTCATGCTCGCACTCGCCCGCGAGGCCGACGACAAGGGCAGGGCCACCCTGACCCTGGAGGAGATATCCGGCCTCACCCAACTCACCGCGCGCTCGATAACGAAGTGCATCGGGGAGTTGACGACGCTCGGCGAACTAAGCCGTGAGCGCGGAGGGGGCGCCTCGAACCCCAACACCTACTCAATACTCCTGTTTAACGAGGGAACCGAGGCTCCGGCCGATTCAGAGACAGAACTTCCACCTTCGCCTTCCGAAGCATCACAAGAGGGAACAGGGTTCCACGAAACTTCTTCTCAGAACTCCGTCTCGATGGCTTCAAGTGGGAAGTCCCTGCACCGAGACTGGGAAGTTCCTTCCTCGCGCGCACGTGGTGGTAATACTCCCGTAGGGAGTATTACCACCACCAAAAAGCAAGCTAGCTTGCCGGGGTCAAGCAGGGAGAACCGAGCAACCCATCAGGAGTCGGTAAAGGTTCCCGATGGCGCCAAGGACCTGGTAACAGCCATAACTAATGCCGAAATGCTCGTCGGCTGGCGGCTGACCGAATCGGAATGGGATCGGGTAACAGCTCTCGCGGCCCGTTGGGGGAATGACCGGCTCGTCGAGATGATCGCGCGACGATGGAATGCCGACCGGCCTCCACAGTCGGCTCGCTACCTGCTCCGGATCTGGGCGGACCTCCCGTCATACGCCCCCGCAGAAACGTCCCAAGGAAACGTCGTTCCCTTGCGTCAGCGCCCCCGGGGCTGGGCGCCATTTCAGAACACAGCCGAACCCAGCGCTTACCAGAACGGATTTTGATCATGGCAGAGCCGGAACGCGCAGGCAGCGCCAGGTCAATGCGCCGCCTGGAACGAATACTCGCCGCGAAAGGAATTCAGGTGTCCGACAGCCCTGCTGACGAATCACCGGAAGAAAACCCGGGGGACCGCGAGTGGCACCGCCGTGCTCGCGCCGAGTACGCGCTGAACCGGTGGCGGACCGCGACCCCTCCCCGGTTCAGCGACGCTGAAGCGACGATCCCGGAGGTCACCGCGTGGGCTGATCGCGCTCTCGCGGACAACGCTGGCGCTGGCGCTCTCCTCCTCACCGGCCTCACGGGCACGGGCAAGACCCACCAGGCCTACGGAGCCCTTCGGCGGATCGCGGCCGGCGGCCCGGACCGGTTCGAGCTGATCGCCGTCAACTCGGCGGACATGTACGGCAACCTGCGCCCCTCACAGGTCATGGGTGCGGCGGAACGGGAGCTGCGGAAGCTCGGCGAGGTGCAGTACCTGTTGCTCGATGACCTCGGTACGGCGAAAACCTCGGAGTGGACCGAGGAGGTGACGTACCGGCTCATCAACTACAGGTACAACCACTGCTTGCCGACGATCATCACGTCCAACTTGCCGGCCCGCGACGACAACGGGCCGGACCTGACCGACTTCATCGGGGCTCGGGTGGCGAGCCGCCTGGCCGAGATGGTGACCAGTCTCGTGCCGATGATCGGCGCCGACCGGCGGCGTGGCGGGAGGGCGGCCTGATGCCCGTCCGTCTTCGCGGAGCGTCCCGAGACGCCACAGCTTTGTCCATAGCCTGTGTATACGTCGGCCCCCACAGCCGGTTCGCGAACCCGTTCAAGGCGGGAGACCGCGCTCCTTCTCCCCTCGGCCCGCCGATGGACGCGGCCGAGGCCGTGGATCTCTTTGCCGCCACGCTCCGCGGCCCGGTAGGCCGCTGCTACGCCGCCCGGTTCGCCCGCGCCCTGCGCGGTCGCGACCTGATGTGCACCTGCCCCCTCGACGTGCCGTGCCACGCCGACGTTCTCCTCCGCCTCGCCAACGAATCCGGCGACGGCGACACGATCCGCACCTGCAACTCCCTGGAAGGCCCTCCGATGAGTCACCCAATCATGTTCGCTGCGGCCAAGCACCTCACGACCGCCGAGGAGCGGCGCACGGCCGCGAGGGAGAACGCCTTCCGCACCTGGGGACCGAGGTCCGTCGCTGCAGCCTCGAAGTACGCGCGCCGCCTCCTGGGCGACGAGGCGGTCACCCTCGACTGGGAGGTCCTGGGTCTCCTCTCCTTCGAAGAACACCTGCAAGCCTTCGCCTCGCTCGACACCGTCGGGGGCCAGCACCTGGAGCTGTACTACACCGACCAGGGAGGCACGGAGCGCATCCTGCTGCGGGTTTCGTGCGTGAGCTGCCCGAGCCAGCATGTGCACGAGGTGACGTCGCTGGAACAGCTCGGGCAGTTGCTGTCCCAGACCCCGGCCTGGCCGTCCATCGACCCGCGCGACGGAGGCAATCTCTGATGTCTCGCGCGCACATACAGGCGACGGCGACCGCATCGCAGGGGCTCTACAGCCTTCGCGGTATGACGGCCTGGGACCGCTCCGCGATCATCCTGCTCGGCGCGGCCGGCTTCGCGTTCTCCTACGACGCACTACGGCAGATCGCCATCGCGATCCACGCCCGGGAAACCCTGAGCTACCTGTTTCCGGTGTTCATCGACGGGTTCATTGCGTACGGCGTCCGAGCGATCGTGCTCCTTCGACACCAGCGCTTCGGCGCTCGTCTTTACGCCTGGTTTCTCTTCCTCGCGGCCACCGGAGCGAGTCTCGGCGCCAACGCCCTTCACGCCATCACGCTGAACCACGGTCCACAGGCCGGACGGTCCGCGCTGCATCTCGCTGACAGCGTCGTCGGAGTGCTGTCGACGCTCGCGCCGCTTGCGCTGGCGGGCTCCGTGCACCTCTACATCCTGATGGCGCGGACCGCCGAATTGTCGGTCCCGGACGGCGCAGACAACGGTCCCGGACCGGTCCGCCAAGAGGTTCAGCCGCTCGAAAGGATCGCGGCCCAGCCGGAGCCTCATCCGCTGGAGACAACGACGACGGCCGAGTCACCGAGCCTTGCCGCCCGTCCGTCCGCAACGGAAAGCCCTGCTGGTACCCCCGTGGACCTGCAGAAACACGGGGCTGACCGAGCCGACGAGTCCCTTGCAGACGAGCACAGCACAGGTGCGTCCGCAGATGCGGACGGCGCGGACGGCGTCCCGTACGACTCGGACGGACCGTCCGTCGACCTCGCGGACCGCGGGGCGGCGACGGCACCCTCGGCGGCGACCGAGCCCTCCGTCCCGGCGACGGTCCCCGCCCGTGCGGACGGCGAACAATCACCCGTCCCGGACGGTGCCGAGTTCCCACAGGACCGGGAGGCCGACGACGAGTGGCTGGCGGAGCTGCTGCCTATCGCACGGGCTGCTTCCGAGGCGGCCGGACGAATCAGTCGTGACGCCGTGAAGGAGGCCGTCCGCGCACACCAGCCGATCAGCAACGACCGCTTGGGCCTACTCCTAGCCCGGCTGAAGGAAGAGGAGGACGAGGCCGCGAAGACACCCGCCGCTGCCTCCAGCGCCCTCTGGTGATCTCATCTCATAGGTGCCTACGGCCTCTGCGGTTTCACCCCGTAGAGGCCGTGGACGGTCCGCATAATCAGGAAGGAAAGAGCATGTGGCGACGCCGACAAGGCCGAGCGGAGGACGCCGCCCGACTCGATGCCGTGCAAGCAGCTTCCGCGCTCGCGCTCCACCTCCAGAACGGTGGCGAACTTGCACCGGTCCAGGTGGACGACCTCCCCCTTGCGGACGGGGAGATCGCCCTTGCGGACTTGACGTGCTCGGTCGCCCGGTTCTACGGAACCGACATCGTCTACCCGCGACCGGCCGGCTACTTCGAGAACCACCCGACCTTCGGCCAACGCTGGGTGCCCAACCACCGTCTCGATGCCCGGCGGCGCCGGGAGGCGGAGGCTGCCGCTGAGCCGCAGTGGCGCGATCACACCGTGGCTCGGGTGGTACTGACCTCCACCGGAGTACGGCTCAGGCCGTCCGGGGCGCCGAGCTGGTTGCCGTTCGACCACGCCCTCCTGTCCGGGGTCACGGCGGGACAGCCCGACGTAGTGCTCTCGTACACCGTGTGCGCGCCGCTGCTCCTCACCGGCCCTTGGGCGCCTTGGCTCGGCGTTGCGATCGAGCACCTGCGCCGCACGACGTTCTAGCCTCGCTGCATCTCTAGACGCCACCAGTTCAAGACGGCAACGGAATTCAGGCCAGTCTCCGCATAAGGCATCTGGTCATCGCGTGGTGATCCACGCCGTTAACGCTGATCCACCAAGAGTGACCAGAGCCATCAAGAGCCGCACTGGAACGCGCTGAACGGTCATGCGGAATCCGCCAACGCGGACGTCTAGTACAGGCACGCTCTGGTTGGTCTCCATCGTTGTCCTCCATCAAGTCGCATGTAGAACCGCCGGGTTGACTCCGGCAGCCAGCCGAAAGGCCAGCCCACACGATGCGCTGAGATGCCGTAATCCCCACCGTGGGGCCCCCACCGTGGGGGGTCATCGGCTCGTGATCCACGCTGTGAACCCCGAGCATGCGACAACAGACACCAGCGTCAGGAACTTCACAGGGACACGCTGCATGGTCACGCGGAACCCGCCAATGCGGATGTCCAACGCGGGGGTGTTGTGGTCGATCTCCATGGGCGGGCTCTCCCTCAAGTTCCTCAAGACCCTGTGCGATCCATAGCGGCCGTAGCGCGGGTGTCGGGCGACCCGTCCACCGCGATGCCGTTGGTAGGCCCGAGATCCTGGATTACACGTCAGCAACGGGTCCAGTGATCAGCGGCTCATCCATCACGCGGTCCCGGCTCTGGTGGCTGCGGTTACCAGTGCGTCGAGCCTCGCGGCACCCGCTGCATGGCCAAGTGCAGGCTGCCGCAGTCGAGTTCGAACTATGTCGCCGCGCTTGGGGTGAACGCGGGTGTCCAGCACCGGGTTGCCGGGCTCGGGCACCATCTGTTGCCTCTCCATCAAGACCCCTACTCCACCATTGGATTCGGACCATGGTGATACCCGGACATCGCGCCGGCCTCCCTCCGAGCAGCAAGGACGATATCCCCGAGTGCCACGATTAGGGAGGGTTCGCGGCACTCAGTGCCACCTCCGGTAACGAATCCGCGACCCCAGTCTGAATGAACTTTCCCAAAAGCCTCAATGCGGACAGTTTGTGAACCCGTCCGATAGGAGGCGATCCCCCATGCCACGGAAACCCCGTACCCCCTGCACCATCCCCGGGTGCCCCAAGCTGACGGGCCGGGGACACTGCCCGAAGCACGAGCGGGAGGCGCCGTAAGCGCGGATTTCGAGCTGGGGCGCGCGATGCGCTGGTGCTCGCACCGGCCGGGCATGAGTGTCCTCCGTGGCTTCGCTGTTGGGATGCGCTGATGGAACATCCCACCCGGCGAGGAGGCCAGCGGGCTAGACGGCGCACCCTGGCGCGTCCTGGCGAATTCCTCTCTACCAGCTCAGTAGTGGTTACTGACGAGTAGAAAGTCCGAACTGAACTGCTCACCCCTCCCCCTCTTCATGGTTGCGCTCCCCTGCTCGGAGGTGGTCCCCACACCCCGAAAGCCCGCCTCCCGGGCCCTGCCCCTCGCTGCCTCGAACTCACCATGGGGCAGACGCTGCCCCGAGCATGCGAGGAAAGCCGAACATCGGCGCAGCACGACCACAGCTAGGGGATACGGGGGCATTGGGCGTCTAGGGGACGACCAGACCGTCTGAAATATCCTCCCCGTCACAGAAGTCGGAACCTAATTCCTGGAATTAGGTTCCGACTTTTTTGCTGATTCGAGTTGTCCGCGAACCCCTGCGAGGATTCAGGCACGGCCAACACCACAAGGCACTTCCCGGCCGATGGAGATCTCTTGCCGATCTCCCCCCCCCTAATCAAGCAAGGGGTTGATGACCTTGATATGAGTAACGCGCACTGAAACCCAGCCGCCACGTACGATGCCGCAGGTTGAGCGTGAATATGGAATTCGATGCCGACACAAAACGCGGTCGAACTCTCCCGTAAATGAAAAGCACGGCGGGCAGGGGCCACAAGGCTCCTGCCTGATCCTCGAATTCTCCGGCTGTCGCCGGTAAAGCCCGCAGGAGGAGTTCCCCCTCTTCCTGCGAAGGGGTGGCGCGGTACCCAGCCCCCGCGGGGCCGCGCCACCCGATCTCTCGAAAACCCATGCACCAAGGTTGTGGTTCCCGCATGCCCCTATCAGCCCATTTCATGCATATATCCGCCGCAATAGGGATAGTCGGTTCTCTGGCTGTCCTGTCGACCGGCTGCTCCAGCTCGGCCAGCGGCCCGTCCAAGACCACGACCGCACAACCGCACTCCGTCTCGGTGGGCATCACCGATACGACCTCACCGAGCACGGCAAGCCCTGCACCACCGCCAAGTTCCGCCTTGCCGAAGGACATTGAGCACACAGCACAGGCGTTCACCACGGCCTACGCCGAGCACGACGCACGCGACGGCAAGGACAGCTCGTTCGCCGATGCTGGCGCTCGGGCGGCCCGGCTCGCAGCAGGTGAACTGGTGGGCATCCTCGGCCAGAAGCGGCCGAGTCAGGACGCCGCGTGGGCCGCGCTGCGGGCCGAGAAGGCTCGCCAGACGGTCAAGATCACCTCGGCTGTGGTCCCCGACGGTGCTCCTGCCGTGACTGCGTCCTCCGCTCTCGTTCGAGTGGGCTACACCCTCACGACGACCCCGAAGTCCGGGCACGCGCGCCGCAGCAGCGAACAGCTCGCGCTCCGCCTGGAGCACACCTCCAAGGGCTGGCGGGTCACCGCGTTGCCGTGGGCGTGACGGGGCTGCGATGAACAAGGGCATACAGGCTGGCCTGGGACTCTTCACGGCCGCGGTCGTCTCGGGTGTCGCCCTGCTGACCACGTTTGGCGGGGCCGATAGCGCCTCCGCGCAGGAGACAGGACCTGGCGGCGGCATCACAACGGACGCGCCCGTTCCTGGCTGGGTCCGTGAACTCATCAACAAGCACGCGGGCGAGTGTCCGCAGGTCACGGCCTCGCTCCTGGCGGCTCAGCTCTACACCGAGAGCAAGTTCGACTCCGGCGCGAAGTCGCCTGTTGGCGCCCTCGGTATCGCTCAGTTCATGCCGGCGACCTGGGCCCAGCATGGCAAGGACGGTGACGGGGACGGGGTCAAGGACATCCGCAACCCGGCCGACGCCATCGCAGCACAGGCCGCGTACGACTGCACCTTGGCCAAGGAGGTCAAGAGCGTGCCGGGTGACTCGACGGACAACATGCTTGCCGCGTACAACGCGGGCGGCCCCGCGGTGATCAAGTTCGGCGGTGTCCCCCCGTACCCCGAGACCCGCGACTACGTGCGGAACATCCGTGCACTGGCCTCGAAATGGGCGGACGCCGTACGTCCGGGCGCCCCGGCCGGCAAGGGCGCCGCTCGTGCGATCTCCGCCGCGAAAACGGCCCTGGGCACCTGGTACCGGTGGGGCGGAAGCTGCGTCATGCCGTACGAGGGTGTGGGCGGCTGCGACTGCTCGTCGCTCACCAAGATGGCCTGGGCAGCGGCGGGCGTGAACCTGCCCCGGGTCACGTACGACCAAGTCCACGCCGGGACCGCTGTGAAGAGCGTCTCCCAACTCGCCCCGGGTGACCTGCTGTTCAGCGTCCCCGGCAGCGCTGGGCCCGAACACGTTGGCATGTACATCGGAGACGGCCAGGTTATCGACGCCCCGCACACCGGGGCGAAGGTCCGAATCAAACCGCTCAGTTACTGGAAACCGCAAATTATCGCGATGCGGCACGTCGGCTAAGCACCACCATGTGGCCTCTGTAAGCCGAAGAAACGATGTGCCGGTGGCCTGATAGCTGCCGGAACTTAAACGTAGCAGGCCTGACTGACGCACCGCCAGGCAATTCGCCACAACCACTCGATCCATTAGAAACCCACTCGGCGGCTGGACCACGGCCGCAGATGCCTTCTGCACATCGGTCCGGCAAGCCCATGAAAACCCATCTGACGAAAGGAATTCGATGAATCTCCGCACCTCGCGTCTGGCCGCCTCGGCCGTGTTGGCCTTGTCACTGACCGCCGGTGTCTCGGTATCCGCCACCCCTGCGGCCAGCGCCGCCGAGATGCCGTGCAAGCCGAGGGCCTATTACGAAATCCACGGTAACGGCGTGCACTTCCGCACGGGAGCCGGTTCCGGCTACAAGTCCCGGGGCCTTTTGTACAAGGGCGACTGGGGACGAAAGATCGACAAGAAGGGGAGCTGGATCAAGCTGCGGCTCGGGCAGAAGTCGCGTTCGGGGCTGGCCAAGGGCACAACCGGCTGGGTTGCTTCGCGATACGCCTACGACTGCACGCCGATGCA
Source organism: Streptomyces sp. NPDC111802 (assembly GCF_055634335.1). Classification (NCBI taxonomy): domain Bacteria; kingdom Bacillati; phylum Actinomycetota; class Actinomycetes; order Kitasatosporales; family Streptomycetaceae; genus Streptomyces; species Streptomyces sp. NPDC111802. Next base: position 85,629 of record NZ_JBVKCZ010000001.1, on the reverse strand, counting down.
GCTCGACTGAACCGGAATTCTGCCGCCACCAGGGAATCCCGATCCCATTCGAAATCCAAATCACTGAGGAAATGAACATGCACAACTTCCTGTCTGCCGCTGCCGACCCAGCCTTGCACTCGACCCTCGCGGCCGGGGCCGACGTCGTGTCCGGCGTTAAGCCGGACTGGGGCCCCTTCGGGAAGCTCGGCAACACGGCGAAGGTGATCCTCGGCGTCATCGCCGCCGTCGTCCTCGTCGTCGGCGCTGGCGCCTTCCTCGCTGGGGTCGGCAAGTCCAAGGGGTGGTTCGGTGAAGGCCACAGCACCATGGACAGCTCGCGCGGCAAGGGCATGATGGTCGGCGGCCTGACCTGCGTCTTCCTCGTGGCCTCCTTCGGCACCATCTTCGCCATCACGTATGGCATGGGTGTGTGATCCATGGCTTCCCGATCCCGAAGGAGGAACGATTCCTCCGCGAGGGCGGCCGAGGCGCGCAAGCCGTCGGCCAAGCTCTGGGGCATCGCCGCTGGCGGGGCAGCGGTGGTCACTGCGGCCGGGGTGATCGTCAGCCTGGCCACGGGCAGCCCGCCCGCCCCCGTTCCCGCCGCATCAGCCCCCGCCCACTCGGCACCGAGGACGGGTGGAGGGGACGTGCATGAGGTGCACGGCGTCCCCGTGGGCTACCCGCACACGGAGGCCGGCGCGAAGGCAGCGGCGGCCAACTACACCACGGTGAGCGGCAGTTCCGACTTCCTCACGGACAAGGACGCTCGACACCGCGCCGTGTCGGTCATGGCGGCCAAGGGCACCGTCGGCGCGGCGACGAAGAAGGCTGACCACGCCGCCGGTCAAGCGGTCAGCGCACTCCGGGGTGACAACTCCAAGGTCTCCGCCAAGAAGGCCATCACCCGTACCGGCGTCCTCTCGGCTCACATCCTGGGCTTCGACGCTCACGATGCGATGGTCCGGCTGTGGACGACCACGGTTCGCGGCAGCGCGGCCGGGCACGCGACACCGAAGGTGGGCTTCCAGTCGGTGACGGTCACGCTCACCTGGGAGTCCAACGACTGGAAGCTGAAGGACAGTTCGAGCACGACCGGCCTGGTCGCCCCGATCGACGCGCGGCAGGCATCCAATGTCACGAGCGACTTCTCCGACTACGTACCGTCCGCTGCTGAAGACCCCGTCCTGAGCGGTTCGGCTGGTCAGGACGGCTTCCCGGCTCCGTACGGACGCAACGAGCGCGGCGCCCATGCCGCCGCTGTCAGCGCCACCATGCTCTACGGCGACCCGCGGTTCTTCACCGATGAGGACTGGCGGCACCGGATGCTGACGGCCACCGCAGCGCGGAGCGTGCTGCACTCGGTCACCTCGGACACTGACTCGACGGCCCGCCTGGTCATGGAGAACCGCGGAGTCGGTGCCGACGGCAAGACCTCCGATGGAAGCGAACTGATCACGCGGACGGCGGCCCTCGCCACCCGCTCGACCTCCTACTCCGACCAGGCCGCGAGCATCGAGTTGTGGACCGCGTCGGTGGGCGGTGTCGCCGGAAAGGACGAGGCACAGCGCCCGCAGGTCGCCTTCCTCCGGATGACCGTGGACCTGGTGTGGGAGGACAGCACCTGGAAGACGACGGCCGTCACCCCGTCCGAACCGCTCGTGCCGTCGCCGTCTGCGATGCAAGAAGCGGACCCTGCCGAGAGCTTCGCGGACGTGGGGGGTGTCGGCAATGCGCCTGCGACTGCGTGACGATGCCCCCGGCCTGCTGACCATCGAGCGAGGCGTCCCGAGCCGCTGGCGGCGCCGTCTTCAGACCGCGGCCATGGTCAACGTGATCATCGGGTTCCTGTTCGTGCCCTCCGCGGTCGCCAATCCCTTCTGCTACATCCCGATGGTGTGCGAGGCGAAGGCGGCGATCGACTTCGTCAAGGACCCGTTGGGCTTCCTGCTCCAGAAGCTCACCGAGGCCAACATCTGGTTCCTGCGCAAGATGCTGGAGCTGATCCAGAACACGACGAAGATCGATCTCACATCGCCGGGTTTCCTGAAGCAGTACGCGATCATTTTCGCGGCTTCCAGCCTGCTCACCGTGGCCCTTTGGCTGATCGCGGTGGCGAAGCGGGCGGTCCGCGGGGTCGCCGTGACCACCGCGGTCTCCGAGGCGACCGGCTTCCTGCTCGTGCAGTTCGTGGTCAACGCGATGACTCCGGGCGCAATTGCCCTGCTGATGAAGGCCATTGACGAGGTCACGGCTGTCTTCGAGCCCTACGCGACCGAAAACTTCAAGCCGTTCCTGGAGAACATCCTCAGGACGATGGCAACGAACCCCGCGGGGGGCGTGGCTCAGTTGCTGGTCGTCAACCTCATCATGATGATCGGCGCCTTGCTGATGTGGGTCGAGCTGCTGATCCGCAGCGCGGCCATCTATGTGGCCGTAGCACTCGGTCCCATCGTGAACGCCGGGCTCGTCGACCGCGACCTGTGGAACAAGAGCAAGAAGTGGTTCGGCGCCATCTTCGCGATCGGTCTGAGCAAGCCCGTGCTCTTCGCCCTGCTCGGCCTCGGCGGCGCGATCCTCAGCGACACCTCGGGCAACATGTCCGACACGGTCTCCAAGACGCTGGTCGGCGCGCTGATTCTCCTGCTCGCCGTCTTCTCCAGCGCCACGCTCTACAAGTGGGTGCCCGCCTTTGGCGATGAGATGGCCCAGCTCCACCACGACCGTAAGAGCGCCCAGTCCTCCGGACCGGCCGCCGCGATCGACGGTCCCGGCCAGCACGCGAACCGCGCGATCGGAGCCCGTGTGCAGGACTCCTTGGTCGGCGGCAAAGCGAAGGGCGCCGGAGGCAAGGCGGCAGCCGCCAAGATGGGTGGCGGAACGGCCGTGGCCGGGCCGGTCGCCGCAGGGGCGCTCGTGGCCAAGGCCGGCGCCGACATGGTGAAGAACAAGGCCGCGAGTTCCCCCGGCATGCAGGGCTCCGACGCCGCCAACCGTGGCAGCGCCGAACAGCCCGAAGGCCGGCAGGGCAACGACGATCATGCCGGTACCTCCGGTGCACCAGCCGCCGCTCGTCCCGGAGGAGCGACCTCCGACCGGGTCGTCAGCTCATCCCCCGACTGGTCCTCGGCCGGCAGCCACGCAGCGTCCGGCCGTCCGCCGGGAACGGGCGGAGCTCCGAGTACGCCGTCGGCTCCCGGCCCGGCGTCCTCCTCTCCGACGCCGCGGCCCGCCTCCCCCTCCTCCGCATCAGGAACCACCTCGGGCTCCGGTCCCTCGGTCACGCCCCCGCCGCCGTCGCGGCCGTCGAGCGGCCAGGTACCCGGACGGCCGACCCCCAGCAAGGATCAGTGACTGTCCCATGTCGACTCGTACGTATCAGTTCGGAAAGCACCGCCCTACGGGGCTGGTGGGCCGCCGCGACCTCGGCGAACAGGTCGTTCTCGGTGGCGGAGCGGTCACCGGCATCCTGTTCGGCTACCTCTTCAACGGCGTGACGGCCATCGCCGCGACATGCCTCGTCCTGCCGATCCTGCTCGCCCTCGCCATCGTGTACGCCCCGTACCGGCCGAAGGGCACGTCCCAGCGGCGCACGCTCTACCGGTGGTGGCGGATCAACCGCTACCACCGCAAGGCGCTCCGCCGGACCGGTGGCGTGTGGGTGTCCCCGGCCTTCGAGGCCGGCGTGCGCCGCGACGGCACCCCGCCGGATGCCGCACTGGCGGAGCCGGAGGGCATCGCGGGCATGACGCTGGTGCCGGTCACGGTCCGCGGGCAGAAGGCGGTCGTCGTGCTCCAGCCGGAGGCCGGTTGCGTCACGGCCACGCTGGAGATCGCCTCCCCCGGCCTGGGCGGCAAGGAAGTCGGTGAACAGGTCGTCGCGCTGGAGCGCTGGGGCGAACTCCTCGACGCCTTCGGCAACATCGAGGAGCACCCGGTGAAGAGGGTCCAGGTCCTCGCCCGGCAGATGAAGTCCGATCCCTACGCCCACCAACGGTTCATCGCGCAGCGCGACGAGTCGGCGGCGACGGCCGATGCTCCGCAGTGGCTGAAGGACTCGTACGACGTGCTGGCCAACGCCGTGTCGACCAGCGCCGAGGAACACCGGTACTACATCACCATCCACGCGAAGTTCACCCGCGACCTGGCGGCCGAGGGTGCCGCCCGCGGAGCCGGTGACGAAGGAGTCGCCGCCGCCATGGCCGCGTACCTGGATGAGCTGTGGTCCCGCGCCGAGGACGCCGACCTCTCCGTGATCGCACCCCTGGACGAAGGCCGGATGACCGCGTTCATCCGCAACAGCTACGACCCGGACCACGCCATCTGGGACACCGACCTCCCGCAGGCGCACGCCTTCCCCCGCAACGTCGACGTCCGCGACGGCGCCCACGTAGCCACCCGCGCGGCGGGCTCCACCGACAGCTGGTACCACGCCACGGCCGCCGTCGTCGGATGGCCCACCACCCCCGTTGGCCCCGACTTCCTGTCGCCCCTGTTGATCGGAATGCCCGACGTCATCCGCACGATCTCGATCACGCAGCAGCTCGAACCCAACGACAAGGCCGTGGAGCGCATGCTCGCGGAGGACACGAACAACCAGGCCGAGATGGACCGCGACCGTAAGCGCGGCAAGAACATCGACCCGCGAGACCGCATCGCGGCGGACGCCACCGGATCACGGGGCATGGCTCTGGCCTCCTCCGGCGCGGCCGGCTCCGCCGTCGTCGGCTACATCACCATCTCCTCGCGCAGTGCCGAGGAACTGGAGCGTACGAAGCGCACCACCGCTTCCCGCGCCCGCAACGCGCACCTCCGGATCGAATGGCTCGACCTCGAACACGCTCGCGCCTTCGCCACGACCCTCCCTCTCGCCGGAGGCATCAAGTGACTGACCTGCTTGATCTCACTCCGCTGTCCCCGATGTACGAGACGGTGCGCCGTCCCCTCTACACCGAGACGACCACCAGCCAGGCCCTGTACCTGCCCATCGCACCGCCGACCCTCGGCACCGCAGGCGCGATCATCGGCCGGGAACTCTACTCCGGCAAGGCGTTCATCTACTGCCCCTTCAGCGCCTTCGGTGACGGCCTGCCCGGCGGCAACATGATCATGATGGGCGACACCGGCCGGGGGAAGTCGGCCCTGACCAAGACGTACACCGCGCGACAGATCCGCCTCGGCCGACAGGTGGTCGTCCTCGACACCAAGGAACAGAAGGAGCGCGAGGAAGGCGAGTGGGCCGCGCTCGGCCGCTCGCTGACCGGCAAGGCCCCGGTGAAGTTCGCCCCGGGTGGCGGTCGCGGTGCCTCGTGCATCAACCCGATGGACCCCGCCATCGCGGGCAAGCGGCAAGTCGAGCTTGTGCGCACGATCGTTGAACTCGGGCTCGGCAAGGCCCTGGACGAGTTCGCCGGCTCCGCTCTCCGCATCGCGATCCGCAGGGCTCATCAGCGGGCGGGAGACCTCGGCCGCACGCCGGTACTGGCTGATGTCGCCGCCGCTCTGCGGTCCCCGGAGGAGTCCGACGCGACGGCGAAGCAGCGGACGCGGGACGAACTCCTCGGTGACGGCCTGGAGGCGTCCTACGTCCTGGACCGGCTCTGCGGAAGCGAACAGGACGCGACCGGCGACCTCACCGGCATGCTCGACGGCCCGACCAGTCTCGGCGTGGACCTCGACGCAGACATGATCGTCTTCGACCTGACCAAGGTCCCGTCCGGCGGCGTCGCAATGACCATCCTCGTCGCCGTCATCAGCGTCTTCCTCGAAGAGGTCTGGCTGCGCCCGCTGTGCGAATGCGGGACGGAGCCGGGGCAGCATGACCGCGTCGTGGTCGACGCGAACTCCGGAGCCTGGGAGCTGGGCCCGAACCCGGAAACCGGCTGCCGCCGCTACACCCAGCGCAAGCGCATCCTCGTCTGCGAGGAAGCCTGGCACATTCTCGGCACACCCCAACTCGCCTCGCTGCTGGAGAAGTTCCTCAAGTTCGCACGGGGTTACGGCCTGTCCTGCATCTTCATCGTCCATCACCTGTCGGACATCGATGACAGCCCGGAGACCCAAGCGGCTCTGAAGATGGCCGACACCATCGTGATCTACAGCCAGAAGAAGGCCGAAGCGGAAGCGACGGTGACGCGGCTGGGCCTGCCGGCCTGGACGGCGGAGCACATCATGCGCCTACGCCGCGGGATCGCCCTGTGGAAGGTCGGTGAGGTGATCTACCCGGGCGTGCAACACCTCCTGGTGGAAGCCGAGCAGCACCTGTGCTTCTCCTCCGGCTCGATGACCGACCTGACCAGCACCTCGCCGGACGCCGAATGAGCCGGTACCGCCACCTCTCCGCCGCCGACCCCTTCCACACAGATTCGGAGCGCGCTCCCGTCATGACCATCACCACCGACCACACCACGCTCCCGGCCGACGAGCACGCGGTGCGGCAGGACATCGACCAGCTGCACGCCGAAGTGCTCGACCTCGCCCGGCGTACGAAGGCGCTGGCCACCGTGCTGGACCACGGCGACCACTCCGCCGCCGGGGGCCGCGTCCGCACGGCCGTCACCCACATCTGGCGAGCCGCCGAGGACCTGCACAGCGCTTTCCACACGGCACCGCCGCGCTGTGCCGGGCCCGACGCGTCCCTCTCCCGCCTCTGCGGCCGGCGGATGCGGTACCTCGCGGCCCGCGTCGCACGGAAGGCCGAGTAGTGGACGTCATGCCGAGTGGGATCTCCCTGGCCCTGTACGCGCTGACCGTAGTGTGCGCCGTGGTCCTGGTGACGGTCTGGGTCCTGATGAACCGGGGCCGACGCAATGCCGGATTCGCAAGCAAGGGGCAGCTGAAGCGCCAGATGTCGGCCAAGGCGGTCCTGAGAGCCACGGAGATCCGCCCCTCCCTCACCCGCGGTGACGACCAGCCCGCGCGTGCGTCAGCAGTGAATCTCGCGAAGGACCGCACCGTCGGTGGTTGATCCGCCCTCTCCTCGCCCCACCTCGCCCCACCTCGCTCCGGAGCATGTCATGCACCACCCCCTTGATCCTTACGACTTCGGCTATTCGCTGGGAACCTCGCAACGCCCGAAAGGCGTTGAGCTGTGGTCCCGCGCCGACAAGGCATGCCGGGTCATCGGCCCCATGGGCAGCGGAAAGACTCTGCGCTTCTTCGCTCCGACCATCCGCAACTGGGCCGGTCCGGTCCTGGCCACCTCGACCAAGCCCGACCTGGTCGAACTGACCCTCGACGCACGGCGGCGTGACGGCCGACCCGTCATGGTCTTCGACCCGCAGAACATCGCACCCTCCCTCCCGAAGTTCCGTTGGACGCCGATCAACGGCGCGTCTGAAACGGAGGTCGCGATGATGAGGGCCAAGGCATTCGTCGCGGGTTCACGAACTCCCGGTTCCGCGGCACAGTCCAGCGAGGGCAGCGCCTTCTACAAGGGACAGGCATCCAAGATCCTCGCCGCGTTCTTCCACGCCGCCGCCCTCGATGGCGCCAACCTCGACTGGGTGCTGAAGTGGGCCCGCAAGCTCACGGACCCCGCCCCTCTTGGCATCCTCAACGCCCATCCCGGCGCCGGCCCCGGCTGGGCGGACATGCTCCGCACTGCCACCACCGGGGACAGCCGCACCGTCGGTAACACCGCCTCGACCCTGGACGCGGCCCTCGAACCTTTCATGCACCAGTCGGTGATCCGCGCTCTCCAGGGAGACGAAGAGGACGCTACGGACTTCCACGAGTTCCTTGACGCAGGAGGCACCATCTACCTGCTCGGCAAGGACTCGGAGGTGAACAGCGTCGCACCGCTGACCACGGCGATAGCCGAAGACCTGCTCGACCTCGCAGAGGCTCACGCCATCGCCTCCCCGGCCGGACGACTCGACCCGGCCCTCCTCGCCGCCCTGGACGAGGCCCCGAACATCGCGCCCATCCCGAGCCTGCGCCAACGCGTCGCCGATGGCCGGGGTCGAGGCATCACGGTCATCTACGGACTCCAGGCTTGGGCTTCCGCTCGCGCCCGCTTCGGCGAGGACACGGCGAAGGAGCTGGCGGCGTTCACCAACAACGTCGTTGTCTTCAGCGGGGACAAGGACCCGGCCTTCCTCAAGGACATGTCCGACCTGTGCGGTCAGGTTGAACGGGAGCGGACAACGAAGACCACGACCGGGGGAGACCGCGGCGGCCACTCGACCGCCACGCACATGGCACTGGAGCCGGTCCTGCGCGGGGACGAGATCAGGGCTCTTCCGGAAGGCCACGCTTTGGTCCTCGCGGACAACCTCCCGCCCATCGTCACACGTCTCGACGGCATGTGGACCTGGGAGTCCTGGACCGAGATCGAAGGCCACGTCCGCGACCTGCGAGCGGCCAATGAGGCGGAGCGCTCACGGCAGGCCACGGCGAAGAAGAACCAGGCCAAGGCTCACGCCGCGGCGTGGGCCGGCCGAGAGGGAGCGGCTGCCGCATGACGAATCTCCTTGTGCAATTCGAGCCCTTCCCCGAGCCACCAGCACTGATCTTGGAGTACATCGCGGAGCGGAGCGCGGAGGAGTCCGTGGTCGACGGCCCCGCTCCGTGGGATCTGGGGGCATTGTCCGCCGAGTTGATCGCGCCGATACCCACGTGGCTCGACTCCGTGTGCCGCTGGCTGAACTGGACGTATGCCTGGCAGCCGCAGGACGTCATCCCACCGTGCTGGACGAAACACAAGGGCCTTGGGTACGAGATCGCCGCCCTGGCCTTCGCCAGAACCGATGCGTACGCGGACGCGGGCTCGACCGTGATCTGGCACGAGCAGTACGACCGGTTCCTCACGCGGATGAACAAGGCCCTCGGCAAAGCCGGCGACGAATGCCGGGTCGGACGGCACGAAGACCGTCCGGCGCGCTTTCAGCTCGCAGCCTGGCCCTCACAAGCCCATGGAGGCCACGAAGAAGCCGAGCCTGCTGAACGAGGCGAGGAGATGGCGCATTGATGACGAACCCCGACGTGGTCTTCTCGGTGGACCCCCGACATGGGTTGGTGGCGCGAAGCGGCTGGGAGAAGGAAGAAGCTCGAACGGTGCTCCGCGATCTCGGCTGGGAGTGGGCGGAGGAGCTGCACGCTCTCGTCCCGCCGGACGACGTGCCACAGGTCGATGCCGCGGTTCAGGCGGTGGCAGAACTGCATCTGCACGGCCATCGCACCGGTTACGCGGTGGGACCGTACGGCGCAACGCGGCTCACTCTGAGTCGCGCGGAGCAGATATTCACGAAGCTCGCGACCCGGGATACAGGAGAGGTGGCCCCGGAGGGGGCTCGTCGAGAAGTGCAGGAGACAGCTTCACGGCAACCGTCGGTATATGGCCGCAACGCGACCACAGTACAAACCTTCCCAAGCGAAACACCGGAAGGTCCCGCGATCTGAGAGGCGAGCAATGCGCTGGGTAGGGTCGCGGTACACCGAGATGGAGAGGTAGTTGCATGGCCACCGAGATTGTGATCGCGCAGACGACCATCGACACCGAGGACCAGGCAAGGGCGCTGGCACGGGGTGCAGTTGAGAGCAAGTTGGCAGCGGGCGTTCACATCGACGGGCCGATCACCGCCGTCTACTGGTGGAAGAACGAGGTCGAGACGGCGCAGGAGTGGCGTATCTCGTACATGACGACGACCGACTGTCTCCCGCAGCTGGAGGCGTGGCTGTCCGAGAAGCACCCGTACGACGTCCCGCAGTGGATCACGCTGCCTGTGACCGGCGGGTCGGAGGCGTACCTGTCGTGGGTTGTTGAGGAGACAACGCGCGACTGACGAGCGATGTGTCGCACCACGGCGCTCGTTCCTGAGCTCGCCGGTGTACCGAACGAGGGGATCGATTCAGGACGCGAACCGCCGCAAGTGATGGGCGAGTTCCCGCTCACTGTCCGGGAGCCACGCGGCGATTTTCGCGGCGCGTTCCTTGCCCATCGTGTTGGGCTTGGCTTGTGACGCAGCCGTGAACTGGCGTGATACGTAGACGCCTTGTTCGACGTCACCTCCGCGCAGCAGGGCTGAGGCGAGATCACCGAGGACGACGACGCCACCATCCGGTAGTTCGTCCCCGAGGCGGTCGACCGCGGTGTCGGCCGTGGCGGTGAGTTCGGATCGCCCCAACTGCCCGTACACGGAGAGGGCCAACGAATCCATCCGGTAGGGCGTCACAAAGCGGACCCACGCCTGCTCACTGGTGTGATCCGCGAAGTCGTAGGCGAAGCGCGCTCGGTCAAGCGCACGCAGCGCCCCTGTCTCGTCGCCGACCGCGGCAGCTTCCTCCGCGTGCCTTCCGAGGACCCAGGCTGCGGCCGTGGCGTTGCCGTGGCCGCGCACATCCTGGGAAGCCTGGGACAGGAGTTCCAGCGTCTTCTTCGGTGTCGGGGCCCCGTAGCTGGCGTAGGTGAGGGCCAAGGCCCTCAGGGGAGGATGCCCTGCGTTCTTTGCGCACTCCCTCGTGACGTCGTAGTAGGCACCAGCCTTGTCGTACTCGCCCAGGTCCCAGGCCACCCATCCGGCAAGGGCGGCGGTCTCCCCGGCGGCGATAGTGAGAGCCCGTTCGTGCTCGCCGGCGTGAGGCAGGGCGGCGGTGATCGCGTCAAGGTGCGACTCAACGGTGTTTTGCAGGCGGCGGGCGCTGAGATTGAGTTCCTGGACGTGCAGGTCAGCAGCTCGGTTGACTAGAGCGACCGCAGAAGGTGTGTCGATGCGGGAGCCCTTGCTGAGCGCGAAGGCGAGCCGCCCCCAGGGCTCGGCAGCCGCGCTTACGCCGATGGCGGCGCTGCCCAGCAGCGTGCGGCGCTTCACCTCGTCCTGGTCCTCCTCTTCATGGACGTTCCCCCTCCTCCGTCGGGCGCGGGCGGCCTTGGCCTCCCGCAATAGTTCTTCGAAGGGGACGCCGCAGGCCACCGCGATATGGGCGAGTGTGTGGTTCGTAGGGACATTCTCGAACGACTCGTAGCGGCTGATCTCCCGGCGGGTCATGGTGTCCCGGCCGGAGACAGCGTTGATCGCGTCTGCCTGCTGCTCTTGCGTCCGGCCTGCGTCCTTCCGGAGCCGGAGCAACAGTTCGGCGAACGGATCTGGCATGAGTGTGACCTCTGTCGGGAGCGGAATCCAATCATGGCCCCAATTCCCCCCTAGGTTTCCCCCCTTGACAGATTTTTCCCCCTCTGGATTCCCCTGGTAGACGGCTTGGCAGCGCGGTGCGATGGGCCCATGACCACGTTCCTAAAGACGGGCGATCGAGGCCAGCCGGTGCTGCTCTGGGACGAGATCAAGTTAGGCGGCCATCTCTCGCCGAATCCGGTCCAGGGCATGGTCTGCGACTTCCCTGATCTCCGGCAACCGGTCGCGCGCTGCGCGCAGGATGCGCTGCAACTGATGGGGAAGGCGCTGGCGGACAGCTTCGTCGACGGCGGTGTGCAGGGACTGCGTGGCGCCGCCGCAGTCGTCGGCGGCCAGCCGCACCTGGGCCACGGTGATGAGCTCGATCACACGCCACTGCGGCGCGACGGTGGTCGTCGGTACAGGACTGCCCTGCTCGACCAGTTGTATGGCGATGTCGGTTCTGCCAGTGGCCATCAGCCCTCGAAGTCGGATCTCGTGCAGGGCGTAGGGGTTGAACAACGACGTGTGTTCGGTCTCGTCGAGGAGCCGGTTCGTCTCCCGCATCGCCTCGTCGAACAGAGGCTGGTTCCGGAGGGTGCCGGCCGCACGAGCGAGCAGCGGAATTACGGCTGCTTTCGCCCCGTGGTCCGGTGCGATGGCAGCCGCGTGCTGCAGACGGTCGACGGCGGCTCCGTGGAGGCGGGCCTTGCGCAGTTCGTTGCCGTGCATGCGCAACACGTAGGAGGTGAAGGCCGGGTCGCCGAAGTAGCGGGCGATGTCGATGCTCTTCGCGGTCCAGCGGGCGGCGGTGCTCAGTCGTTCCTCCGGCAGGACGTTGCCCAGGGCGACGCCGAGGCCGACACGGGCGCGGGCCAGGAGGTGGAGGACGTCCCGTTCCGTGTGCCCGTCCTCCATGCGTGCTTCGAGCCGGGCGACCAGGGGCCACAGCTCGGCGACGGCTTCGGAGGCGTGCCCGGACTGTCGGGCGATCTCGGCGAGGCGGACGGTGGACTCGCCGAACTGGAGCATGGCGCGGTGGTCGGTGTCGGCAGGATCGGTGACGCCGACGATGTGCGGAGGCAGACGCAGGGTCTCCGCGATGTGGCGTCTGGAGCCGATGTCGTCAAGGCTCCGTTTGCCGAGTTCGAGGAGCGAGATGTACGTCTTGTCGTAGCCGAGGAGCTGCCCGAGTTCGGACTGGTTCATGCCGTGTACGGCGCGGTGGAAGCGCAGGATGGCCCCGAGATCGCGGGTGGCGAGGATGGCCTCGGCCTGCGGGGTTGCCCAGTGCCACAGGGCGTGTTGCGAGCGCCGTGCCACCATCGCGCTGTCCATGGTCGGTCACATCCGTGCGTACCAGGCGGCGATCGACTGCTTGTATCCGTCCGGCATGGTCAGGCCGGGCACTTCGTCGGCGGTGAACATGCCGAGCTGTTTGTGCTCGTGACTCACCACGGGGGTCTTGTCCGGGGTGAGGACGGCGCAGCCGTAGGTGACGATCACGACTCGCCGGTCCGGCATGGTCACGGGCAGGGGCTGGTAGATCCACACGTCCAGGAGAGGACCGGCCTTGACCGCCCAGCCGGTCTCCTCCTCGATCTCCCTCTCTACTGCCAACTCAGGTGTGCCATCGGAGGGTTCGAGTCGGCCTCCGGGCAGCTCCCACTCCTCGCGTTCGTTCTTCAGCAGCAGTACACGTCGGTGGCTGTCCACGGCTACGCCCTTGACGGAGACGGGCCAGGTGGGGGGCGTGTACGCCATCGCTCTCCTCTGATTGCACGTACGGCCGGGGGTGTTCGGAACGTAGCACGCGGCCCGTGGCGCGAGTTGGGCGTGGGCGAATTGCCCGAGTCGACAATCTGTCGCTTTACCCCCGGTCCAGCGGCGCCGAACAGTGGGACCAATCCATCGCAGCCGAGGAGATCCGTGATGCGCCGAGTTCATCAGCCGTACGCCGACGTCTTCCTGCGTAACCGTGTCGACCTGGCTGTGCCGGGAGTCGAGGAGAAGATCGCAGAGCGGCTGCGGGACACGGGCCTGGTCACTGTCGACGGTCTCGCTTCGCGCACTGCCGTGCTCGGCTTCGCGACCCGGATCATGAATCTGGTGCCGCACCGCGACAGCGACTCGGACGGCCTCACCACCATTCGCGACACCCGCCGTCACGCGCATCGGGCGGGCTTTGCCGGATTTGGCAACGGCCCGCTTGCCCCGCACACCGAACGCTCCGGCACCCCCAATCCGCCCCGTCTGATGCTTCTCGTGTGCGGGCAAGCTGCCGAAACGGGTGGGGAATGCCTGCTCACCGACGGGCAGGCCGTGCACGCCGACCTCTTCAGTGGTGAGAGGGAGGCCGGGGTTGCGCTGGCTCAACCGCGCACCGCGTTCTTCGGCGCCGGAGACGGTCATTCCACGCAGGTGTTCACCGTCCACGACGATCTGAGGGTGTCCGTGCGCCTGCGGTTTGACGGGCTGGCGCGCTGGAACCCGATCGTTCAGCCCTACCTCCCGCGACTGCGGGCGGCAGCCGGACGTCACCAGGTGCGTCTCGACCTGGCTCCCGGTCAGGGATACCTGCTGGACAACGAACGCTGGCTTCATGCGCGTCGTGCCTTCACTGGCGATCGGCTCTTCTGGCGCGCCCTTGGACAGCCCCTGTTTCCCATGCTGCGAGGGTTCGCGCCCGCCCCCATCTCCGCCCGTACACGCATGCTCTCGGAGGCGGGATGATGACGGACCGAGCCCAGACGCTCGCCGCAGGAGCGATGACGTCCCCCACGTCTGTCGCGGCAGCCTGGGACCAGGCGGGCGAGGGCGGCTTCGAGGTCGACTTCCTCCCGGCTGAGCACCGCATTGGGCAGATGAGACGGATCACCAAGGCCCAGCTGCACTACTGGGATCTGACCACGCTGACCGACGACGCCACGCTCGCCGTCTCCGAGTTGGTCACCAACGCCATCAAGCACGGCAAGGGACAACCGGTCGGGCTGCGGGTGCGGCGCTCCGCCTATGAACTGCGCATCGAAGTGACCGACGGCACCCCGACTCCGGCCCGGCTGCGTTCCGCCGGCGTGGCCGACGAGAACGGCCGCGGCCTCTTCCTCGTCGCCGCCCTCGCGAAGGAGTGGGGCGTGAGCGCCGACGGCACCATGACGTGGTGCTCCCTCGCGATCCCCGATGGGAGCTCGTGATGGTCGCAGTGTCGGCTGATGTCGCCGTGCGGTTGCTACGCCCGCGAACCTCCAACGACCACGAGACCCTGGGTGTGGTCCTTTTCGGTCTTCGCCGCTTGCTCGCCAGCGAGGCGATCGACGAGCAGCTGTACGAGGACCTGGAGGCCGTACTTGGCGAGTACGCCCACCCTGTCCCGCATCTGGTCGCTGCCATCGCCGCGCGCTTCCGGGAGGCGACCACCACGTTCGTGGAGATCGTTCCGTACCTCGTGCGGCCGTACCCGGTCGATGAGATGCGGCGCCTGATCTACCTGAGCGCCGAGCACCCCCACCCCGATGACGCACCGGGCCACCTCCGACGGTTCGCCCTGGCCATCCTCGCGATTCTCGACCTGATGGGAGACACCGCCTCATGACGCGCGCTACGTCGAGGGAGGCAAGCTCCCTGACCGGCATGCCCATCCCCAGTCGCCTCGTGCCGTACATCACAGCCCGCCAAGGAGAAGAGGCCGACTCGCTGTCGAACCTGAGCCTGCGGCCCGGTGGCAAGGGTCTGCTCTACCTGAACGAAGGACCGGGCGATCGAGACGACAGAGGCGTGCTCTGGGCACGGTGCTCCCAGACCCGCTGCGGCAACGACATCGTCGGGAGACCACGGTGGCGGGACGTGCACCCTTCGCGGCAGCGGGAGTGCATGGAAGATCTGCGGTGCCAAGTGTGCATGCAGCAGCCCAGCCGCACCGAGCTGGGATACCTGTTCCTAGCCGCGCAGCACGACGATAGGTCCACGGACGGCTGGGAGGGACACCTTACGGCTCAGCCGCCTCTGTGTCTGGAGCACGCGAAGGCTGCAGTCGGGCAGTGCGGACACCTCGTGCGGGCCGGAGCCGTCGCGCTCCGGGCCAGGGTGCCTCGGCTGCACGGAGTGATCGGGACGCTCTACCGCACCGGTCCCGACGGACGCCCCGAGCCCGTGGAGTTCGACAACGAGTCGGCACGAACCCCGCTGCCGTACAGGCAGCGACGGTTGACCCCATGGTTCCTGGCCTCGCAGCTCGTGCGCGAGCTGCGAGGCGTCACCGTCGTCGACCTAAACGACCTCGTTTCGTGCGCGTGATCAGACGGCCCGCCCCGCCGTCGGCGATGGGTCGGGTGCACCACCCGGCAACCGGGCCCGCACAGGGGCCGGTGCCGGACGAAACGTGTGGGGAGGGGTGCCTTCCTACCGGCCCCTCCCCACACCCCGCCTGAACGTCCAAACCACAAGCAGGAGGAAGTTCCTTGTCCACCTCCGTCGCCGAGTCCTCGTCGCCTCCCCCCGCGGTCAAATCCGTGCTCCGACCGCCCTCGGTCGCGGCTGACGCGTTCTTCGCGGAATTCGCCTCCACGCTGCCCCGCAGTGAGGCCGCCAGCCTCGTCGTCACGCACCTGTTGCCCGGCCAGATGAACTTCCTCCCCGCGCTCGGACAGGTCGCCGAGGTCCGTGCCGTGCTGCCCAAGCCGAAGTCAGCCGACCGGCGCACGCAAGACCTCATGTCCGAGACCTACCGCCTCGATCCGGTGGACCGTGGCCGCTTCGCGGACCCTGAGTGGCTTGCGCCCTACCTCCAGGACCGGGCCGACGGCCGGCCGATGGTTCTCGCGGACATCGGTGGCTACTTCGCCCCCGCTCTCGCCGAGGTCTGCCAGACACTTCCGGGCCTTATCCGGGGCGTCGTCGAAGACACGGAAAATGGACTGCGCCGCTACCTCGCGCTACCGGAACTGCCCTGCCCCGTCTACAGCGTGGCCCGCAGCCCGCTGAAGGAACCCGAGGACCGACTCGTCGGCGAAGCAATCGTCTTCTCGGTGGAGACCCTGCTGCGCCGCCTGGGCGAGGTGATGCCCGGCCGCAACGCCACGGTGCTCGGCTTCGGCAAGATCGGCGCAGGGATCGCCGCCGCACTGCACGCCCGGCACGTCCGCGTCACGGTGTACGACCGCGACCCCATCCGCCAGGCCCAAGCCGTCGCGACGGGCTACGGCCGCGCCGCCCTCCATGACTCCTTGGCTCGCACCGAACTGGTGTTCAGCGCAACGGGAAACCGGGCGATCGGCATGGAGGAGCTGGCCTGGCTGCGCGATGGCGCGTACCTGGCCGGAGCCACATCGGCTGACGACGAGTTCGACCTGGCCGGCCTCGCGAGCCCCCGAAGCGGGTTCGCGCGGGAAGACGTAGTCCCCGGCATCGCCCGGTACACGCGCGACGGCCGCTCGTTCAGCCTGCTCGGCAGCGGTAACGCCGTGAACTTCCTCCACACGTCGGCGATCGGCCCCGCCATCCACGTGATCAAGGCTGAGATCATCGCGGCCACGGCCCTGCTGGTCACCCTTCCGCACGAGCCCGGCATGTACGAGGTACCGCAACAGACGCGCACCGAGATTGCCGCAGCCTGGCTCGATGCCTTCCAACCCACTGCGGCTCCCGCCCCCTCAAGGGCAGCGGCCGCGGAAGGAGCCGTTCTGTGATCGTCGCCATCGAGGGAGTGAGCAACAGCGGCAAGACCACCCTCGCCACGAGCCTCGGGCAGCGCCTGGCGACTGAGACGGTCGGCTGCTATCAGCACGTGGCCAAAGACCCTGCGCTGCTGGGCAGGCCGCTCGCCCGCAGCGAAGACGAACTCCTCCAAGCCCTGCACGTGCACCTTGCGGTTGAGGAGGAGCGGCTGCGCCTCGCCGCCGAAGCGGTGCATCGCACCGGCATGGTGATCATGGATCGCAGTGTCGACACCACACTCGCGCACCTACGCGCCGTCGGCCGTCTCCAGGGCCTTGATGCGGAAGCTCCAGCCCGGTCCCTGGTCGAGGCTCGTTGTTCGGCCGGAGCCGTGGTGGTTCCCGACCTGACCCTGCTGCTCATCGCGTCGCCTGAGCAACTCACCCGCCGGGCTCAGTCACGTCCTGAAGTGCCGTCGCTCTACTACGCCGAGGACTTCGCCACGCACTTCTACGGCCACTTCGCCGAGCCGGTCGCCAAGCGCGTCGTGCAGGTCGACGCCGACCTGAGCCCCGACGACGTAATGCTCCGCGCCCTCGAAGAGATCAATCAGCACGGGATGGGTGGGTGACGGTGCTCGCGTACGGCTTCTGCATCGACGAGCAATATCTCCTGCCTGCTCTGGTCACCGTCAGCTCACTCGCCGAGACCCTCCAGCCGGCCGAACGTCGGCAGGCCGCCGTCCGGGTCCTGACGCTGGACCTGACGCGGCAGCATGCAGCCACGCTCGCGGATGTCGTCCGCAAGGCCGGATTCGGGTCCTTCCGACTGCAGTGGGCTCGGCCGCCGCGTAGTGCTGTCATGACCGACACCGACTACATCAGCGTCACGTCCTACCTGCGGTTCGCCTTCACGGCTGCCTTCGTGGAGCGGCCGTACCTGATCTACGTCGACGCTGACACCCTCGTCCTCGACGATCCGGCCCCGCCCCTCAATCACCTCCGCGAGGGTCAGCTCGGGTTGGCCCTCGACGAGTTCAACCCACGGATCGGTTACCGAGGGCAGGCATTGCCGGGCCTGGTCGCTGACCGGCCGGAGTTGCGCGGGCTGCCGTACTACAACGCCGGCATGTGGTGGACCACGACGAGCGCCTTGCCCGTCATCCGCCGTGGGGTGCGCTCCGCGCTGCGGACGGGCGCGCAGTACATCTTTCACAACGACCAGGACGCCTTGAACCTCTGGGCGATGACGGCCGACGCAAGTGCTGTCGTGCCGGTCGACGCCCGCTACAACCGGTTCGAACTCGCGCGTTTCCTGGAACGCAGCGACTGGCCACGCCGCTACACCAGTCGTCCGCCGTATGCGACGGACACGGCCGTCCTGCACTTCGTGGGAGGCGCCAAGCCCTGGCTCGCCGACTGCCCACCCACCAGCGACGTACGGCTCTACAGATCGGTGCTGGCCCGCACCCTGCGCACCGTCGACCAGCTAGGCGACCAGAGCATCGACGCCCCCCGATTCCAGGGGGCCGCATGAGTACGGTGCTTCCACCGCCGACTGTGTATGACGCGTGCCGCACGCTTCTCGACACACAGCCGGACCGCGTACAGAGGCTCACGAACAACGCGAGGTCCGCCGTCTACCGCGTCGCCACAGATGCGCCACCGTCTCGCAGCTGGATCATCAAGCTGTACCGGAGCCGTGCACACCAGAGGGCGAAGCGAGAACACGAGGCCCTTCAGCACCTCACCGCTATGCCCACCCCGTTCTATGTCCCCGCCGTTGCCGGGTGGGGCGCAGTCCCCGACACGGATGCCATCGCGCTCATCACCGAGGACCTGGGCGATCACCTGCTGCACGACGCTGTACAGCAGGGCCAGGTTTCGCGGGCCAAGGCCCTGGCCAGTGCGGGGGAACTGCTGGCGGCCTTCCACCAGCTCCCCCTGTACCGATCGGCGGTGGCCGCGCCGCCCCTCGGGCAGCGCCTGACGACGCTCGCCGCGCGGCTCCCCGCACCGATGCGACTTTCGGTAGCCGGTGCCTTCGTCGACGCGAGCAGTCTCGTCGTGGAACGGCCGGCGGTGCTCTGCCACGGCGACCTGCACCTGTGCAACGTGGTCGCCCACTGGATCTACGGCGTGCAGGGACTGGCCGTCATCGACTTCGAGGAGATCGGGCCCGCCGTCCCCGAATGGGATGTCGCACAGACAGCCGTCACCACCGACGCCTGGACCGACGCTGACCGGCAACCGCTGCTGTCGGGATACGGGCGCCCCGTCGACACCGCCCTGCTGTCCCGCCTGATCACCGTGCAGTGCGTCCGCGGCTGGTACTACGCGAGCCGCGGCGAGGGCCGTGACCAGACGCTGTGGCGACGGCGCCTTGCGCGATCCCTCAGCTCCGCAAACACCCCAGCTCCGTCGGAGGGCCACACATGATCGAGCCGGTGATCTCGGTAGTCATCCCCGCCTACAACGAGGAGAAGTACCTCCCCAGGTACCTCCCCACCGTTCTTACCTCTGTGGCCCGTTGGGAACAGGTCAGCGGCCGGACCGCCGAAGTTCTCGTTGTCGACAACGCCAGCGACGACGCCACCGCCGCCACCGCGGCGCAACTGGGCGCCGGCGTCATCACCGAACCAGTGCGCGGCATCGGACACGCCCGCAACAGCGGAGCTGCCCAGGCGAAGGGCAAATACCTGATCTTCATCGACGCCGACGTCGACTTCCCCGCGGACGGCATCACTGCCGTGGTCACGGCGATGGACGCACGCGACACCGTCGGCGGCGCGATCCCCGCCCTCTACGAACCGACGAAGCCGGCGACCCGGATGCTCTTCGGGCTGTGGCGCGGCATCCGGGCGATACGCGGCGGCGCCCAGGGCGTCACCCAGTTCTGCACCAGCGCCGCTTTCGACACCGTCGGCGGCTACCGCTCCGACCGCTACATGAGCGAAGACGTGGAGTTCTTCGCCCGCCTGACCCGGCTGGGCAGGCGGCTGCGGGCACCCGTCGTCTCGCTCGACCACCTGCGCGTCAAGCCCTCCCCACGCCGCTTCGAGACCTGGTCGAGCTGGCGAATGATCTGGTACACGAACCCGGTCACCGCACAGCTCTTCCTCCGCTCCCGCCGCTTCTGGCGGGGCTGGTACGACAACACCGTCCGTTGAGGTGACAGCCCTGTGCCCCTGATCGATCTTCCCGAACCGGATGCCGACGGCATCTACGCATTCCCTCAGGCCCTGCTCCAAGCCCACCACAGTCACCAGCAATTACTCAAAGCCCGTGCCTGCGACGGTGACACCTCCGTCATCGACGTGACAGCGCCGTTCACTGGCGACAGCTTCCTGATCCAACGACCTGCACAGGTGACCCGGCCACTGGTGGTGATCGAACCGCACCACGACGACCTGGCCCTTTCGGCAAGCGGCATGCTGCTCTACCAGGCCCGGCCGATGACCGTCATCACGGTCTTCACCCGGTCCAACACCGTGCACCGCGCAGCACGCCAGCAGTACCCGGACGAGGCCGCCGTCTCGACGCTGCGGGCCATCGAGGCAGCCGAAACGCTCCGTGTCTTCTCCGCCCGGCACCTGCTCCTCGGCCATGCCGACGCTCGGCCGCCGTACACCCCCTACGACCCGGCCATGCTCGACAAGATCGTGCAAGACCTGGAGCATGCTCTGGCCGACCTGGGGGATGCCGAACTCCTCGCTCCGGCCGCGGTCACCCGCCATCCCGATCACCTGCTGGTACACGAGGCGGCCAAGCGGCTGGGATGCCGCTGGTTCTGGGAGGATGTCGCGTTCTGGTCGACCTACGGCCTGTCCGTGGATGATCAGCAACTCTTCAGAGAGCGGGTCGGAGACGCCCTGTCCGAGGAGACCTACGACATCACTCCGGTTGTGCTCGACAAGTTCACACTGCTGCGCCTTCACGCCTCCCAACTCCAGCCCGACGCAGCCCTGTACCGCCCCCTGCGCTACGCCTGGACGGTCGCCGCAGACCTGCGCCGGCGCAGTGGCCGTCCCCGGTTCGCTGAGCGGTTCTTCCGTCTGGAGGCTTCGTGACAAACCGGCAGCGCACCGTGGTATTTGTCTGGAGGCGGATCCCCCCGCCGTTCCTCATCGGCGGCGCAGAGGTGTCCCAGCAGCTCCTGGCCGAGGAATTCGCCGCCGCTGGATGGTCCACCTTCTATCTGGCCAGCCACGAGCCGCCGTGGAGCGACGACTCGACCATGCCGTCCATGCTCCGGCACCTGGACGACGTCGGGGTCCCCTACCTCTGCTCGGACGCGAAGGACGAGATCACGTACACGTGGAACGGCGTCCACGTGCGTGCACTGCCCCGCGACCGGATCGCCTCGGAGCTGGAACGCAGCCTTGAGACCCTGTCTCCGCAGCTCGTCATCACCTCGCAAGAAGGCTCCGCCGAGTTCGCGCGCATGGCCCGAGGGCGAACCACGGTCGCCGGGTGGTTGCACTCAGTGTCGAAGACTGGCCTGCACGTCTTGGACGGCGGACCGCATCACGCACTGGCAACGTCGCGGTTCGTGCTCGGGCGCACCCCAGGGGCACAGAACAACGTCGTCTTCTACCCGCCCTTCAAGGCCGCCGAAGGACACGGTCTCCACCGCGACCGCGACGTGCTCATGGTCAATCCCGTTCCCGCCAAGGGCTCTGCACTCCTGCACCAGGTCATCGCCCAGATGCCAGAGCGGCACTTCACATTGGTCGAAGGATGGTGGGACACATCCGCCGAGTTCACCCACTACTCCAACGTGACGTACGTGCCGCGTACGTACGACATGGACAGTCTCTACGCCCGGCACCGGCTACAGATCGTGCCCTCTGTCGTCGAGGACGCCTTCCCCCGCGTCATCGTCGAGGCCGGGCTCGCCGGACTTCCTACCCTGGGAGTCCGACGGGGCGGAATTCCAGAAGCCGTGGAGCACCCCGGGCTGCTGATGGACGGCGACGCTCCTGCGGAAGCCTGGGCCGCGCGCATCCGCGCCCTCACGCACTGCGAACTCGATTCCCTGCGCCAGCACGCCCGCCATCGGGCCGAACGGCTGCTGCGTCCCTGCCTGCCGGAACTCGCAGCCGCTGGCGTGATCCCCTCGTGAACGACGCGTGGTGCTCAGCGGCCGAGAAATGCTGCGTCTACGGTGTCGCGCTCCTCGGTCCACCACTGAATCAGCCGCTCCCCCGACTCCCACAGCGCGTCGGCGCCGAAGTCGTTCTTGTCGTAGTGGAACTGGAGCTGCCAGTAGTCCGTCAGCCGCTTCCACCAAAGCCGCTCGACCGCATCCGTCAGGTCCTCGTCGGCCAGGTCGACCTGCGACCGATACCCGGTGACGAACGCGGCCACCAGACCGAGATCGAGTTTCCCGTCCGCGGTTCCGAACTGGACCTGCGCCGTGCGTACGACCTCTTCTGCATAAGGGCGAATGCCCAATCGGTCCCAGTCAATGACGGCGGCAACCGTGTCCTGGCGCCACAGCACGTTCAGGGGCTGGAAGTCACCGTGCGTCCAGCCCCACGGCCCGCGCGGTGCTTCGTCCGCCGGACGTTGATCGGCGCACTCGACGATCAGCTTCTTACGCTGATGCAGCGCCCTCGCTGTCGCCTGGTCGAAGGGGCCGGGCGTATGCAGTTGCGCGATCACACCGAGGAACCGTTCGGCCTCGTCAAGTGCTGCCTCAGGTGCCGTGACCTTGGCACGAGGGCGGTCGCCGATCGGTCCCAACGGCACCGCGGGGTCGGCGAGGCCACGGTGAATGCGCCCGAGCAAGGCCCCAACCGTGTGCGCCTCGTTCTCATGAAGCTCCGCGCCCGCCCGGTGCGTGCCCTCCACCCAGGGCAGCAGGCAGTAGCTTCGGCCTCCGACCGTAACGACGGGCTCGCCCGCTGGGCTCAGGTACGGGGCGCACACAGGCAGCCCGACAGACTCCAGCGCGGTGAGCACCGTGAGACTGCGGCGAAGCATGTCGACTGGGGTGTTGACCACTTCCTTGAGGGCGAACGGGCCCTTGTCAGTGGTGATCTTCCAGTTTCGGTTCAGCAAGCCCTCGGTGAGGTACCGCGCCGAGTGCACCTTGGCGAGACCATAGGCATCCGCCACCGCAGGCAGATCGTCTGTCAGGGGCTGCTCGTTTCCGTCACCAGTCACGTCACGAGGCTATCGGCTCACCAGCACCAGCACGGGTGCATCAAGCAGGGACGGCTCGGAACTGCACGCAGTTCCACCCAGCCAAGCCGAACCTCATCCGTCACACAGGTATCAACCTCGGCGTTTCGGCCAGTGCCAAACGCCCCACTGCCCTTGCTGGCTGGGCTCGCGGGACCGACAGCCCAGCCGCCCCCGGGCTCACGCCCGTCTGAAATCGAGCGCGTTCGATTCCGGCGCCGCGTCGTTATGCCGTGCACCGCCGAGCCATCCAGGTGCGGCCCGCCGACCCCCAGGAGGGACACAGGTGACTGTGACTGACGCCTCGACTGCAAACGCTGAGACGCCGCCCCCTCCGCCACCTGCGGAGATCCGCTACAGCGGCGAATACTCCGTCAACCCGCTCGGCGACGTGCCCTTCACGCACATGTGCTCCCGCCTGCCATCCGTGCTGCGCCGCATCTGCCGCATGGCCTGGCAGCTCGACCGCACGGCCGTTCTCCTCCTCGCCACCTGCCAACTCGTCACAGGCGCCGCCGCCGCGGTGGGCCTGGCCGCGACTGCTCGCGCCATGCAGCCGATCCTTGGCCCAGGAGCCGTCGCCGATCGTCTTCATCAGGCACTGCCCGCACTGCTCGTCGTGGCCGGCGCGGCGGCACTCGGGCGGCTTTCCAGCGCGCTCGCCTCGTACGCGGGCCGCAGGCTCACCCCGCCGCTGACGACGCATGCGGACACCTCGCTGGTCGAGGCGGTGTGCCGAGTCGAAGCCGCCGCCTACGCCCAGGACGGCTTCGCCGACCGGCAGGAAGCCGCCGAGATGGGCGTGGTGCGCACGCACGTGATGGTGAACGACGCGCAGCGATTCATGGCCGCTCTCATCAGGATGGTGGCCGCGAGCGGAGTCCTGTCCGTGCTGCACTGGGCGATGCTGCCGCTGCTCCTCCTCGCCGTCCTGCCCGCCGGAGTCGGCGCCGTTCTGAGCGCGCGCGTCGACTACGAGATGCACTACGCGAACGTCTCGGACCGCAACGTGCGCCACATGATGCGCTGGTGGGCCACCACGCCGAAACACGGTGACGAAGTCCGCGCCAACGGCATGACCGGCTATCTGCTCTTCTGGTACCGGTCCCTGTCCGAGCGCATCGACCGCCGGCTGCTGAACGCCGCCCCACGGACCTTGCGCATCACCCTGCTGTCCTCGGCGGCCGGCGGGTTCTTCCTGCTTCTGGCCTGGGCCGCTCTGGCCTGGCTGGCCATCACCGGACGCATCGAACTCGCCATCGCCGCGACCGCGGTCGTCGCCGTGCAGACCACCCTCGCAGCACTCTCCCAGGTCATCATCAACGGGGCGGCCCTGTTCCACACCAGCCTCTACCTGACCGACATGCAGACGTTCCTCGACGACGCAACTCAACGGGCCCCGCAGCGCGGTGAGTTGACAGCTCCCGCGACGGTGGAGGAAATCCGGATCGACGACGTGGTCTATCAGTACCCCGGCAAGGACCGCCCGGCCCTCGACGGCGTATCCCTCTCGCTGCGCCGTGGAGAGATCCTGGCCATCGTCGGCGAGAACGGCAGCGGCAAGTCCACCCTCCTGCGCCTGATCATCGGCATCTACCTGGCGGACAAGGGGCGCGTTCTGTGGAACGGCGCGGACCTCGCCACCCTTTACCAGGAGAGCGTCTGGGCCCGTACGGGGCTCGTGCCGCAGCTCTTTGCCCAGTGGCCGCTGCGCGTGCGCGAGAACGTCACCCTCGGGCAGCCCCGCACCCGCGACGACCTGCCGGTGTGGGAAGCGATCGACGCCGTGGGCATGCGAGAAGCGATCGAGTCGCTGCCCTACGGCATCGAGACACTGCTTGCCCGGGAAGTCTTCGGGGGTGCCGAACTCTCCGGCGGGCAGTGGCAGCGTTTGGCCTGCTCGCGCGCGATCTACAGGCGCCCTGAACTGCTCATCCTGGACGAACCCACCTCCCAGATGGACGCCCGAGGTGAGCACCAGATTTTCGAGAAAATCAAACGCGGCGCCTCCGACCGCATCACGATCGTGGTCACGCACCAGTTGGAAAACACCAGGCTCGCCGACCGCATCCTCGTCATGGACAAGGGGCGGGTCATCGAGCACGGCCAGTACGAGGACCTGGTCAACTCCGGTGGCTTGTTCGCCGAGCTCGTCGCTCTGGCCCAAGATCGATGACTCGTACCGGCACAGAGTCGTTCCCCACCGCCACCCACACGCACTGCCTACCGCACCGAAGGGAACATGCGTGATCGCCTCCCCCGTCGAATACTGGGAACCCCTGTGGGCCTCCGGACGCCGCTACCGGCAGATCACCGACGCTGAGACCCACCTCCTCGCCGACCACCTCGGTCCCGGCCACGGACGGCCGGCCCTCGATGTGGGGTGCGGCGACGGCACCTTGGCCCGCCATCTGCACCAGCAGCTCGGCTACCGAGCCACCGGCATCGACTGCGCACCCACCGCCATCACCGTTGCAACGGATGCTGACCCGACCTCAAGCGATCAGCCCCGGTTCCAGGTCATGGACTTCGCCGCTGACGACCTGAGCGAACTGCCCGACCCGGCCTACGCGGTCATCACCTGCCGGCTCGTCTTCCGGTTCATCACCGACAAGGCCGTCTTCCTGGACCAGGTCCGTCGACTCCTCGTCCCCGGCGGAACCTTCTGGGTGGTCACCGAGCTCGCCGACCGGCGCGCCAACGACGATCCCCTCAAGAGCCTGGGCATCACCGCGCCCGACGTCGAACTCCTCACCGCCCGCTGGTCCACCGTGACCGCATCTGACCTCGATCAGCTTGCCTGCTTCGCCCTCCGCCCGTGACCCCGCACATCCGATCGGAGATGACCACGGTGAACAGCGAGCCAAGAAACTATGAGAGCTGGGCCCGCTACGGGCAGATCCAGTTGGATCGCGGCTACCTCCCACCCGTTCCCGAACAGATCAGGTGGGGTTTCTGGGACGGAGTCGGACCCGGCGACGAGGTCCTCGGACCGCTGGCCGGAAAACTGGTTCTGGACATCGGATCAGGTCCTGGACACCACGCCGTACACCTCGCGCGCGCCCACGGCGCCCTCGTGGACGCGATCGAGCTGTCTCCGACTCAGCACGAGCGGGCCGTTCATCGGTTCGGCGACGAACGCGGTGTCCGCTTCGTGCAGGGCGATGTCGTCGACCACCTGAACGCAGCAGAGCCGTACGAGGCGGCGTACGCAATCGGCACCCTCGCCTGCGCCGACCCTCACTACCTCCTGCCGGCGTTGCGAGACGGACTCATTGCCGGAGCACCGCTGGTCTTCTCCGTCCTGCATACCAACCTTCACGATCAGGGCCCTTCCTCTGCGGTCGCGCCCCGGCAAGAGATGATCCGCATCCGCGACCAGGAACCAATCCCAGTGCAGATGTGGGTGCTTACTTCACAGCTATGGGAGGACCTGCTGGTCGACTACGGCTTCCGCGTGGAAGCGATCGATCTGCTCCAGGCTCCCGAGGCCAACAACCCGGTTGTCGTGCAGCTCATCCGCGCCCGCCGGGCCTCTCGCACGTAAAGGACCTGCGGCAATCGCCGTCGGAAGTCTTCCGGCTGCTTGCGCCGTCATCCGGGAAGCCCCGCCATTCCGCCTACACCGTTGGCGTGTCCGGGGCAGCGTCCGGAGACTGATCAGGATGCGAGAACTCCGCTGTAGTGCGGCCGGCGTACGGAGATTCCGGCTTCGCGACGTACGGCGTCGGGGCCTCTTCAGCATCGGCCCGCTGACGCCCATGCTGAACCCGCCATGTCATCTCATCTTGAAGACCAGACGCTCGGTATTCAGCACCGCGGGCAGTGTTCCGCGCCCTGACTGCATCCGCACGGAGGTGCTTGGCGCTTTGGTTGTCCTTCTCCTGGGCTCGTCGCCGCAGGCCGATCTTGTCCTGCTCGGACATGTTCGCCTCGATGAGCACGGCCTCGAACTCATCGGCAGGACCTGCGGACTCGGACGCCTCGCGGAGCCGCCCGTTCAACTGCTCCAGCTCGCGCACGGCCTCTTCGCACCCATGAAGCAGTTCGCCACGGTCGGCTTCGACTGTGCTCCGGGCATCCCCGCGCAACAACGGTCGCCCGAATCGACCGGTGGCATTCAGCTGCTGTTGGAGCCTTTCAAGACGTTCCTCGACGCCACGTAGATCAGCGGTCCGTTCGGCGACAACTCCCCTCAGCGCTTGAACTTCACCGATCGCGGCAGCGCGGTGGGCAATGTCCTGCTGACGACGGTCGAGCACGAGCACGTTCGGGCCGGTTCCAGCGGCGGCTTGCTGTTCGGCGCGGTCGGCTGCCGCCTCCGTCTTCTCGGCCGCCGTCCTGGTGGCACGCGCTGCCGTGGCAGCCTTGCGCGCAGCGTCGCGAAGGGCCGCGTTGCTGAGATGTGCGTACGGGCGGTCAGCCGTCGGCGCGGTATCCGGTGCCGTGGACGGCTCGGTGGTGCTCGGGGTGTGCTGTTCATCGGGCTCCGGCGTGTCCTCGGGGCCTTCCGTCTCGTGCGGGTCGCCGGTTCCGGGAGCGCGCGGGGTCGGCAGGTCGGCTACCGCCTGCCGGACATGGGCGGGGACTGCGGCCTTCGGGAGTTCAGTGAGGATCATGCGCTCCTCGGTGCCGCTCTCGATCTCGCGGATGAGGCCCGCGACAGCACGGTCAAGCTGCTCCTGCTCGGTGAGCGCGTCGCCTCCGCGGGCGCGGTCGGCGTCGGTTTCGTAGACGGACAGCGGCAGGAAGAGGTGGGACTCCTTCTTGTCTCGGCTCATCATCGTGTAGAGCGCATTCGCCTGCGCACCGGGACCATAGACCAGGGCCTCTTGGACGCTCAGGCCCTGGGACTTGTGGCCGGTGATCGCGTACCCGAGGCTGAGTCCTCCTTGCGCGATGTAGTCGGCGTCGACCCATTCGGCTACGTCTCGGTGGCCGTCGGCGGTCTTCTCGCGCCACTCGACCAGGACCCGGCGCTCCTCATCGACGGCGCGAACGATTCCGCGGTACCCGTTCAGTACGTCCTCGTGCTCACCGCGGCTTCGCTTGCCCCGGTAGTCATTGGTCCGAAGGAGGACCTGGTCCCCGACGGACAGCGTCAGTTCGCCACCGCCGGGGAGGGCGTAGACGTGTTCCGGGCCGGTGAGGTCGCCGCTTGCCTTCCGCAGGGCGCGGGCCCCGACGTTCAGTTCCTCCACGATCTCGTTCGTGGCGGCCATCATGAGGAGTTGCTGCACGGCGGTGTGGTCGTCGGTGTGGCCGGCGCGCTTGTCGGCCCAGACGGTGAGCATCGCAGCAAGGGTGGCGTCCTTGTCCGCGAGGGCGTGCACGCGGCCGGTTCCGGCGAAGGCACGGAGCGCTTCCACGCGGTTGTCGTCGCGCCACAGCTCCAGTGCCCTGCGCTCGATCGCGTCCTTCTGCCGGAAGTTCTGGCTGAGGGTGAGCCCGCCAACGAGGTGGTGGACAGCGGCGAAGCTGCCGCCGATACCCGGCGAGTGCAGTTGCTTCGGGTCACCGATGCCGACGACCTTCGTGCCGGTCTTCGCCGCGTGAGTGAGGAGTTCGGCGATGTCGCGGTCATCGCACATCGCGGCCTCGTCCACGACCAGCACGTCAACGCCGGTGAGGCTGGCGCCGCCGGTACGGATGCCGGTGAGCCAGGACGCGAGGGTGCGTGAGGTGATCCCTGCTTCGGCTTTGAGGTTCGCGGCGGCGACGGCGGCCGTACTGGCTCCGGCGATGACGAGTCCGTGGGCCTCCCACGCCTGCCGGGCGGTGTCCATGATGGTGGTCTTGCCCGATCCGGCGATGCCCACCACGGCGTCGATCCCGTGTCCGGCGGTCAGCAGCCGTTCGAGGACCGCGCGCTGTTCGTCGGAGAACTCGAAGGTGCCGCCGTGCTGGGCTTCGACGGTGGACAGGGTCATGTCGACCGTGTCGCGGCTGACGACGGCGGCCTGTGTGTCGAGTCGGCTCGTTGTCTCGGAGACGATGAGCGTTTCCGCGGCGACGACGTCCGCCGTCGTGTATCGGTCGGCGTGCGTGAAGTGCTGGGCGCCCTTCGGGTTCAGCTTTACCGCGTACCCCGCGTGTCGGAGGACCGAGTTGGTGAGGTGTTCGGCCTCCTCGGCGTCCGCGACTCCGTACGGGAGGGCGTCCAGGACTGCGGCGATGGCGGCGGCGTGGGTGAAGTCCTTGGAGTGGCTGGTCAGGCCGGTCTTCGGGTCGAAGATCGTGCCGCACAGCTCGTCCAGGCTGGGGTTCTGCTTCGGGCTGTCCTGCCCCATGGCGCTGGCCGCGATGGCGTCGGGATTGTCACCGGCGGCGCGGCCTTCGGCCTGCCAGTACTCGCGCAGGACGTCGTCCGCTACTCCGGCGGCTTCTCCGTTCTTCGCAGCCTTGGAGGCGGTGGAGGCCGCGGTGCGCTCGCGGGTGGTGGCGCTGTCGTAGTCGATGCCCAGCTTGGTCAGCAGGTCCCGGACCTGGCTGTCGCGCTTGCTGAAGAGACGGATCGTGGCCTCGGGGATGGCGGCGATCTCCCATGCGCCGGTCCGCTCGTCCCGACGGAAGGAGATGCCGAACTCGTCGGTCAACTCGCGCCGGATGCGGGCGTTCATGAGGGACTGGGTCGCGCGGGCGTGCCGGTGCAGGTCGCGGCCCCCGCTGGCCATGGTGGACCACTTGCCGTCGGTGCCCTTGACCATGTTGGCCAGGGTGAAGTGCAGGTGGAAGTGGGGGTCCCCATACGGGGCGCCGTCCACGGGCCGGGCGGCGCGGTGCACCATCATCCAGCCGGAGAATCCGCTCGTCTTCACGGTCTGCGCCTCGTCGCCGTCGCCGTGGTGGCCGCGCATGGCGTACGCGGTCCAGCGCTCCAGGGCGCCGATGGACTCGCGGCCGACGGAGGTGTAGATCCCCTCTACCTTGGCGGCGATCTCCTTCGGGGCGTAGGCGAGGAACGCGCTCTTCGACTTCGCGAGGTCCAAGGTGACGTCGGCGCCGAAGTTGCCAACCTGAACGCGTCCTTCGAGGAGGGCGGCCTTGATCTCCTCGGCGTCCCATACGTCTTCGGGCGTGAGCCCTGCTGCCTTGGCCATGGCGACCGCTTCGCGCACGTCCATGGGCAGATCCCGAAGGCGTCGTTCGCCCTCGCCCGCGGTCTGGATGTACCGGCGCTTCATGGACGCGGCGGTGAACAGGTCGTCCGGTTGCTGGCCGGTCTGGGCGGCGCGGGCTTCAACGGCGCGCATGAGTGCGCGGGCGTCAAGGTGTCCGCCCGCTTCGGCGGCAACGGCCTTCTCCAGCGCTTCTTCGCCGTACAGGTCGACAGCGTCGATGCCAACAGCTTCGGCGAGTTTGAGCAGTGTGGAGGCCGGGACCCGGTGAGATTCACCGAACCGCTTGAGCTGGTTCTCCATCCTGCGGAAGGCGTCTTGCTTCCGCTTGGAGTCCAGGAGGGTCAGCGGGTTCACGCTGCGTTCGGCGGCTGCGCGGCGGATGGCACGAGCCAGCGGGGCGGCGGGGAGTTTGGCCGCCGGCGCGATGGCGAGCTTGGGTTCTACGAGGGTCTGCCCGGTCCGGGGGTCCTCGCCGTGCATGAGGCGACGGGCGGCCTGGAAGTGCTCGGGGTGCAGGACGCTGCCGGGGGCGATGTCGAACTCGGTGAGGCCGTTGCCGATCCAGACGAGGGGGCGTTCGCTGGCGTCCAGGTGGTAGTCCACCTGTCCGTCGGTGGCCCGGTGGGGGAGGGCCTGTTCGCCGTAAAGGTCGCGGGCGTCGAGCCCGGCTGCGGTGGCGACTTCGACGGCGTCGAACCCGGTGAACCGCGCGGTGCCCTTGCTGCGGATGAGCCCGCGGGCGCGGAAGAAGGCACGCTTGGCCTCGCGGGAGCCGAGCAGGGAGGCGACGGGAGCGCCTGCCGCTTCGGCCTTGGCCTCAATGGCGGCGACGAGGGGGGCCGCGTCGACCGTGGTGGACTTCCCGCAGCCGTGACCGCCGGTAAGGCGGTACTCAACCTGCTCGTCGGACGGGCCGATCATGGTCACCCACCCCACCGGCCCGCTCACCCCCCGCATCCATTCGGCCAGATTCGGTCATCTTGGCTGATTGTATCGTCACGGAGTGACGATACCTTGGTCCTCTGGATCCAAGATCATGATCAGCGATGGCGAACCTCGGGTGCTCGGAGTGGCCTGATCGCTGCTGCGGATCAGGCTTCTGGAGCTTGATGTCCTGGTGGACTGTTACCTGGAGCGGACGTGACTGTCGGCCAGGGAGTGACTCTCCAACTGGGGCAGGAATGCAGGGAAGATGACGTAGCCTTCCTCACATGACCGACAGTCTTCCGAGCGAGCCCGCGGTGCCGTCCTGCGCGCGGGAATGGCGGGAGATGTGGTCTCTCAGCCCGGAGGACGTGGGAGTCCACCCCGGGATTGGTTCGGCGACTCTTCCCGTCGTCCGGAACCACGATCTCGTCGTGGCGACCGGGTTGGTGTCCCACGGCGTCGATCTCAGCCGCCTTGGGCTTTTGACGTCGGCTAGCGCCCGTCTGCGCGACCTGGGCCAGTCCTGGGACATCGAAGCGAAGCCCAGCTCCAGCTCTCTGGCAGGCGCGGACGTGGCGCGCGTCCTTCTCCGTACGGCAGAGGACGCCTGCGGCATCCCGTGCAGCACTTCCGGGCTGCTCCACAAGCTTGACCCGAAGCCGGTCGCCGTCCCCTTGCTGATAACCGATGGCTACCACCGGCTCTCAGAGCTGAAGCCCATCCTTCGCCTGGCCACAGGCTCAGGTAAGACGGCTGCCTACGTATCCGACCTGATCGACCGGCTGACACAGCGGCTGGGTCGCTTCAGCCAGCGCGGGCACGAGCCAACGACGGCTGAAGTCGCGCACATTGCCGACGCGGCGTACGCACTCTCAGCACTGTTGCTGGACCTCGCGCAGCGCCTTCTCGTCGGCTGCGTCAAGTTCTTCGGACACCTCGTCGCTGTCCCGCCCAACGAATCCTCGCCCTGCGGTGTCTTGCGGCTAGCCGCCCCACGCGTGCCCCGGGCTCCCGGAGTGGGCCAGGTTCCCGGCCCGACCAAGTTCGCCCTCGCTGCCTAGCTTCGCGCGGGGGTGCCGAGACCCGCGTGAGGTTGATCGTGAAGGTGTCCCCCTGGTTGCTCCTCTATCTGCTGCTGTTGCCTATGGCTATCTGGTGGTACGGCGTGAGAGCCCGTCGGCTTTC
Source organism: Streptomyces sp. NPDC111802 (assembly GCF_055634335.1). Classification (NCBI taxonomy): domain Bacteria; kingdom Bacillati; phylum Actinomycetota; class Actinomycetes; order Kitasatosporales; family Streptomycetaceae; genus Streptomyces; species Streptomyces sp. NPDC111802. The sequence continues at coordinate 53,463 of NZ_JBVKCZ010000001.1, read as the reverse complement.
ACGGCGCTTCCGGTCATGGGCTTCGCGTTTGAAGCTGCGGTTCCTTGCCGCGCTGCAACGCCGACTGTTGCGCCTGCTGACCGAGCCCACCACCAGTGAACCCGAGGAGGAGGCGTCACAGACCGCCTCGCTGCACCGGCGGCTCTGAACGGGTACGTTGCGCGCCAGCATGGAGATGGGCCCACCCTGCGCGGCGCAGGGTGGGCCCATCTCCAGGTGCAGCGGCTAATTCACCGGCCAGTCACCGAAAGGCACCGGCGTCCGCTCGGTGACATCGCGGACAGCTTCGTCGGTTCCGCAAGGGGTGCAGATGAGGACGTGGCGCTCGGTGGTGAGCCGAGAACGCGCGGGCCGTTCACCGAGGGGGCCGCCGCAGCGCGGACAGCGGGTGTCGGTCACGGGTCACTCCTCGGGGTGCTCGCGGGCGGACTTCAGGATCAGGTTCCAGACCGTACGGGAGTACGTCTTCTCCGTCTGTCCCTGAAGCTCGGCGATGAGGTCTGCGTTCTTGGCCCCCGGGTTGGCAGCGAGTGCCTGCCGCGCGAGCGTGAGCCGTTCGTCTCCCTGGTAGGGGTAGGCCAGACCGCGGCGGCCCCGCGGCCGTCCGCCGGCATGTCCGCGGCCCTTTCGCTCCGCGACGTACTTCCACAGCCGCCACCGCTTCCACTTCGGGCGCCGACGAGTCGGAAGCTCGTCCCACCCATCGGGCTCGGGCCACCCCTCGGGCGGGTTCTTGACGTAGTGGGAGACGGTGGTGGAGTCGGCGAATCCACAGACCTTCGCCGCTTCGGCGGGTCCCACCTCCTCTTCCGGGTCGCCGTCGAGCTTCGGCGGGTTCGTGGTGTTAGCGGCGGCCCGCTGGCGCTGAAGCTCGTGGTGCCACTTCGCCCATACGTCGCCGTCCCAGTGCATGACGCCGTCGATCATCTCTGCCACAGGCGGGTGGTTGTTGTTCTCGCGGTCGGCCCAGAGGTTCTGAAGCGTGGGCTCGCTGATGTTGTGGACCTTGCGCAGGTCCGCACGCGAGTAGAGCGTGCGGCCGGTCTTGCGGGGCACGGCCATCTCCTGTTCCTGGTCGGTGTCGTGACCGCTGGCGGCGTCATTCGGTGTTGTCCGGCTCCGGGGCCGGCGCCCATGTGCGGCTTCCGGTCGGTTCGAGCCGGGTGAGGGTCGCTATGTCGTCCAGGGGAACGGCGGCGGCCCAGTCGGCCCGGCCGGGGTGGTCGGCGGGGAGGTTGAGCACGAGGTGCCGGCCGGTCGGGGGGAAGTCCTCGACGATGACGAAGCTGTCGCTGGTCGGTGCACCGATGCTGTTACCCCTCTTGAGCTGGGCGATGTCGCCGGGCTGGGGACAGTCGGGGTGTCGGTCGCATAGCATGGTGAGGTTCTTTCTGGTGAGAGAACACCGACGGCCAGCGCCTTGTTGCCCTTGTGCGCTGGCCGTCACTTGTTGTCTGGGTGGTGCGGCGACGGTGCGCCGCGCGGCCGGTCGGAGGTTGCCCTGCTCCGCTGGCAGCGGAGTAATTAAACCACCTTTGTCGTGACCGGGGCGGAGCCCTGGGGCCGTGGACGATGGTCGTCAGAAGAGGGCCCCCTGATCTGTCGGGGGCTGCTCCCGGCCGCCCGGCGGCCGGTCGATCCGGAGTTCGTAGCGGGGGCGCCCCCCCGTGCGGAGGGGCATGAGCTTCGCGCCGGTAGCGGCTCCAAGCCAGGAGTGGGGCGCCCTGGTCCACCCACCCCGCCGGGTACAGGGATGTCAGCTGAGCCCAGCGGCCCCGGCTCCGCGGGGTCTCCCACCGGTCCTCGACCCTGGTGATCGGCGGCAACGTTCGCCAACCCGGGAACGCGTGATCGTGGGCGTCCTCCACCGCCTCGTTGTCGCCGTCGCCGTATCCGTCGCCGCGGTGGACGGGGCCCTCCCAGTCGCAGGTGAGGCACCCGCCCCGGAACTCCTGCTCGTCCCGGCGGCCGGTCGTCCGGCTTCGGGAGAGCAGGGTCGGGGTGTGGTGTGCGGGTGGGTCCAGCTCGTGCCCGAGGTCGCAGTACGCGCCGCCGGGGTGTCCGGGCTGGATGTGCCACGTCTGAGCCGCACTCTGCTTGGCGAGGGCACGTGTCCGTGCGTTGCGCACCCGCCAGTAGTACGTCTGTCGCGCTCGTGCGCCGGTCGGCTCGGTGATGGTCGCGGTCATGGCCTCTCGCTCCGGGCGCCGGCCAACACTTCGCGGAGAGGATCGGCGAGCACGGCCTGTTCGTCGGCGGAGTCGAGGAACCGCGGACCGTACGCGCGGCGCACTGCGCGGCGGGCGTCCTGGTGGCGGTCGAGTTCGGGGTAGTACGGCGATCGGTCGAGTACGTCATAGCCGTGCTGGGTGAGTACGTCGGCGATGAGCGATCGGACCTGAACGGGGTCGAGGGTGTGGAGGTCGTTCTCCACCGGGGCCGCGAGGAGTACGCGGATCAGTTCGGACGCGCTGAGTCGGGGGTGGAGAGGCACGCTGAGCCGGTGGACGCCGTCCCGGCTCGGGGTGGCGGCTCCGCGGCGGCTCGGCGTCTTGGTGGCGCTGCGGGATTCTGTCGTCTCGTCCATCGTGCTGGCCTTCGAAGACTCGGGTGCTGAGGTGGGGGCTGTCAGAACAGGGCGTGGTCGGCGCGGATCGCGGCGGCGCGGAAGGCTCGGGCGGCGTCGGTGGCGGTGCGGCCGGGCTCGGCGCTCCACCGGTCAATGACCTCGCGGTGTAGGGCTTTCGCGGCGGCGGGCTCGCCGGCGTCGACGGGGTGACCGGTGAGGGTTTCGGCGAGGATGCCGAACGCCTGGTCGCGGGCGCGGTGGATGCGGTCCCAGTCGTACGTCCGGCCGGCGGCTCCCCGCCCGTGGCCGGCGGCGACTTCGAGGGCACCGCGCGGCCAACACGGCAGTGTGGTCGTGCGGCCCGGACCGGCGAACAGGTAGGGGCCCTGGTGGATGCCGACGTGTTCGATGTGGCAGGCGGCCCATTCAAGGATCGCGGCCGGGGTGCCCGCGATGACGACGCTTTCGGGGGTGTAGCGAATCGGCATGCTGGTGTCCGTTTCAGGCAGCTGGGGGGCGGCGGACTCACGCCGCCGCCCCCGGGTCGGGCTACTGCCGGTAGGCGTGGATCAAGTCGCGGACCTTGTCCTTGCCGATGCATCCGCCCTCGTGGCGGTGGGCGCTGGGCGGGGCTCCGTTGCGCCCGCGCAAGTGCGACCAGAACTTCGGGCCCTCCCACGGGCATAGCTCGCAGGAGAGGAACCAGTGGTTGTCGCTCCCGGGGAACCCGGTGTGGACCGCCCTCCAGTGGTGCTCGGCCAGTCCGGCGAATGCCGTGTAGGCGCTGTTGATGTTGCGATCGGTGACGGGCATCCGTGGGTGCAGGAGAGGAACCGGCCCGCACAGCGGCGTGGGCGCCTCGGCGAGCACCTGTTCCAGGGGGACGGCCGTGATCCGACCGGCGGCGTACTCCTGCGCAAGATGGGCGGCGGCCATGTCGACGCCGGGGGTTCCCTTCGGCGGGCGCCGAAGGTTGCGCTCTCCTTCGCTGGTGATGACGAGCCAGTCACGGTGCCAGCGGTAGGTGCGGCCGATGACCCGGTCTTCGCCGATGATCACGGGGTATCGGCACTGGATGTCCGGGGCCCCTACGCGGTACGGCATGGCCGCCTTGACGGTGGTGTTGCCTCCGAGTGAGGCCGCCGAATGGTCAAGTTGGTCGGGAGTGACGGGCTTGGTCGGCTCGTCGCCAGAGACGGTGACGGTCGTGGGGCGTTCGAGAAGGTGGGTGCTCATGGTGCGTGCCCTGTTCTGGTGAGAGAGGGGCCCGCCCCGGGGCGCTCGGCCGCCGGGGCGGGCGGGGCAGTCGTTACGCGGCCTCGGCCGGGGCCTTCGGGGCGGCGGTCCATTCACGGCGCGGGGTGATGTCCAGGTCTTCAAGGACCAGGGCGAGGCTGCCGTTGTCCGGGACCCATTCCCAGTCGGCGCCTTCGGTGCCGGGCCGCTCGGTCCAGGTGAGCATGTACGAGCGGCCGGAGGTGCGGGGGTCGCTGCATACGGCCTGTGCCTCGCGGCGGGTCATCGCCCACAGGGCGCGCTTGCGGGAGCGGTGGGAGTTCTTCGAGGCGATGAACACCAGCGCCATGCCCTCCTGCCAGTTCTCCCCCGCGGCGGGGGCCGACGCGGGGGTCAGCTTCTCTTCGGGGGCGTGGTGGCAGTGAGCGCAGCGGCGCGCTTCCGCGTGCCACTGGCTGGAGTGGCACATGGGGCACGTCTCGGCCGCCGGTGTCGGCTCCTCGACCGGCGGGGCCTGCTCGGCCTGCTCCTGGTGTTCGACGGTCTCCGGGGCGGGTGCGGGCCCGGCTTTGAAGTTCTGCGGCTTGGCGTAGCCGCACACGGTGCACATGCCGCGCGCTGTGCTGAACCGCTTCTCGCCCTTCGCCACGCGCTTGCAGTGCGGGCACACGGTCCGCTCTGCCTCGGGCTCGGGCTCGGTCGCTTCAAGGCGCGCGATGTCGGCGCCGCTGGCCCATCCGCGCACCGCGTCATACGGAAGGGTCTGGGTGTCGCAGGTGCACCGCTTCCCGCCCTTACAGGGCGACGGCCGCCCGTAGTACACCGTTCCGGCCGTGCACTCGCGGTCGCCGGACCGCATGACCGCCATACCGGTACGGGTCAGCAGGTGTGGCACGGTCACGCTCTTCTTGTTCACCCGCAGCACCTCGCGCCAGGTGCCGCCCGCGTTCACGAAATCGCCCTTCGTGAAGTCGTCGGGCCCCCACACCTTGAAGCCCCGGGCCTCAGCCTCAGCGATCACCTCTTCCTCAAACGCGATCTTCTCCAGGACCACGTCCCGTTCAGTGGCCAGCGTTGCCAGACCCTCCGGCGTAGTCGAGCGGGTCGAGCCACATGCGGACTCTCCGCGCTGCCACTTCTCGATGTCGCGGAGTTCCTTACGCAGCTTCTCCAGGCGCCGCAAGGTCCGGTTGGGGTCGCGGCGGAACGCCTCGAAGTGCTGGGCCGCCGCCGCACGGTCAGCCCAGTAGGAAGCCTTCCGGCTCTCCTCGATACCGCGCCTCATGTGGTTGTCCATGCGCTCGATGTCGCGGCGGTGCCTGCGCTCCGAGTGGTGACCGACCTTGATCGGCTCGCCGGTCATGTGTTCCGAGATGGCGTCAGCGGACCGGTGCGCGGCCTCGGCCCGGGAGGCGGCGTTCCCGGCATAGCCGTCGTAGCGCTCGGCGCGGGCCTCGGCGCGCTCGATCCGCTCGGCTTCCGCTTCGGCGTAGCTGCGCCGCTCGTGGTCGTCGATGTTGACGGCGACGGTGTACCCGGCCTCTTCGAGGTAGCCGCGCAGCCTGTTGATTGTCCACCGGTCGGCCGCGTGATCCCGGGAGTGGCGCAGGTACCAGCACTGGAGGTCATGCCCCCAGCGGAAGGCCAGGCCGCCCCGGCGCCCGTACTCCTTGCGCTTGAGGATCTTCCCGGCCTCGTCGCCCCTCTCGGTCCCCTCGACCAGGGTTCCTTCTCGGCGGGTGTGGGTGATCTTGATAGTCACTGAACTGGTCTTTTCTGGTGAGAGTTTGTGGTCCGGCCGGAGGGCGGACCTTGCGTTGAAAGCGGTCCGCACCACGGGCGCGGGCCGTGAGGGACGATCGGCTCGGGGGCCGTCGCGCCCTGCGCGACGGCAGGGGCTGCCGCGCCCCCGCGGGGCGCGTCCGCTGCGGTCCGGTGCCCGTCGTCGGTCGGCGGAGCCGCCTGCGGCGGAGTCGGCCGGCGTCGGTGAACGCACCGGACCTGTCCTGCCGCCCCGAAGGGGTGTCCGCTTGAGTGCTGGGGGCCTGCCGGTCCGGAGGTGTTGCCCTCCCCCGGACCGGCGGGGCCTTGGTCAGCTGCGGTGGAGCGTGTGCCGGGCGGCCGGGTCGGCGTCGGCCAGTCCGGCCCGCTCGCGCCATGCCTGGCGGACGGCGGCGCGGAGCGCGTCCCCGTCGTCGTAGGCGAACCGTCCCCGGCGCAGGCTGCGGACGATGTCGCGGAACGTGTCCTGGTTCATCGTGGTGAGCGTGTCGTCAAGCAGGGTCAGCTCGTGCGGGAACATCGCCTGGACGCTGTCGCCCGGCTGCGGGGCGCCGAGGGTGAAGAACCAGACGACCGTCATGGTGGCCTCGTCCGCGAACTCCGGGTCCCCGAACGGGCCGACGACGACAGCGGGGCGGGTGTCGAGCTGGTGGCTCCGGAACCAGGGCCCGGCCAGTACGAGGGTCGCGGTGGGGAAGTCCTGGACGGTGGGCTTCTGGTCGGTGGTGAGCATGTCGTGTCCTGTCTGGTGAGAGGTTCCGCCGGGGCCGGTTGGCCCCGGCGGGGTGTCGGTCGGGGGGGTGCCCTCCCCCTTCCGGCACCATTAATTAAACCATGTTCTTGGGTCAGGGTCAACCGGCGGAGGTGAGTTCGCGGCGGCGCTCGACTGCGATGGTGACGGCGTGGGCGATGGTGCGGCCGGTCTCGATGACGCGGACGGCGGACTCGTGAACCGGGGGCTTCTTGTCCTGGGTGATGATGCCCGCGAGCGGGGGCATGACGGCCGGTCCGGGGGTGATTCCGAGGATCAGCGCGGCGACATGGGCGACTGAGGCGACCTCGGCGGCGTGCTGGCCGGGAAGGGGGGCGTCGGCCTCGGTGATGCGTCGCCATGCGTGGCCGTACAGCAGAATGCGGACGGCGCCATCGGGGGCTTCCTTGCTGAAGTCGAACCCTCCGGCCTGCTCGGGATCCTCGTGGTACCAGTCCCGGTACTGGCTGACCAGAACATCCCGGATGATCTCGGCGGCGAGCGGGGCGCTGGCGGGCGGCTCATAGGTGTCGCCGTCGGTCTGGGAAATGTCGAATACGGGCCCGGCCTTGTAGCCGGACACCCGCCACCCCCAGCCCTCGACGGCGTCACTCGGGGCCTCATGCTGCCCGCCGTCGGCGGGCACGGTCGTGGCGCCCTGGGCGTCCTCGGACTTCCGCCTAATCGGCGTCCATATACGGATGGAGGTGGACCCCTTGACCGGGAATCGCCCGGCCTTTCGCCAGTCTCCGGAGCTGAGTACACGGGTGGCGTGCGGGCACTGGGCGGCGATGGCGATGCAGTTGACGGGGCTGCGGTCGTCGCGGTCCGGGTGGGTCAGGTTCGCGGCCGTGCGCATGACGGTGGCCCAGAATTCTTCGCTGCCGACCATCGCGCCGTACGCGCGATCCATGACGGCTTCGAGTTCACCGCGCATCTTGGCGCTGTAGGCACGACGCTCTTCGTCGGTCATCTTCGGCTTGCGGGGCATGTCGCGGTCCTCCTGGTGAGAGATCGGCATCCGGGGCCGGCTGGCCCCAGGGTGTCGGTCGGGGGGTTGCCCTCCCCCTTTCGACACCATTAATTAAACCATGTTCTCGGATGGTCGGCAACCCCCTAAATCCAGTACAATCCTGCTTCGTTGCTCACTGCCCGGTATGCCGATTTGACCTCGCCCTCCATTTCTTCCCAGTGTTCGAGGATATCGGGGGCGGTCTCCTTGTCGCTGGCCGCGCGCCTGGCCCTGCGCCACTCAATGGCGATTTTGAGTGTGCGGAGTTGGGAACGGGTCAGCTCCCATCGGCCGGAGTCGGGGAGTTGATCGCCGTAGGCCATCGCTACGGCGTTGTTGATGTGCTCGGTACCGGACCACACATTCTGTGTCGCCTGGAGCGCAAGAGCGCGTTTGAGGGTGCACCGGAGGTGCGGGGCCTGCACGACCCATTGCGGCTCGATAACGAATATGTCGGCGCTCATCACGGGGCCTTTCTGCCGGGCGGCGCACTGCGGGAGCACGCCGCCGTGAAACGTCGGTAATTAGAGGGTGTATCCGTCGACGTATTCCCCGCGCTCACCGTCGGGTGTCTGGACGTCGGGCAGGAATCGGCTCACCGCGAATACGACGGCGTCGGCGATGATCCGGGGTACGTCGTTGAGTACGACGTTCACCGCGTCGCCGTCGAGTCCGATTCGGACGTCTCCCGGTTCAAGATTGATGTAAACGAAAGCCGATGTGCCGTCGACCCGGGTTCGGGCTCCGGGGAGTCGGGCGGAAAGATCGCGTGCGGCTTCTTCGACGTCCCGCCGCATCTCGGCCTGTGCACGGTTGTGTTCGGTCACTCGCTCGTGAACCTCGCGGTGCACGGGGATGAGATCGGCGGCGATCCGGGCCGCGATGCCCGCCGGGTCTTCACTCATGGCAACTCGGACACTGTCGCGCTCGCCCCTGCGGAACGGGTAGTCGGTGGCGGGGAATGCGCCTCGAATGTGCAGGTGGCCGGGGTCGTCGAATCGCTCAGAGAGGTGGAGCTGTCGGCCGTCGAGGTGGGTGAAGGTGGCGGCGTGATCCAGCTCCTGGACGCCGTGGTACGCCTGCTGCGGTCGCCAGTTCCCGCCGAGTTCAAGGGCGATCGGGTGGGCCAGCTCTGCGACGGTGAGAGGCGTGTTCATCGCTTATCTCCTGGTGAGAGAGGTTGTCGGCGGCCGGTCGGCCCGCCGGGTGCCGGTCGGGGGTTGCCCTCCCTTTCCGACATCATTAATTAAACCATGTTCTCAGTGTTAGGTCAACCCTGATTAGGCCCTCTGACCTGCCCTTTCCTCACCCCACCGACCCGCACCCGCCCGGCCAGGCCCGGCCACAACGGGCCTGGGCGGGGTTCCCTCCTCGGTCGGACAGCTCCGCCGTACCAGGGTTCCGGGCGCGGTGTCCTGGCTCGCGTAGCGACCGCGCAGCGGCTCGGCCTGGACGCCGTGTCCGGGTTCCTGGTACGCCCCCTGGGGTGTCCGGCCGAGGAGGGAACCCCGCCCTCACCCGCACCACAACACCCCCCGCACCCAACCAACCAGCCCCCACCCCCTCCGAGAGAGGACCCGCCGGAGGCTACTTTTTACCCTTCCCTGGACCGACGGATTCTCGGCCGCCGCCAGTCGCCGTCGGCTCCTGCGCACGTGGAAGCACGCGGCCTCACAGAATCCAGCATCACGCCCAGGGGACGGAACTCATGCAAGATCCATGCCCAGCTCGGTGTCAGGCCGGCAGAAAGCGCACGGCTCGATGTTCGGGTCCGTGAGGGATACACGCGCGTCGTGCTCACTGATCCGGTGGGGAGTGCCCTCGATCATCGCGCAGTCGCCGACGTGGACGATGGCGGGCTCGGGCCCGCGGGGCGTGCGCTTCTGCTGGACGACAAACTGGGGCCTGGGCACGACCTGCGCCATCGGGCCGAGGCCAGCGCCACCCTTGGGGAGTCGCGGCTGCCGTGGGGGCGGGGCTTCGGCGCGAGCGAGCGCGGCTCGTACGGCGTCGCGCTGGAGGCGAAGGTAGATGCCGATGGTCTCGTTGTCGGCGAGCTGCTTGTCGAGGTGCGCCAGGATCGCGCGGAGGCGCGGGGGATCCGACGGCAGCTCGTTCACATGTTCGATAATAGGCGCGACTCAGGTAGTCCGGACGTGTGACGAAGACCGATAGGTGGTCCTCACGGACGGCGGGTGGCGCTCCCGTCACCCAGCCGAGCTCCCACCACCCGGTGAGGAGGGCGTCTGGTCGGTTGCTGGGGGTTGCGGCACGGGGAAGAGGCCAAGGAGGGCCGGGAAGTGGATCGGCCGCGGCTCTACGGGAGGCACGGCTCCCCGAGCGTCTGTCGTCTGCCACGAGATCGTCGTGCTTCGTGCCGCGAGGTCGTCGGTTCCAACCCAGACTGCAGAGCGTCCTGCAATCGGGGCTTCACCAGCTCCGTAAACTCGCCCACCTAGCCGAGCGAGGGTTAGCGGAACCTCCGTCCGCAAGGCTGCGAAGTCACCCCAAATGATCAGCTCTTCCACCAGATGCAAGTCCCCCGTTTCTGACCGCTGAAGGTGATAGCCCAGCGAGCCAATCGGGACCTCAATGGAGAACCCCCTGACCTGGTCTTTTTCAGGGTGCTTGAACGCCTCGAAAGAGAGTCGTAGCCGTACCGCGTCGAGGTTTACGGTGTCCTGTACCAGGTACGACAAGGGGCCCAGGAGATTGCCTTTCACGTCGTAAACATCGAGTAGAGGGGCGCCTGCCACCACGGCCAGCTCGTCCCTGCCCATTCGAACGCGCAAGTTGCACCCTGTTGGAGCGTAACTGATCGTCTCTACGAAGAGGCGCCTGACTGCGAGCTGGCCTCCATCCTCAACCACCTCTGGGGTGAGCGCCTGAACGCGACCTGCTTCGCGTTCGACGCGAGCGAGGGCATTTCTTGTGAAGCCCGACTTGGACACCAGCAGTAGCCGGTTGGTTGGTAGGTTTCGATGCTTCGCCAGCATCTCGTCAATCCAGGGCAGTGGTGCGGGGCGAGTGCGCTCGATTACCTCGACGGAGATCACCATGGGCTCGCCGTCAAACTCCCCCTCGATCACGATGTCGACCTCGCGCTCGATGCCTAGATCGCCGTCCAGGAGCATCTTCGACTCGGTTACCGTGACGTCCGACTGAGCGAAATGCTGCCGTACCAGACGCACGATTGCTTGGAATGGCGTCGATCGCTTAGGCACTTGGCTAGCCTACTGAATCCGGAACCTCACCGCTGGGCCAACAATCGATCGAAAGGGGCAGCAGATCGTCGTCACAGTACGGCGGAGAGTCCCGAGGCGCGGACCGTGGGCTCCGGGCGGGGGACGGTCGCGCGAAGCGCGACGGACGGTGTGGCCGTGCCCGCAGGGCACGGCCTTCACGAGGGCGCCGCCCTAACGGGGCTGCCCCTATGACCGCCCAGGGCGGATCGCCGGCGCCCTGACATCACCACAAGGCTGGCTGCACAACCGGGCGTCGGTGCACCGGGCGGATCAGGGCCAGTGTGCTCTCGACGGGGGTAGTTGCTGGGCGAGATGTGTCCGTGTCGGGGCAGTGGCCGCCGTCGTCCTCCCATCGGTCGGCGGCTTCACGCTCAGCGCGCGTCTCCTGTTCGGCGAGCGTCACCGGCTTCCGGTACAGCTTCCGTGCGCTGGAGTCCAGCGGCGGCAGTTGGCGGGCGGCGGCCTTCTGGTCGTCGCGGCGCTTGTGTCGTCGCCGCACCCGGGCGAACCGCGCCTCGTATGCGACCCGGTCGCTGTCGTATAGCCCGGCCGGATGGAGGCGGGCCAGCTCAAGGGCGACCTGGCCCATCGGGCTGGGGGTTAGCAGGCGGGTGCCGTCGTCCTGGCGGACGGCGACGAGGAACCGGGCAGCGAACAGGGCCTGTGTCCGCTCGCGGCTGATCCGGCGACCGCCGACCCATACGCCTTGTCGTGCTGCCTGGCGGGCCCGCCCCCTTTGCCAGTACAGGCGGCGGGACTCGGCGGCCTCCAGCACTCGGACGTGTCCGGCCGTCCAGCCGAGTTCGGCAACGTGCCCTTCCGCGAGATACCGGTTCCTCGCCGCTCGGTCCCGGTTCTCACGGTCCATGCCTGTGACCGCGCGCTCCTTGGCCTCCTGTTCGGCCTCCTCCCGGCGGCGGGCGCTCTCCCGCTCGGCGTACTCGGCCGCCGTCAATTTCCGCTCCAGTTCGGCTCGCAGGTCGGCGGCCGTCGTCTCGACTCCGGCGGTCGACTGCGCTCGAACAGCGTGGTCGACGGCCTCACGGGCGCAGTAGACCAGGGCACTGCTCGGCATGGACGGGTCGTCGGCGTACTGCTCGGCCTCGACGGCTTCCTTGTGGGCCGCGTGCATTGCCGCCTCCAGGCGGGCGGCGGCACCGGATCGGCTGTGGCACACGGCGGTCATGGCGCCGTCTGCTGCGGTGGCGGCGAGGATGGCGGCCTGCCTGGCGACCTGAAGGCACGTTTGCGGAGACGGGTCTCCTGCCGGGGCGACCTGGCGTTGGACGGCGCACGCGTTTTCGGGCATGGGGGTGTTCCTCGGGTCTCTCGGTGGTGCAGTCGGCGGCGTGCCGTTCCTCCGTTGTGGGGTGCCGCCCGTGGTCGCGCGGAGCGCGATGGACAGTGCCGTCGTGCCCGCAGGGCACGCCCTTCGGCCCGGCGTCCGGACGGGGCGGGAGGGCCGCCCGCGGCCCGGACATTCCGGCCGGCTGCGAGCCGGGCCAGGCTGAGCCGTCCCGGAGGGACGCCCTTCGTACGGGGGCCAGTGGCCGGCGTCGGCCGCCGACGCGGGCGGCCCCGGTCGGTGGTGGGCGGAGCGTGGTGGGGGGGGGTTGCTGCCGCCCCCCCCCCCCTCCCGGCGCCCGGGGTTTTGCGGGGGGGGGGTTCCCCCCCCCCCGGGGTTTCCCCGTCGCGAACCGCTCTTCCCCCACTAACCCACC
>NZ_JBVKCZ010000001.1:0-41137 GCF_055634335.1 Streptomyces sp. NPDC111802 | reverse complement strand
AACTACGGGGCTATCTGGACTGACGCCGTCCGCGCGCCGGTGGGGGTTGGTCGCGGGGGTCCCCCCCCCCCCCCCCCCCACGGCCCGGCTGCCGGGGTTCGGCCGGGCGGTGGCTCCCGCCCGGCCGGGTGCTCCTATGCGGCGACCGGTTCGCGCTCAGTGACTCGGCACCGGGTGAGTACGGTCTGTGCGGTCTCGCCGTAGATGCTGTGGTCCTTGACCGTGCCGGTCAGCTCGACCTCGTCGCCCTGGTCGGGGACGTCGGCGGCGGAGCTGAACCAGACGAACACGTTCCCGTCGCCGTCCTGGAACTTCACCAGTCGGCGGCGCTGGGTGTGGTAGCCGTACGTCCGGCCCTCCAGCTCGATCACGGTGGTGACGGTGGCGTTGGTGGTGATGCGCTCGCCCACGGTGCCCTGCGGCTTGGAGTTCTGGGCGGCCCGCTCGGTGGCCTCCTTCTCCTGGTCGCGGTACCAACCCGCGATGGCGGACACCAGCGTCGGCAGGTGGCGGGGGTCGACGGTCTCCCCCTTGGCCAACTGGCCTACCTTGTGGCGGTAGTCGGAGAGGCTGCCGTATCCCTGGACGGCCCATGCCCGGACGGCGGCTGCGGTGGTCAGCGCGTCGGGGTCGGCGTCGATGGCGGCCCGCCACTCCATCGGGGCCTTGCGGTCGAAGAAGTACGCTTCGACGCCGTCGGCGGTCGGCATGGTGTTCTTCCACTGCTCGGACCGGCTGTAGAAGCGGCCTTCGGCCTTCACGATGGCGGCGGTCACCCGCAGGACTTCGGCCACCGGGACGCGGAGATCGGCCGGGATGCCGCCCTCGTCGCCGTCCCAATCGGAGTCCTTCAGCGTGCCGAACCTCCACAGGGCCTCAAGGCCCTTGATCGGCAGACCGGTGTACGGCTCAACGCACGTCGTGCCCAACTGCCGCATCTCGCCGTTCTCGTGGCGCGCGAGATAGGTGGCGGTGCGGTGACGGGCCACGGCGCACCCGTGGCAGAAGTTCTCGATGGCGCGGTACTGACGCGCGGCCTCGGCGTCCTGCTCGGGCAGACCGGGGAACAGGCTGGTGATCGTCTCGCCCTCCTCGTCGTGGTCCAGGCGGGCGATGACGGTCCAGCCGTGGTGACGGGGGATGTCACCGGAGATCGTCACGGTGACGGTGGGGCGCTGGCCGATCAGACGGCCGTCAATGTCGTGGTAGTCGGCGAGGAACGGCTCGGAGATGTCGAGCGCGTACGCGCTGAGGCGGTGGACGGCGGCGCGGGCGTTGGTGGCCTCGACAAGCTGACGGACGCGGGACTCGGCCGTGGCGGGGATGGAAAAACGCATGGCTGCGCTGGTCATCGTGGGTGCTCCTGCTGGTGAGAGAGGAATCGAGCGCCCGGCCGGGCGGGTTGCCCTCCGCGTACGGCCGGGGTCGGGCCGGCTGGCGGCCCGTGGTGTTGGAGGGGGGTTGCCCTCCCCCTCCAACACCGTTAATTAAACCATGTTTTGCGGTGCGGGGCAAGCATCCCGGCCGGGGATGTCGAGTGCGGCGCGGTCGCGCAGGAACGCGGCGAACAGGGCGGCGGTGTAGCTGTCGGCGGTGCCGTAGGTGCGGCGGCAGTCCAGCGCCCCGATGCGCTCGCCCCGGTGGCGGACGGGGAACGCCTGGCCGGGGGCCGGGATGGCGAGCGCATACAGTCCGCGCGGCGTGTCCACGCGCAGGACGACGGCGGCGGCCTGGTGGTCGTAGGCGGCGGACCAGCGGGCGGGCCCGATGCCGAACTCCGCGAGCCCGGACGCGATGGCGCGGGCCTGCATGATGTCGGCGGTGGTACCGGGGTCGGGCTCGGCGGGGGCCGGAACGCATCCGCAACCGTGATCGTCGGCGTGGGTCTCGAACAGAGCTGTACGGGTCACTGTGGGGCTCCTGGGGCGGTCGGGGGCGGGAGGGATTCCCGCCCCCGGGCGTCGGGCGGCTGAGGTGGTTAGGCGGCGGCTTCGTCGTCGCTTGCCGGGTCGTCGGCTTCCTCGGCCTCCGGCTCGCTCGCCTCCTCGTCGCTGCCGGGCTCCTGCTCGGCCCCCGGCTCACTGCCGGACGTGATCGCGGCGCGGGGCTTCTTCTTCGACGGGTCGTAGGGCTCCTCGTCCACAACCGACTGCTCAATGGGCGTGAGGGGGTAGCCCAGGGACGCGAGCACCTGCAACCAGCGGCCTGTGGGCTTCCGCGTCCACGGGGCGTGCTGGCTGTCCGTCCGCCACGCCGACCGGTTCGCGCACTTCTCCCGGACGGCGGCGATGGCAGCGAACTGCAACTGGGGAGCGCGGCGCGGGTCCTTGGCGACGTGCCCGGCGAAGCTGCCCCGGTCCTTGGCCTGCTGGGCGTTCAGGCCCAAGAAACCGGCCAGGATCTCGGTCGTGCCCTCCTTGTTCAGGTCGTCGGAGATACCCCAACTACCGTTCAGCAGAGCGTTATTGACGTGCCCGATCAGGGTGTTGGTGGTGGCCTTCGGGAGGTTGCGCCGCTTGATCAGGTCTGTGATCCACTTCCGGCGCAGGGCCTCGGCGGCGTCCCAGTCGATGTTCCCCTTCTTGACGGCGGCGCGGGCTGCACGCTCGGCTTCCTTCTCGGCGGTGGTCTTCGTGCCGCCGGTGCCGTTGGCACTCTCGGGCACCGTGTGCCCGTACAGGCCAGGGGCGGAGCAGTAAGGCTCGTACCGGTCGCCCCGCCGCTCATCGAACACCCACACAAGGCCCTTGCACTCGGCGTGCTCCTCGGTGCTGATGCCGCGCAGACGCCACACGGGCATGGCACGCTCGGACAGCTCCTCGGCGTCCCTGATCTTCTGCCCGGCCGCCTCCAGCTCGGTGCGGTGGGCCTCGGCCTTGTTCCGCTTGTCGCGCTTGGTCCGCTCGACGGCAATCGCCCAGTCAACGTCTCCGGCGTCGGCGTCGTCCTCGGCGGCGGCCTCTGTGATCGCGGCGAGTGCTTCGGGGTCGTCGGCAAACTCGGTGAGGGCGGCCAGGTGCTCAAAGGTCCACTCGTAGCCGCTCGCGCCCGTGACGGCGGCGCTCAGCTTCTCGTCGGACCTGACCTTGACGAGGGTCTTCACGTCCTTCTGCCGCACGCCTGCGGCCTTCGCGATGCGGCCCACCTGCGCGCCCGCCTCGGCGGCGCTGAACATGGCCTGGTTCATCTCCGCCGCGCTCAGGCTCTTGCGGTGCTGGGCGGTCGTGATCATGTCGAGGAACTGCCCGGCGGCGTCGCGGTCGTCGTCGTCCCACTCGTACGGCAGGTGGGTAAGGCCCGCGTCCATCGCTGCGTGGTAGCGGCGGTTTCCGTCGTTGACCTGGAGGACTCCGCCGTCAAGTCGCTGGATCTTGACGGGGATGCGGCACCCCTCGGCGCGGAGCGACTCCACGAACGGCGCGTTGATGTCGAGGTCTTCGCGGGCGTTCTTCGGGTGCGGGGTGAGCGCGTCGATCCGGATGACGGGGCGGGGCGTGACCGGCACGGTCTCCAGCCCTGCGGCGACGGCTGCGGCCAGTCGCTGGAACCCGTCGATGATCTGCGGCACGTCGCCGTGGGTCCGCACGACGTACAGCGGCTCCACGACGCCGTTGTCCTTCACGTCGGACAGCAGATCGGCCGGGGCCTCGATGTCACGGACGTTGCCGGGGTGCGCAGTGAGTTCGGCGACCGTGCGGGTCGACCACGGGGCAGGGGCAGTCTGGACGCCGGCCTGGGTCTTGACGTTGGTCATCGGTCCTTCTTCTTCCTGGTGAGAGTTCGTCGGGCCGTTCGGCCCGGTGAAGGTGCCGGTCGGGGGGTTGCCCTCCCCCTTCCGACACCATTAATTAAACCATGTTCTTGCCGCTGGGGCAACCAGGGGTGCTGTGATCGCCGCCACTCGGGTACAGGGCTGCGGCGGCGCGGATCATCGCGGCGGCCTCGGCGGTGGTCCGCTTGAGCTCGTCTCCCCAGCACCACAGGAGGGTGCGCCGGTAGGCGTCCTCGGTGAGCCGCAGTTTGCGCCACCGGACGCCGGAGACGGGGCGGCCGTTGATGTGGTTGCTGAGCACTACAAGGGAGTCGAATAGGGCGCGCTGGAAGATGTCCCACGGTTCACCGCGCACGGACCAGCGGGGCCGGACGGAGCGCACGCCGCGCCCCCACGCGTGCAGCACGGTACACGGGGCGGTGTCGCCCATCCGGCCGGGCTGCCAGAGGTGGTCACCCTGGTAGAGCCCGACTCGTTCGATGTGGTCGGCGGCGGCCGTGAGGATACGGGCAGGGGTGGCGGGCGGTGGCTTCCGGGACGGCATTGCTTTCTCCTGGGGCGGGTTGGTGACGGTCAAGAGCTGCTGTGCTGGGCGGACTTGGCCTTGATGGTGCATTCGACGCAGTGACACGGCGTCTGCCACTGCCACCCGGACGGGCAGATGATCGAGTAGGCAAGGGCGGCGGCTTCGCTGATCCGGCCGGTGCCGGGGTCTTTCGGGGTCGCGGCGGCCCATTCCTGGGGGAAAGGGTAGACCTGGAAGTAGTGGCGGCCGTTCTCGTCGGTCTTGGCGAATCTGGCCCATTCCATGTACATGCGGGATTCCTCTGCGAGCGCGGTCAAGGGCGAGTGGGTATGTGCACGATTCGGCTCACGCCGCGTCCGCCAGGTCATACAGGAGCGTTATCGCCCTGTCCTCAATGGAGTTCGCGGTGACCTCTTCGTCTTCTTGATCGCGTTCATCCTCGTCCGCGTATGCGCCTGCTTCGGCTTCCCATTCGTTGAGCAGTGACTGTGTTCGTCGGGCGAAATCCTCTTGCGCGGCATTGAGTTCGGACCAAGAGAGGAAGTCACGCAGTGCGCTGGCGTAGTCCTCGCCGTGGTAGTGGCCGTGCCACCATTCGGAGGGGGTGGGGCCGAATGCCTTGGGAATGATGGCGGTAACCCACTCATCTCCGTTGTGGAGCAAAGCCGTGCGCATTCCCGTCTGGTGGTTGGCGTGGAAGCTCATTACTTCGTGGTTACCGATGCGCATTTCCGCTCCTGGGGGTCGCAGTGACGTGGTTCGGATGGCCCTTTATCCGGACGCCGGGGCGGCAGGTGACTGCCGCCCCGGCCTGCGCGGGCTATGACGCGATGGCCCCGGCGGCGGCGCGGCCGATCCTGCGGCCCCCGATGTCTGCGCGCCCTCCGGCGGCCCAACCGTCGCCGTATCCGCTGCCTGTGACGGTGGTCCGGCCGCCGCTGCGGGTGCGCGGGTAGGCGGCCCGGTAATTGCGCTCCACGATGGCCTTGCGGTCGGCGAGTACCAGTGCGGTGCTGCGGCCGGTGGCCGTGGTCTCGTGGCTCGCCTCGGCTTGCGCTCGGCGCTCGGCTTCCTCGATGCGGTCCCCGACGCGGTTGATGTAGCCGAGCAACCAGGACCGGCGCCACGCGCGGGCACCTTCTCCCCACGGAACCGACTGGCGCGCCAGGCTGCTGTTCATCTGAAGGAGAAGGGAGGTATAGAGGAGTTCGACCCGCTGAATGTCGGACTCAAAGCCGAAGATGTGCACCTGTCGCGCGGGGCCGTTGCCCTCTCGACCAAGGTGGATGAGTTCGCATCCCATGGCGCGAGCAATGCGGTTGATGAGGCGCACGCGTTCCATGGCCCACGGGTTGGTGACGGTGGTCTTGCGGTCCGTGGAGGCATCGCCGCTCGACTGCCCGTCGTTCAACATGGCCTGCTCGATGCCGTACTTGGCCATGAGCTGAGCGGCCTTCGCGGTGAGCGCTTCGGCCTCCTCGGGATACTGAGTCGCTTCAGCCTTCGCGAGGATGGCTCGAATCTGGGTGAGCTTCGGGTGCTCCTGCTGCATCACTGCCGTTCTCCTGGTGAGAGAGGTTTCGCCGGAGCGTTCGCCCGGCGGAGTGCCGGTTGGGGCGTTGCCCTCCCCTTCCGACACCACTAATTAAACCATGTTATAGAGATTGGGTCAACCTGGAAAGAGGCTCTGACCTGCCCTTTTCTTCACCCCTCGGCCCGCATCCGTCCGGCCGGGCCCGGCCACAACGGACCTGGGCGGGGTTCCCTCCTCGGTCGGACAGCTCCGCCGTACCAGGGTTCCGGACGCGGTGTCCAGGCTCGCGAAGCGACCGCGAAGCGGCCCGGCCTGGACGCCGTGTCCGGGTTCCTGGTACGCCCCTGGGGTGTCCGGCCGAGGAGGGAACCCCGCCTCCACCACCCGCACCACAACGGCGCGGAACCCGCACGACTGCCCCCTCCCCCTCCGAGAGAGGACCCGCCGGAGGCACAGAATCTCTGACGCCGGCGCCCTCTGCCTGGTTCGAGATGTCCGCGGAACCGTGCTTACGGTGCGCGCGATGAGCAGTGACTTCGAACAGAACTAGGGGAACGGGTGAGCACGATTCCGGCAGCATCAGTGAGCGCGGCGGAGCTACGGCGGCGGGTTCGAGCTGCCGAAGCACTCAAGGCGAAGACTCGGGAGATGGCCGCGGCCAACGTGTTGGTCACACGTGAGGCTGCGGTGAATGCCGCGAGGGCGAAGGACGACGCTGATATCGCAGCTCGGGAGGCCGCTGCGGTTGTCCTGCGGCTTTTCGACAGCGACGCCGAGTTGGTCTCCGAGCTGCTGGGTGTACCGGCGGAGGAACTGGAACGTGAGGCGAAGCCTGTTACCGCCGCTCGCGCGAAGGAGGTCATCGAGGAGCTGCGGGCCCGCGCCGAGCGGCCGCCCACCCGTCGTCCCCGGACACCGAAGACAGAGCCATCGGCCACACCGCCTCCTGCACCCACGGCTCCGGCCCCGGTCTACACGCCGGATGACGGCCGGTCTGATGCCCCCTGAGAGCGACTTCGGGCCCGGGCTGTTCCCGCTCACAGCGGTGAACGAGTCCGGGCCCGCTCCCGTCGACGAACAGCTCGCACTCATCGGCGAGCCAACACCCGTGCGCATCCCGGCCATTGAGTGGGCAGCATGGCTGGCCAACGAGGCCGTGCAAGCCCGCTACTGGGCCAAAGTCCGCCGGACCTCGTCGCAGACAGACTGCTGGTTCTTCTTCGGTGGGATCTCCAGCACCGGTCACGCCAGTTTCAGGGCCGCTTCACGGCCGGGCAGAACACGACGCGGTACGGTGCCGGGCCACCTCTACGGATACCAACTCGCCCACGGCGTAATCCCTCGTCTGGGCTGGGGAAACGACAGTCCCACCGTTTGCCATACCTGCGACAACCACTCGTGCCAGCAGCCTGCGCACCTTCGGCTGGGCACGGCAGTGGAGAACCGGGCGGAATGGCTGGCTCGCCGCAGGGATCCGGGAAGTCCGCTGGCCGACATTCGCGGTCCGGCAGGACGCTCCCGCGCCATCGGCGCCGCCATTCGCGCCGCCCTGGCGACCGGTGAGTCGGAGCGGGAGATCGCGGACCGCATTCAAGCTGCCGTTGCAGCGGGCAGACCGCTCAGCCTCTGGTGACCACCTTCTAACTGCTCAACCCAGGTTTCATCCGGGGTTGGGGGCTTTGGGCGTCGTTGCGCTGGCTACAGTGCTCATGACACCCAAGAGGCCTCCTCGGATTCTTCCGGGTGTAGAACCCGACTCGCCTCCCTCACGAACGCGTTCAGTGCCTCGTGCATGGGCTTCAGCCCACGTAAGACCCTTTGCCGGGGGTC
Source organism: Streptomyces sp. NPDC111802 (assembly GCF_055634335.1). Classification (NCBI taxonomy): domain Bacteria; kingdom Bacillati; phylum Actinomycetota; class Actinomycetes; order Kitasatosporales; family Streptomycetaceae; genus Streptomyces; species Streptomyces sp. NPDC111802. The sequence goes on along the minus strand of NZ_JBVKCZ010000001.1, from coordinate 33,475 downwards.
GTCCTCTGCCCACTCCACCGCATACATGAGGATCTTCGAAACGTCCTGAGAGGTCAGGTACCCGGCCTGTACGGCCACGTTCAACGCGGTGGGTGAGCCGTCATCCTGGATCAGGCAGACCAGCGCGGCCACGTCCTCATAGGCGGGCGCTTCGTCGGGCGATCTGTCGCGCTCTTCCCCACCGCGCTCGCACGTCCGTGGACGTATCCCACGCCCACACCCGCGCCTGCGAGCGCCAGTTCTGCGGCAGGGCACGGGCCGCGCACTGGATCCGCGCTACCTCCTGCTCCACAGCCAGCACCGCTTCGAGCTGGTCGCGGTCATCGGTCCGCTCCAACTCGTCCAGCTTGTTGAACGCGGCCACGGCACTCGTGTTCCAGCTCTCCTTTCCCCGGCACGCTATCGCCTGGTCGATGAACTGCTTAGCCGCATCGCGAACGGGCCGCGGGCCTTCAATCGACACAACGTCGTACGACCACCGTGCCCGGTCCAGCACCTGGGTGTAGGCCGCCGTATCGGCGTCCAGATCAGGCCCCGGAGCCATGACGTACCGGTGGACCCCATCCGCCAGGGCGCGCGCGTCGCGGGCGAACTCGGCATAGACCAGGCGACGGGCGTCTGTGGCAGCCTGATCTGCCATACCGCGGTTCCCCTCGCGAGCGGCGGCCACAGCACCCTTCCCGCCGACGCGTGCACAACAGTACGCGGCCAGGGCCCCGCCCACCATGGCTATGACCGCTGCCGCAGTCTCCGGGGATACCAACGCGGCCCACAGTGTGGGGTCTTCCTTACGTTGTAGGTGGGTTGGTTTCGGTCACTCGTAGGATCGAAAGGCCCAGGGATGCCGGGTGTGGCTCATGGGTTTCCGCCCGTTGGTGGCTTGAAAGGATTGGCCGCTCGGCATCCCGCGACGACTCGACCACTCATTGGGATGCGCGGCACAAGATCGCTTGGTAAGGACACGCTGGCGAGGTCGTCTGCTGGACTGTGAACGGATACGACTTCGGAGGTGGCCGTGCCCGAACTGTGGGCCGGTACGGATGCGGGCAAGGCCGCGCATCACTGCGTGGTGCTCGGCGCCGATGGCAAGCGTCGGCTGTCGCGTCGGGTGGACAACGACGAGACCGCGCTGCTCAAACTGATCGCCGATGTGCTGGAGTTGAGCGAGGGCGAGCCGGTGACCTGGGCCATCGACCTGAACGCCGGCGGGGCCGCGCTGATGATCGCGCTGCTGACCGACAACGGCCAGCAGGTCCTCTACATCCCCGGCCGCACCGTCCACCACGCCTCCGGCTCCTACCGGGGCGACGGCAAGAGCGACGCCAAGGACGCCTTCGTCATCGCCGACCAGGCCCGCATGCGCCGCGACCTCGAACCCCTGCACCGCGGTGACGACATCGCCGTAGACCTGCGGATCCTCACCTCGCGCCGCCTGGACCTGGCCGCCGACCGCACCCGGGCGATCAACCGGCTGCGGGCACAGATGCTGGAGTACTTCCCCGCCCTGGAACGCGCCTTCGACTACAAGACGTCCAAGGCGGCCCTGGTGCTGCTGACCCAGTATCAGACGCCGGCCGCTCTCCGGCGCATCGGCAGGAACCGGCTCGCGACCTGGCTGAAGAACCGCAGGGTCCGCAACTATCAGCTCGTCGCGTCCACCGCGGTGGACGCCGCCGAGGCCCAGCACACCGCCGTCACCGGGGAGAAGCTGGCCGCCGCCATGGTGGCCAAGCTCGCGAGGGAGGTGATGACCCTCGATGAGGAGATCGCCGAGACCGACGCCCTGATCGAGGGTAGGTTTCGCGACCACCCGCACGCCGAGGTCATCCTGAGCATGCCCGGCATCGGCCCCGTCCTGGGCGCCGAGTTCGTCGCCCACACCGGCGGCGACCTGAGTATTTTCGCCAGCGCCGACCGCCTCGCCGGCGTCGCCGGCCTGGCACCTGTCCCCGGGGACTCCGGACGCATCAGCGGCAACATGCGCCGACCACGCCGCTACTGCCGCCGCCTGCTGCGGGTCTTCTACATGTCCGCCATGGTCGCCGCCCGCTCCTGCCCCGTCTCCAGAGCCTTCTACGAACGCAAGCGAGCCGAGGGCAAGGGCCACAAGCAGGCGATCATCGCCCTCGCGCGGCGCCGCCTGAACGTCCTGTGGGCCCTCATACGCGACGACCGCCCCTTCAAGCTCACAGCACCACACGCCCCCGTCGAGCTGGGCTGACACGCTCACAGCGAGTCACCAACCTGGGTTGACAACTCCATTGGGAATCCTTTCCAGACACGAGTGTGTGTTCCCTTCTCTCGTACGGCGGTCACACACGGTAGCGGCCTGGAATCGGCGGCGGCCCGCACCGTGGGGTGCGGGCCGCCGTCGTGTTACCCAAGTCGGCCCAGGTCGTAGATCTAAATGCCGTCGAGGTATGCGATGCACAGCGCCCAGGAGCGCGGCCCGAACCGCGCCGCCGACTCCGGCGGGCGGCCACGCCTCGCGGTGGACGAACGCCTCGGCGATCGTCTCCAAAATCTCCTGTTGCCCCAACGGGCGCCATGGTGCAGCGGCGTTGGTTCTCGCTACGGTCGCAGGATGACGTTCGACGATGAGTTCGCAGCCGACTTACGGCAGAGCGTGGCACCGGCCGGGGTGATCGCCAACGCGCTGCGATGGGACATCCTGAATGACTGGGTCCGGTACCTGAACGACGACAAACACCCGGACAAAACGGCAGAGATGTCGTACCTCTGGGGTTTCATCAAGCACGATTTCGGCGGCGATGCACTGCGGTGCCTGTGGAACAAGCACCAGAGCAGCTACGGCATGTTCGCCGAGGTGGTGTGGCTGCTGCACCGCGAGTTCAGCGAAGGCGCCGGTGCAGATCATCACCCCCTCTTCGCCAGTCTGCCGCCGATCCCCGCCGATGTCCTATTCCGGAAGATTGCTAGCTCCTCCGCGGTGGCCTGGCGGGGGATGAACGAGGATCAGATGTTCGAGAGGCTGAGCAAGGCGCCACAGGACTACGACGCAATGCGGTAACCCTCGCACCTGGAACGCCGAGGGCGCGCACCCCCAACAGGTGCGGGCCCTCCTGTTACCCGGCCCCGGCCCACGAATCCTCATAGCGCGTACCGTCGAACCTCGTGCTCAATTCCCGAACGGGCCAACCACCGTGTGCTCTGCGCGTAATCTGACCTCGTGCCACGGCATACGTGCCCTCCGCCACCCACGTTCCCGGACACCGGGTCCGGGGCGACTCAGTGGAGGTAGCCGATGCGACGGCACTTAGGGAAGCTGGCCGACAGATTCGGACGGCGCGAACTAGCCCTGATCATCGTTGGATCGATTGCTTCAGCGGTGGCGGCCAAGCTGGTGGACGCACTGTTCTAGCTGGCGACCACGGCGACGGTAACGCCGTGGTCGCCAGCCGCTGGAAGGCCACTCCCCAGGGAGCCCTGCTCTGCAAGCGGAGCAGGGCTCCGCTGTGCGCCGAGCATGGCTTACTCATGTCCTGGACAGCGTGGGCGGGCCGCTGGCGGTCGGCCCCATCTCGGCCAATCGCGTGGCGGCGCAACTGACCCTTATAACTTGACGGATACCGAAAGCGTAGACGATCCAGGAGCGGCTCGTAGGGCGTTAAGCGTCATCACCACGAGAACGGCCATGAGCAGCAAGCACCCTCCATGCAGCCAGGGAGGCGCTCCCTCGTACATGCGCAGAAAGAACTAAGCAATGACGATCGCCCTCACAAGAGCGGTGATGATCCGTCCGCCGCGTGACAAACGCGCATCAGGGCTGGGGACGGCGGCAGCCACTCTCCGCTTGATCAGCTACGCCGCGTCCCCCGCCGGCGCGGGGTGCCGGACGGCCTTCTTCACGTCCATCTCGACGGAGACGCGGTCTGTGCCCTGCCCCTTCGCGTACTTCGTCACCTTCGCCTGAAAGTCCGCGGCGGCGTCGAACCAGGGCCTCCACGCCTCCGGACTGTAGGGCTCGCTCTTGACGGCGTCGTGAGCTTCCAGGGCAGCGCGCTCCGCGTTGATCAGGTCATCGAACGAAATAGCGGTCACGTCAGAGCATCTTACGTCCGAGCAGGACAAAGCCCCGGTGCTAAGCCGCCCTTTGGGCTTCGTCGCGGCCCTGGTCGTCGCCCCCGCCGCCGCGCTCGCGCCGAGCAGCTTCCTCCGCGACTGGCCCGACAGGCCCCTGGATGTCTGGCACAGGCGTCCAGCGCCTTCACACAGGCTTCGTGAAATGCCCGGATCATGGCCGGCCTGTTGATTCCACGTGCGTGTGCCTTCGTGCTGCCGTCGGGTCGGAACTCGGTCCGGAACCCGGCGGCCCGCGTCGTGAAACCGTCGGGCTCGAACTCCCACGTCCACTGGCTACTCACCGGAAGCGGCTCATACGTCAGGGTGCCGCCGACTTCGTACGACGCTAGAACGGAGTACACGAACTGCCGCTCTGGCATCCGGGCCCACACGGCGCCACTGCCGGCCCATCGGTCGCGTCTTTCGGGGCCGAGGGCTCCGCGGCGGGCGATCTTCTCCTCTGGCCAGTCGTCTGCCCGCATGACCGCGATCTCGTCCTCGTGGCCGTCGTTCCACTGGTCGGCAACATCCTGCGCGTGCTCGGTCCACGAACGGCACTTCCCGACCTCCCAGGGTGACGACCCGTTGCGGAGGGTAGGCCGCTGGACCTACCTGCCTTGGCCCCGCCAGCTCGTCAGGCTGTCGCCGCACCAGGTCATGCGGGTAGCTGCCGACAGGCCGGCGCCAGAAGGCAAAACGCATAGACAGTCACAGAGAGTATTCACGATCAGGCCAGGCTGGCAGCACAAAACTCCCCGGTCGCACCCTCACCCCAGGGGGTTTCCAGGGAGTTCAAGTGCGAATCCAGGGAGTTTTCAGGGAGTTTCAGCGCGGGACGGGCCGGGACGCGTAGGGCTTTCGATTCCGCACAACAGTGCAGGTCACAGCGCTAACTCACGTATATCGCCGCAGGTCGGCAAGTCTTCCGCTGCCAGAAGACCGTCAACCGCATGCGCCCAGTATCCCGCCCCTGGGGGTGGGTCTGTGCCGGGACCACTTGCCGAGACCGCTTTCCGTCCTACGGTCTGACGCATGCCCGAAACCGGAGCTTCCGCACTCCCCTCGACGCCCCAGGCGCATTCCCCGCTCTTCCGCGCCGAGCAGTTCGTCTGGCTCACCGCGCGTGTGCTGGAGCAGCGCCTGTTCGCGTACCACTTCCTGAACGGCGCCGCCGACCCGGTGGAGACCGCGCTGGACGCCTACCGCAACGAGGACGGAGGGTACGGCCACGCGCTGGAGCCGGATCTGCGCGGCCCGGTCAGCCAGCCACTGCACACCGGTCACGCGCTGCACGTCCTGGACGCCATCGAACGCTGCGGCGGACAGCGAGTGGACCGCGTGTGCCGCTACCTCACCTCGGTCTCCACCCCGGACGGCGCCCTGCCGGCCGTCCATCCCGGCCAGCGCGGCTACCCTGCGGCGCCCTTCCTGCCGATCATGGACAACGCGCCCAGCTCACTCCTCGCCACCGGCCCGGTGGTCGGCCTGCTGCACCGCAACGAGGTGTGGCACGCCTGGCTGTTCCGCGCGACGGACTTCTGCTGGCAGGCGGTCGAATCCCTGGAGAAGTCCCATCCGTACGAGATCGAGGCCGCCGTGGCCTTCCTGGACTCCGCTCCCGACCGCCCGCGCGCGGAGGCGGCCGCCGACCGGCTCGGCCGCCTGGTCCGCGAGCAGCGCCTCGCGGCACTGGAGCCGGACGACCTCGACGCCTACCCGGTCGCACCCGGCTACGCCCCCGGCGAGCACCACTTCCCGCACGACTACGCGAGCACACCACGCTCCTTCGCGCGCGCGTGGTTCACGGACGACGAGATGAGCCGCTCCCTCGACCACCTCACCGCCCAGCAGCAGGACGACGGCGGCTGGCCGATCGGGTGGCGCCAATGGGCGCCGGGCATCTCCCTGGAGGCCCGCCCCATGGTGACCGTCCAGGCGCTGCGCACGCTCAGGGCGTACGGCCGTCACATCGGCTGACCAGCCTCACCCGCCCATGGCCCGCACCCCTGCCGTCACCACCACGGCCGCCGCGACGACGAGCAGGAACGGGGCCCGCAGCACGAGCGCCAGGGCAGCCGCGGCAAGCCCCGCGGCCCTCGCGTCCAGCACCAGCGCCTGCCCGTCACCGAAGGTCTGCTGAGCGGTGAGGGCGGCAAGCAGAGCGACGGGCAACAGCGCGGCAAGACGCCGTACGACAGGCCTCTCCAGAGCACCCGCGGGCACGAGCAGCCCGACGAGCTTGACGGCGTAGCAGCCGAGAACGGTGACGCCTATGGCTGTCCAGGTGCTCATCGCACACCCTCCCCCGTACGTCGCCCCCGCACCCACAGCACGGTCGGCGCCGCGAGGGCGGCCACCAGAACGGGCACCCCGGCAGGCAGCACCGGCAGGAACCCGAGCCCCAGAACCACGGCCAGACCGGCGACAGCGCGCTCGGTGGCGGACTTCAGCATCGGCGCGAGCAACGCCAGAAACACAGCGGGCCCAGCCGCATCCAGCCCCCAGGCATCCGTGTCCCCGATGGCCTCGGCCCCCAGCGCTCCGAGCAAGGTGGTGAGGTTCCACAGCACATACAGGCTCAGCCCGGTCACGACGAACCCGATCCGCGCACTGCGCCGCGTCGGCTGTGCCAGCGCGACAGCCGCGGTCTCATCGATCACCCACTGCGCGGCGAACGGCCGCACCGCGCGCGGGAGGCGCAGTATCTGCGACAGCCTCAGCCCGTAGAAGGCATTGCGCGTCCCCAGAAAGAACGCCCCGGCGGCCGCGGTCAGTGGACTGCCGCCGGCCGCGAGCGCCCCCACGAGCGCGAACTGCGACGCACCGGTGAACACCAGCAGGCTGAGCACACAGGTCTGCGGGAGCGTGAGCCCGCTGCCCGCCGACGTCACCCCGAAGGCGAACCCGGACAGCCCGACGGCGACCCCCACCCCCAGGGCGTCCCGTACCACGGCGGCATCGGGTTTACCGCCACCCGTGCGGGGATCCATGCGAATTATCTGTTCTGCCACGCCCTCGAAGCTAGACAACCCACTACCGCGGGTCTTGTACGTTCTTGCGCTCCCGCTGATAGGCCCCGGGCGGCACCCCGACGATCCGGGTGAAGTGCCGATTCAGATGCGGCTGATCGGTGAACCCCACAGCCACGGCCGCCTCGGCCGGCGAGACACCGGCGTCCAACAGCCGCCGAACCCGCCGAACCCGCGCATCGGTCAGCCAGGTGTGCGGCGGCATCCCGTACACATCCCGAAAGGCCCGCAACAGAGCGAACGGACCGGTGCCAAGATCGGCGGCCAACCGCTCCAGACTCGGCGGCTCGGCCATCCGCCCTTCCAGCAGCTCACGCGCGCGGGCCGCCACCCGAGCCCCCGCCGTCCGCACCTCCCGCTGCGGCAGCGCCCCACCGTTCAACCGCAGCAGCCGAGTCACGGCAACGCGGAGCAAGGTGTCGGCAGCCAGCGCATTGCCCTCGTCAGCGGCCCGCAACACCTGGTGAACCAGGCCCACGGCATGACGGTCCTCCAACACCGGCCGGACAAACCCCGGCGTTCCCCGAATGGCAGTCGTCTCGGCAGCGATCTCCCCCACCACCTCCGGCGACGGATAGACGGCCCCGTACCGCCACCCCTCAGGAACCCCCGCCCGTCCCGTATGCGGCGTATCCGGATTGACCAACGCGAGAGCCCCGGCCCCCGCGTACACATCGGCCCCCCGATGATGAAAGACCTCCACACCGTCGGCGATGGCGGCGATCACGAAGTGCTCGTGGGTGTGCCGCACAAACGTCTTCCGTATGTACCGCGCCCGCAGCAGATCAACTGCGGGCAACTCGGCGTACCGCCAGTGCCGCGCCAGCTCCCCAGAACCTGCCATGAACCCATTGTCGGCCAGCTCCGGCGGGTGCCCTACGGAGCCGCACCGCTGTACGGCCCCGACCCCCAACCCAACCCCGGGCGCTACCCGCACCCCACCGAACCCCCACAGGCCGCCGCAGGCATCCCGCCCCCCACCACCAGAGGCACGACGTTTCCCCAGCTCAGCCCCCGTTGTCAGTGCCCGGGTGCAGGATGGACACATGGTCAGCAACCCACGCCAAGCCCTCGCCGGCTTCTCCCCCGCCACCCGCGGCTGGTTCACGGGCGCATTCTCCGCGCCCACCGCAGCCCAGGCAGGCGCGTGGCAGGCCATCCAGGAAGGCTCGGACGTGCTGGTCGTAGCCCCCACCGGCTCCGGCAAGACGCTGGCCGCCTTCCTCGCCGCCCTGGACCAGCTGGCCTCCGCACCCCCACCGGCCGACCCCAAGAAGCGCTGCCGAGTCCTCTACGTCTCCCCCCTCAAGGCCCTGGCCGTGGACGTGGAGCGCAACCTCCGCAGCCCCCTCACGGGCATCCGCCAGGAATCCGTACGCCTGGGCCTCCCGGAGCCCGAGGTGAAGGTCGGCATCCGCTCGGGCGACACCCCCGCAGCCGAGCGCCGAGCCCTGTCCACCCGCCCCCCGGACATCCTCATCACCACCCCCGAGTCCCTGTTCCTGATGCTGACGTCGGCCACCCGCGACGCCCTGACCGGCATCGAGACAGTGATCATGGACGAGGTCCACGCGGTGGCCGGCACCAAGCGCGGCGCACACCTCGCGCTCACCCTGGAGCGCCTGGACGAGCTCCTCCCGAAGCCGGCTCGCCGCATCGGCCTCTCCGCGACGGTCCGCCCGGTGGACGAGATCGCCCGCTACCTCTCCCCCCAGCGCAAGGTGGAGATCGTCCAGCCGAAGTCGGGCAAGGAGTTCGACCTCTCGGTCGTGGTCCCCGTGGAAGACCTCGGCGAGCTCGGCGGCTCCCCGGTGGCCGACGGCTCCGAAGGCACGGAACGCCCCTCGATCTGGCCGCACGTAGAGGAACGAATCACGGACCTCGTCCAGTCCCACCGCTCCACCATCGTCTTCGCCAACTCCCGCCGCCTCGCCGAACGCCTCTGCAACCGCCTGAACGAAATCGCCTACGAGCGCGCCACCGGCGAAACCCTGGACGAACACCACGCCCCGGCCGAACTGATGGGCGGCTCGGGCGCGGCCCAAGGCGCACCCCAGGTCATCGCACGCGCCCACCACGGCTCGGTCTCCAAGGAGCAGCGCGCGCTCGTGGAAGAGGACCTGAAAGCCGGCCGTCTCCCCGCAGTGGTCGCCACCTCCAGCCTCGAACTCGGCATCGACATGGGCGCGGTGGACCTCGTCGTCCAGGTCGAATCACCCCCCTCCGTGGCCTCCGGCCTCCAGCGCGTGGGCCGCGCGGGCCACCAGGTCGGCGCTGTGTCCACCGGCGTGGTCTTCCCGAAGTACCGCGGCGACCTGGTCCAAGCAGCGGTCGTCACCGAACGCATGCGCACAGGCGACATCGAGTCCCTCAGGGTCCCCGCCAACCCCCTGGACGTCCTCGCCCAGCAGGTCGTCGCGATGACGGCGATGGACACCTGGCAGTTCGACGACCTCCTCGCCACCGTCCGCCGGGCCGCCCCCTTCGCCTCCCTCCCCGAGTCCGCCTTCACCGCGGTCCTCGACATGCTGGCCGGCCGCTACCCGTCAGACGCCTTCGCGGAGCTTCGGCCGCGCGTGGTCTGGGACCGCGTCGCCGGCACGATCACCGGCCGCCCCGGCGCCCAGCGTCTCGCCGTCACCTCCGGCGGCACCATCCCCGACCGCGGCCTCTTCGGTGTCTTCCTCGCCGGATCGGACCCCAAGAAGGGCGGCGGCAGGGTCGGCGAGCTCGACGAGGAGATGGTCTACGAGTCCCGCGTCGGCGACGTCTTCACGCTCGGCACCAGCTCCTGGCGCATCGAGGACATCACCCGCGACCGCGTCCTGGTCTCCCCCGCCCCGGGTGTACCGGGCCGCCTCCCCTTCTGGAAGGGCGACCAGCTGGGCCGCCCGCTCGAACTGGGCCGCGCGGTAGGCGCGTTCCTGCGCGAGGTCGGCTCGCTCCCCAAGGACGACGCCCGCCTGCGCCTGGTCACCGCCGGCCTGGACGCCTGGGCGGCCGACAACGTCCTTTCCTACCTGGACGAGCAGCGCGAGGCCTGCGGCCACGTCCCGGACGACCGCACGATCGTCGTCGAGCGCTTCCGCGACGAGCTCGGCGACTGGCGCGTCGTCGTGCACTCCCCCTTCGGCGCCCAGGTCCACGCACCCTGGGCACTCGCCCTCGGCGCGAAGCTCTCCGAGCGGTACGGCATGGACGCGCAGGTCATGCACGCCGACGACGGCATCGTGCTGCGCCTGCCCGACGCCGACATCATGGGCCTGGACCTCCTGGACCAGGAGCCGAGGAAGGCCGGCACGGAGTACGACGCCGACCAGGCGCCCGTGGGCGCGTCGGACGTCGTCTTCGACAAGGGCGACGTCGATCAGATCGTCACCGACCAGGTCGGCGGCTCGGCCCTGTTCGCGTCCCGCTTCCGCGAGTGCGCCGCCCGCGCGCTGCTGCTGCCGCGCCGCAATCCCGGCAAGCGCACCCCGCTGTGGCAGCAGCGCCAGCGCGCCGCTCAACTGCTTCAGGTGGCAAGCGAGTTCGGCTCGTTCCCGATCGTCCTGGAGGCGGTCCGCGAGTGCCTCCAGGACGTCTTCGACGTTCCCGGGCTCGTCGAGCTGATGGGCGACCTCGAGTCCCGCAAGGTGCGCCTCGTCGAGGTCACCACCCCCGAGCCGTCGCCCTTCGCGCGCTCCCTCCTCTTCGGGTACGTCGCCCAGTTCCTGTACGAGGGTGACTCACCGCTGGCCGAGCGCCGAGCCGCCGCCCTGTCGCTGGACTCGCGGCTGCTGGCCGAGTTGCTCGGCCAGGCGGAGCTGCGCGAGCTGCTCGACGCCGAGGTGCTGACCGAGCTGGAGCAGGAGCTGCAGTGGCTCACCGAGGACCGCCGCGTCAAGGACGTCGAAGGCGTCGCGGACGTCCTGCGTCTCCTCGGCCCGCTCACCGACGCCGAGCTGGTCGAGCGGGGCGCCGAACCGCACTGGGCCCAGGAGTTGGCCGGTGCCCGCCGCGCCATCAAGGTCCGCATCGCCGGCACCGACCACTGGGCGGCGATCGAGGACGCGGGCCGCCTGCGCGACGCGCTCGGCACGGCCCTGCCCGTCGGTGTCCCCGAGGCCTTCACCGAGCCCGTCAAGGACCCGCTCGGCGATCTCCTCGCCCGCTATGCCCGCACCAACGGCCCCTTCACCTCGGCGACGGCGGCGGCCCGCTTCGGCCTCGGCGTGGCGATCACTGAGGGCGCCCTCCAGCGGCTCGCGGCGAGCGGAAGGGTCGTACAGGGCGAGTTCCACCCGGCCGGCATCGGCCAGGAGTGGTGCGACGCGGCGGTCCTGCGCCGCCTGCGCCGCCGCTCCCTGGCGGCCCTGCGTCACGAGCTGGAGCCGGTGCCGCCGGCCGCGCTCGCACAGTTCCTGCCGCAATGGCAGCACATCGGCAAGGGCCACGGGCTGCGCGGCATCGACGGCCTGGTGCGCGCCATCGAGCAGTTGCAGGGCGCCTCGGTGCCCGCGTCCGCCCTGGAGAAGCTCGTACTGCCGTCCCGCGTCGCCGGTTACACCCCCGCGATGCTCGACGAGCTCACCGCGGCCGGCGAGGTCGTCTGGGCAGGCGCGGGCTCGCTCCCCGGCAAGGACGGCTGGGTCTCCCTCTACATGGCGGACGCGGCCCCGCTGCTCCTGCCGCAGCCCCACCCGCTGGAGCTGACGGCACTGCACCAGTCCGTCCTGGACATCCTCTCCGGGGGCTACGGCCTGTTCTTCCGCCAGATCGCCGACCAGGTCCGCGCCACCACCCACCCCGACGCCACCGACCCCCAACTCGCCGACGCCCTCTGGGAGCTGGCCTGGTCGGGCCGTCTGACGAACGACACCCTCGCCCCCATGCGCTCCCTGCTCGGCTCGGGCCGCACCGCCGGCTCCACGGCCCACCGCGCCAAGCGCACCGTCCCCCGAGGTCGCTACGGCTCACTCACGGCCGCCGCCCGCCCCGCTTCCCGCACCGGCCCGCCCACCGTCGCCGGCCGCTGGTCCCTGCTCCCGGCCCACGAACCCGACGCCACCGTCCGCGCCCACGCCCTGGCCCGAGCCCTCCTCGACCGGCACGGAGTCGTGACCCGGGGAGCGGTCGGCGCGGAGGGCGTCGAGGGCGGCTTCTCGGCGACGTACCGCATCCTGTCCGTCTTCGAGGAGAGCGGTCAGGCGCGTCGGGGCTACGTGGTCGAAGGCCTCGGCGCCGCCCAGTTCGCGATGGACGGCGCGGTGGACCGCCTCCGCGCGGTGGCCAACGCCCGCGACCGGGGCGAGGACCTGCCAGGCCCCCACATCCCCGACTTCCCCGACGACTTCGGGGCGCCCGGGACCCACGGTGGCTCCGACGGTTTCGGCGCCGCGCACGACAACCCGGACGGCACCCCCGCCTACGACATCCCCGACCTCGACCACGACTTCCTGGACGCCCACCTCGGACAACTCGGACCGGGCGACTACGTCTCGCCCCGAGACCTCTCCCCCCAGGACGCCGGCCGCACCCGACAGGGCAACCGGTGGCAGAACAGCGGCACCCCCTACAGCCCCGGCCCCGGCCCCGCACCCCACCGCTCCCGCCCCACCCCCGACACCCGAGCCGTCGTCCTGGCCGCCGCCGACCCGGCGAACGCGTACGGCGCCGCCCTCGCCTGGCCCGAGCCCCCCACCGGCGCCGGGCACAAGCCGGGCCGCAAGGCGGGCTCTCTCGTGGTCCTCGTCGACGGCGAGCTGACCCTGTACATGGAGCGCGGCGGCAAGACCCTGCTCGCCTGGCCCTCGTCCCCGGACACGGAACCCACCGACGACCCCCGCCTGCACACGGCCGCGGAAGCCCTCGCCGCGGCAGCCCGCGCGGGCTCCCTCGGCACGGTCACGGTGGAACGCGTGAACGGCGCCTCAGCGCTGACGGCCCCCATGGGCACCCTCCTGGAAGGAGCCGGATTCATCGCGACACCGAGAGGCCTGCGCCTACGCGCCTGACGCCCCACAGCCCGCCGCCTCGCCCCTCACGCGCCCGCGCCCCATGCCACCCTTGACTCATGCCCGAAGGAGACACGGTCTGGCAAACCGCGAAACGGCTCCACACCGCCCTCGCGGGCGGAACGCTGACCCGTACCGACTTCCGGGTCCCGAAGTTCGCCACCGTCGACCTCACAGGCCGCGCCGTCCTGGACGTCACCCCACGCGGCAAACACCTCCTCACCCGCATCGAGGGCGGCCTGACGATCCACTCGCACCTCGGCATGGAGGGCTCCTGGAAGGTCTACGCCGACCAGCAGCGCTGGACGGGCGGCCTCGCCCACCAGATCCGCGTGATCCTCACCGCAGCGGCCACCGCCCACTCACCCACCCCCGGCCTCACCCACACAGCCGTCGGCTACCGCCTCCCCGTCCTCGACCTCCTGCGCACCGCCGAGGAAGACGGCGCCGTCGGCCACCTCGGCCCCGACCTGCTGGGCCCCGACTGGGACCCGGACCGCGCCCTCGGAAACCTCCTCGCGGACCCGGCCCGCCCCCTCGGCGAGGCCCTGCTGGACCAGCGCAACCTGGCCGGCATCGGCAATGTCTACAAGAGCGAGCTCTGCTTCCTGCTCCGCGTCACCCCCTGGCTCCCGGTGGGCGCGCTCCCCGCCGAGCACACCGCGCAGCTGCCGGTGCTCGCCAAGAAGCTCCTGGAAGCCAACCGCGACCGCCCGATCCGCAGCACGACGGGCCGCCGCGGCCAGGACCTCTTCGTGTACGGCCGCACCCGCCGCCCCTGTCTGCGCTGCTCCACCCCGATCCGCGCCGCCGACCAGGGCGACGGCTCCCGCGAGCGCCCCACCTACTGGTGCCCGAGTTGCCAGGCGGGCCCGGCCCCGAGCACGACGCCGGGCGCCACCTCGCACCGCAGAACCCAACGCCGTACGACTAATTGACGACCCGTCAGAAACCCTCGTACCGTCCCTTCATGGCCGTCAAGGCGTACGACCTCACCGGACGCACCGCATTTGTCACCGGCGCCGCCAGCGGCATCGGCCGCGCGTCGGCCGTGCTGCTCGCCGAGGCCGGCGCCGCCGTGCACTGCGCCGACCGCGACGCGCAGGGCCTGCACGACACCGCGACCCGGATCAAGGCGGGCGGCGGTACGGCCCACACCCACCACCTCGACGTCACGGACCGCGAACAGCTCGGCCGGGCCGTCGCCTCCTGCGAGCGTCTGGACGTGATGGCCGCGGTCGCCGGGATCATGCACAGCAGCCCGGTCCTGGGGACCCGCGACGAGGACCTCGACCGCGTACTCAACGTCAACTTCAAGGGTGTGCTCCACGCCTGCCAGGAGGCCGCCCGCGCGATGCTCGCCCAGCGCATCAGGGGCAGCATCGTCACGATGGCCTCGGGCGCCGTGGACACCGGAGGCCCCGGCCTGCTCTGCTACGGCGTGGCCAAGGCGGCCGTCGTACAACTGACGAAGACGCTGGCGACGGAGATGGGCCCGCACGGCATCCGCGTCAACGCGGTCGCCCCGGGCTGGATCCGCACCCCGATGACCGACCGGCACGACAGCGCGGCACAGACCCAGACCGAAGCTTTCATGGCCCGGATGTCACCGTTGGGCCGAGTCGGCGAACCGGAGGACATCGCGCACGCGGTGCTGCACCTGGCATCCGACGCGTCGTCCTTCACCACGGGGCAGATCCTGCGTCCGAACGGTGGTGTGGCGATGCCCTGGTAGCTGCCCTGGTAGCCGGCCCCAGGCGTCTCACCCGCCCCGCCCGCCAGGCCCGCGCCCACCGCCGCGGGTCCACGACGCCCACGGCGCGCGACTTCGGCACACAGTGCACCGGCAACAGGCTCAGCCCCCACCCTCCGGCGGCGACGGCTCCCTCCAGCGCCCCCGCGCCCGGCACCAGCGCGAGCCGCAGCACGGCCCACCACCACAGCGCGCCGAACGCGCAGGCCGCCCCCCAGCGCGCTATCGGCCGTGCCATCCGCTCACCTCCAGCCCGAGGCTAGGCCGCCCGTTCACCGGCCGGGAGGGCGCACCGACGGCACGCGCAGGGGGCGCGGACCGACGCCTTCACCACCCGTCGGGCACCGTCACATCGGACCAACACCGCGTGTCGGGCACCGTCACACGCGCCGTCACATCCTCCAACCATGACCGCCGACCCACGCACCGGCAAACGGACCCGGAAGCGCCCGCACCGGCAAGCCGACCCGGAGGGCCCCGCACAGCACGAAACCCCGACCGCACTCCCCCAGGTCTCCCTGGAGAAGCCCCGGCCGGGGCTTCACACAACTCCCAGCGCGTGGTCAGCCCACGCGCACGGGCGGCGCCGTCACGCGGCGACCACGTCCACCGCCTCGGAAGGCGCCTTGATGGTCACCCGTTCCGGTGGCACGCCGGTCACCGACACGGAACCCAGCATCGGACGGACCGATGCGGGTACAGGCTCGCTGGGTGTGGCCGCAGCAGACTGGGCCAGCTCGGCGAGGGCGAGCTCATCGCTCACTTCCCGCATGAGCTCGGACATCCGTACGTCCAGCGCGTCGCAGATAGCGGCGAGCAGCTCGGAGGAAGCCTCCTTCTGCCCCCGCTCCACCTCGGAGAGATAGCCGAGTGAGACTCGGGCGGACGAGGAGACTTCGCGCAGAGTACGGCCCTGGCGCTGGCGCTGCCGACGCAGCACGTCACCCAGCAGGCGACGGAGCAGAATCATCGGTGGCTCCCTCCTCGGACCGCGTAGCCGCATCCTTCACGCCCCACCGTACCGCCTTGCGCCGCGGCCGTGCGGGGAGCGATGTCGTGTTCACTCAGGGCTGCAAACATCAAAACCCCCCGTTCTGTTCCGTATCCTGTGCCCGCTCATTCCCACTGTGTTCGCTCGCAAGCTCCTTCAGGAGCAGTGCGAGTACGCTCCGTACACTCTCCATACGGATTTCCTCGCGGCCGCCGTTCAACCGCAGGGCCTCCACTTTTCCGCCACCGGCAGAACCGGAATCGGCGCCGATGGGCCCGTCGACCGCCACGAAGACGGTCCCCACGGGGTGCCCGTCCTGCCTGTCGGGCCCCGCCACACCGGTCGTGGCGATGCCCCAGTCGGCCCCGAGCGCCTTCCGCACACCTGCCGCCATCTGGGCGGCGACCTGCGGGTTCACCGCTCCGTACCGCTCCAGCAGAGCGGCGTCGACGCCGAGCAGTCCGTGCTTGAGCTCGGTGGCGTAGGCGGTCACCGAACCCCGGAAGGCCTTCGATGCCCCGGGGACGCTTGTGATGTCCGCCGCAACCAGTCCACCGGTCAATGACTCGGCGACAGCGAGCGTCTCACCCTTCACTGTGAGTAGTCGCACCACGTCGGTGGCCGGGGAACTCACGCTTCGGTCTCCTCCAACGCGGCCTTGCGCTCGGCGATTCCCTGCCTGCGCAGCACAATGGCCTGTCTCACATAGTCGAGCCCGGTCACCACGGTCAGGACGACCGCCGCGGCCATCACCCAGAACCTCAGGGTGGCCAGCCACCCCGTCAGCGCCAGGATGTACATCCCGACGGCCACGCCCTGCGTGAGGGTCTTGAGCTTGCCGCCCCGGCTCGCCGGGATCACGCCGTACCGGATGACGATGAAACGCAGGAGCGTGATCCCGAGTTCCCGGCCGAGGATGACGCCGGTCACCCACCACGGCAGATCGCCCAGTCCGGACAGACAGATGAGCGCCGCCCCCATGATCGCCTTGTCGGCGATGGGGTCGGCGATCTTCCCGAAGTCGGTGACGAGGTTGTACGCGCGCGCCAGATGACCGTCGAACAGGTCGGTGATCATGGCGATGGCGAAGGCCGCCCAGGCGAGCGAGCGCCACGCCGGGTCGTAGCCGTCGTCGGCCAGCATCAGCGCGACGAACGCCGGCACGAGGACCAGCCGGAGCATGGTCAGGAGGTTGGCGATGTTCCAGACGCTGGCCTGGTTGACGGCCGCGGCCGTGATCTTCCCGCCGCGCGGGGACTTCGCACCGCCCGGGACGCCGTTCCCGGCGCCGGCGACCTTCGAGCCGCCCCCCTTCGAACCGCCCGCCTTCGATCCGCCCCCCTTGGACGACCCGGCCCTGGACGAGCCCATCGCGCTCGCCTTGCCGCCCGCCGCACCCGCCGGGGAGGAGCCACCCGCGGCGGACGCCGGAACTCCGGTCATCTGGCCGCCTCCTCACTACATGCGAGCGAGCCCAGCAACGGCTCGGCCACCAGGTCGACACCTTCCGTACCGACCACCTTCGCCTCGACCATACGACCCACGTGCAACCCCGCGCTGCTCGTGAGCAGCACCTGGCCGTCCGTCTCCGGCGCCTGGTGCGCGCCACGGCCGTACGCGCCCTCGTCCGCGCCGTCCTCCGCGTCCTCGGAGTCGACCGACTCGACCAGCACGTGCACGGTCTCCCCGAGGCGCTCCTCGGCCCGCTGCGAGACGAGCTCCTCGGCCAGCCGGGAGACTCGCGCCAGCCGCTCGGCGACGGTGTCCTCGTCCAGCTTGTTCTCGTACGTCGCGGCCTCGGTGCCCTCCTCGTCGGAGTAGCCGAAGACGCCGATGGCGTCCAGCCGGGCGTGGTTCAGGAAGCGTTCCAGCTCGGCCAGGTCGGCCTCGCTCTCGCCGGGGAAGCCGACGATGAAGTTGGACCGCACACCGGCCTGGGGCGCCTTGCCACGGATGGTGTCGAGCAGCTCCAGGAAGCGGTCGGTGTCCCCGAAGCGGCGCATCGCGCGCAGCACGCCGGGCGCGGAGTGCTGGAAGGACAGGTCGAAGTACGGGGCGACCTTCGGCGTCGAGGTCAGCACGTCGATCAGCCCGGGCCGCATCTCGGCCGGCTGGAGGTAGCTGACGCGGATCCGCTCGAGGCCGTCGACCTCGGCGAGCTCCGGCAGCAGGGACTCCAGTAGGCGGATGTCGCCCAGGTCCTTGCCGTAGGAGGTGTTGTTCTCGGAGACCAGCATGATCTCCTTCACACCCTGTTCGGCCAGCCACCGCGTCTCGTTCAGCACATCGCTGGGTCGGCGGGAGATGAAGGAGCCGCGGAAGGACGGGATGGCGCAGAAGGAGCAGCGCCGGTCGCAGCCGGAGGCGAGCTTCACCGAGGCGACCGGGGTGCCGTCGAGGCGGCGGCGCAGGGGCGCACGGGGGCCGGAGGCCGGAGCGAGGCCTTCCGGCAGGTCGGCGGGGGCGTGCCCGGGGAGCGCCACGGCGGCCGCGGACTCCTGCCGCTCGGCCGGGCTGATCGGCAGCAGCTTGCGCCGGTCACGCGGGGTGTGCGAGGCGTGGATACCGCCGTTCAGGATGGTCTGCAGGCGGTCCGAGATGTCGGCGTAGTCGTCGAAGCCGAGCACGCCGTCGGCCTCGGGGAGGGCCTCGGCGAGGTCCTTGCCGTACCGCTCGGCCATACAGCCCACCGCCACGACGGCCTGGGTTCTTCCATGACCCTTGAGGTCGTTGGCCTCCAGGAGGGCGTCGACGGAGTCCTTCTTGGCGGCGTCGACGAAGCCACAGGTGTTGACGACGGCGACATCCGCGTCCCCGGCGTCCTCCACGAGGTCCCAGCCGTCCGCCTCCAAGCGGCCTGCGAGCTCCTCCGAGTCCACCTCGTTGCGGGCGCAGCCAAGAGTGACTAGTGCGACGGTACGGCGTTCAGGCATGGGCTCAAGACTACTTTGTCTCACTGACAGCCCACGTCGACGGGGTTGGCCGATCTTGGCCAACCCCGTCCTCAGCTCAACCCTTCGGTCGGACTTATCCGGCCTGCGGGTCGCCCTTCGTGTAGGTGAGGCGCTCCACGGCGCCCGGCTGCCAGTCGTCCTCGATCTTCTTGCCGTTGACGAACAGGTCGATCGCACCCGCGTCGCCGAGGACGAGGTTGATCTTCTCGCTGTCCTGGAAGGTCTTGGAGTCGCCCTGCTTGAGAAGCCCGTCGAAGAGCAGCCGGCCGTTGTGGTCCTTGGCCGCGACCCAGCTCCTGCCGTCGGCGGCGCTGACCTGGACGGTCACCTTGTCCTGGGGCACGGCGGCGATGGCGCTGTCCGACGGCTCGGGCTTGGGGTCCTTGGGCTTGTCGGTCTTCGGGGTCGGCGTCGTCTTGTCGGACGTCGGCGTCGAGCCGCCCTCGGCGACGGCCGACTTGCCACCCTCGTCCTCGCCCTTGAACGCGGTGAACCCGACGAACCCGATCACCGCCACGATCGCGGCGACCATGGCCGCGGTCCAGTTCGGCCCGCGGCGCTCGGGCCGGATGCGTTCCGCCTCGAACAGGGGGGCGGCCGGAGTCGGCTCCGGCCGCCCACCGTGCGAGTCGTCGTACAGGGCGAGCAGCGGAGCTGGATCGAGGTGGACGGCCTTGGCCAGGGTCCGGATGTGGCCGCGGGCGTACACGTCGCCGCCACAGGGGGCGAAGTTGTCAGCCTCGATGGCCTGCACGATGGCGATGCGGACCCGGGTGGCACTACTGACGTCGTCGACGGTCAGCCCGGCGTCGATACGGGCCTGCCGGAGGGCATGGCCGATCGAGGGGCGGGCTTCCTCGGACACGTCTTCGAACGGACGCTCGTCTTCAGGGGAGTTGCCGATGGACACGGGGGCGCCTTTCGAGCGTTTAAGCCACCTGTGCTGGAGGTTCAGTCTAGGGGGGTAACGAAAGGGTGGGGCAACCGGGCGGTGGGACTTTATACGCCATCAGAATGGCCGGACACGCCGATGGTGGGGTACCTGCTTGTCGCTTCGCTCAACTTGACGTACGTCGAAGGGAAACGGTTGCTCAATGATCCCTTACGGGTGAGTCACGATCGGACATCGGCTCGTCCCGCACGCGGCCCGCAAGGCGACCACAGCGTCCGGATTCCCCTCCGGACTCCTGTTAAGCCTCCCCGCGGATCACGGCGAGCACGCCGTCCAGCTCATCAGCTTTCACAAGAACGTCACGAGCCTTGGAGCCCTCGCTGGGCCCGACGATGCCCCGCGACTCCATGAGGTCCATCAGACGCCCCGCCTTGGCGAACCCGACGCGCAGCTTGCGCTGGAGCATGGACGTCGACCCGAACTGCGTGGACACCACGAGCTCGGCCGCCTGGCACAGCAGGTCCAGGTCGTCGCCGATCTCCTCGTCGATCTCCTTCTTCTGCTTGGTCCCCACGGTGACGTCGTCCCGGAAGACGGGCGCCATCTGGTCCTTGCAGTGCTGGACGACGACGGCGACCTCTTCCTCGGTCACGAAGGCGCCCTGCATACGCGTGGGCTTGTTGGCCCCCATGGGCAGGAACAGCCCGTCGCCCTTGCCGATCAGCTTCTCGGCACCGGGCTGGTCGAGGATGACGCGCGAGTCGGCGAGCGAGGACGTGGCGAACGCGAGCCTTGAGGGCACGTTCGCCTTGATGAGGCCGGTGACGACGTCGACCGACGGCCGCTGCGTGGCGAGCACCAGGTGGATGCCGGCCGCGCGCGCGAGCTGCGTGATGCGCACGATCGCGTCCTCGACGTCGCGCGGGGCGACCATCATCAGGTCGGCGAGCTCGTCGACGATCACCAGCAGATACGGGTACGGCTGGAGCTCGCGCTCGCTGCCCTCCGGCGCCTTCACCTTGCCGCCCCGCACGGCCTCGTTGAAGTCGTCGATGTGCCGGTAGCCGTACGCCGCCAGGTCGTCGTACCGAAGATCCATCTCTCGTACGACCCACTGGAGCGCCTCGGCGGCCCGCTTCGGGTTGGTGATGATCGGCGTGATCAGGTGCGGGATGCCCTCGTAGGCGGTCAGCTCGACGCGCTTGGGGTCGACGAGGACCATGCGGACGTCCTCCGGGGTGGCGCGCATCATGATCGAAGTGATCAAGCAGTTAATGCACGACGACTTACCCGAACCGGTCGCACCGGCGACCAGCACATGCGGCATCTTCGCGATGTTGGCCATCACATAGCCACCCTCGACGTCCTTGCCGAGCGCGACCAGCATCGGGTGGTCGTCCTCGGCGGCGGCCGCGAGGCGCAGCACGTCCCCGAGGTTGACCATCTCGCGGTCGGTGTTCGGGATCTCGATGCCGACCGCGGACTTGCCGGGGATCGGGCTGATGATCCGCACGTCCGGGCTTGCGACGGCGTACGCGATGTTCTTGGTCAGCGCGGTGATCCGCTCGACCTTCACCGCGGGCCCGAGCTCGACCTCGTAGCGCGTGACCGTCGGCCCACGCGTGAAGCCGGTGACGCGGGCGTCGACCTTGAACTCGGTGAAGACGGTGGTGAGCGACTCGACGATGGCGTCGTTGGCGGCGCTGCGCGACTTGCCGGGGCCGCCGCGCTCCAGGAGGTCGAGCGACGGCAGCGCGTAGGTGATGTCACCGGACAGCTGGAGCTGTTCGGCGCGCGGCGGCAGATCGCGCATCTCGTCGGGCGCGGCCTTGGTGAGGTCGGGGACCCCAGACTTGGTCAGGTCCGGGACCTCGGACTTGGGGAGCTTCTCCTGCTTGGGCCGGGCGGCCGGGACGGGCGTCGGCACCGGGGTGGTCTCGGCGCGGTCGCCCACGCTGACGCCCTGGGTGAGGTCGGCGACGATCGGCGAGGGCGGCATCCCGTGCAGGACGGCGCCGTCGAGCGCGGCAGCGGCGGCCGCCGCGACGTCCACAGCGTCCATGGGACGGTCCATCTCGGGCTGCGGCACCGCGGAGCGCCTCGGGCGGCCACGACGCCGCGAGAGGGCCTCCTGCTCGGCGCCGTCGGGGTCGTACGCCTCGCGCGCCGGTCCCCGCTTGCGGCCGCGCGACGCGGGCAGCGCCTCCCGCCACTGGTCGTCGTAGCGCTGTTCGTCCTCGGGGTACTCGTCGTCGTCCTCGGGGTCGGGCAGGATCCCGAGCTTCACGCCCAGCTGCCGCAGCCGCTGCGGGATGGCGTTGACCGGCGTGGCCGTGACCACCAGCAGACCGAAGACCGTGAGCAGCACGAGCAGCGGTACGGCGAGTACCTCGCCCATGGCGTACGTCAGCGGAGTCGCCGCGCCCCAGCCGATGAGCCCGCCCGCGTCCCTTATCGCCTGCATGCCGGCGCTGCGGGCGGGCGAGCCGACGGCGATGTGGACCTGGCCGAGCACCCCGATGACGAGCGCGGACAGGCCGATCACGATCCGGCCGTTGGCCTCGGGCTTCTCGGGGTGCCGGATGAACCGTACGGCGATGACCGCGAGCAGTATCGGCACGAGCAGGTCGAGTCGGCCGAAGGCACCGGTCACGATGATCTCGACGAGGTCGCCGACGGGACCGCGCAGATTCGACCAGGTGCCGGCGGCGACGATCAGCGCCAGGCCCAGCAGCAACAGCGCGACGCCGTCCTTGCGGTGGGCCGGGTCGAGGTTCTTCGCACCCTGCCCTATGCCGCGGAACACCGCGCCGACGGCGTGCGCGAGCCCGAGCCAGACGGCGCGCACGAGCCGGTAGACGCCCCCGGTGGGGTTGGGCGCGGGCTTCGGCGGCGCGGCTTTCTTCGCCGCGGCCCTTTTGGCCGGCGCCTTTTTCGCGGGGGCTTTCTTGGCAGCGGCCTTCTTCGCCGGAGCCTTCGTGGAAGCGGCCGCCTTCTTCGCGGGCGGCTTCTTGGCTGCGGAGGAACGTGAGGCCATGGAGGTGAGGTTACCGGTGGAGAAGACAGTGGACACGTGTGCCCACTGCTTCACCCGTTCGTGTCGCCCTTGCCAGGGCGGCGAACTGACGCCGGTTCACCGACCGGCCACGCGCAGGACGATCCGGCGCCGCCGGCCCGCCAACCGGCGCCTTCACGACGTCAGTTCTGCGAGGAGACCGACGAGGTGCTCCCGGTGCCCGGCTCCAGCGCGTCCAGCGCCCGTCGCAACCCCGTGAGTTTGCGTTCGAGATGGGCCGCGGTGGCCACCGCGGCCGCGTCCGCGGACTCGTCGTCCAGCTGCTTGGACAGCGCCTCGGCCTGCTCCTCGACCGCGGCGAGCCGCGCCGACAGCTCGGCCAGCAGCCCCGCCGGCTCCTTGGAGTCGGCGCCCGCGGGCTTGCCGCCGCCCTCCAACTGGAGCCGCAGCAGCGCCGCCTGCTCACGCAGCTGGCAGTTCTTCATGTACAGCTCGACGAAGACCGAGACCTTCGCTCGCAGCACCCACGGGTCGAACGGCTTGGAGATGTAGTCCACCGCGCCCGCCGCGTAGCCGCGGAAGGTGTGATGCGGGCCGTGGTTGATCGCGGTGAGGAAGATGATCGGGATGTCCCTGGTCCGCTCTCGCCGCTTGATGTGCGCCGCGGTTTCGAAACCGTCCATTCCCGGCATCTGGACGTCCAGCAGAATGACCGCGAAGTCGTCCGTCAGCAGTGCTTTGAGCGCTTCCTCCCCGGACGATGCCCGCACCAGGGTCTGATCGAGCGCAGAGAGGATCGCCTCCAGCGCCAGCAGATTCTCCGGCCGGTCATCGACCAGGAGGATCTTGGCCTTCTGCACCATGGCCCGCCCTCCTCGCCCCGGCTGTGCACCGGGCTCCGCCCCAGGGGACGACTCCCTAACGCCGCCCGCCCTCGTGCCGGTCATGGTAGCCGCACCCCGCCTGTCGCCACACCCTGTCACCGTGATGTCACTGTGCACGTAGCAGAAACGCAGCAGGAGACCAGAAGGTTCCCCGTATCCCGCACTTCTACACGGCTTCGAGCACACTGAGTCAGCAACTCCGTGTGAACACTCTCGGCTGTCGTCACTGCTCCCTCATCCACTGGTCCATCACCGCCAGGAGATGATCGGGATCGACCGGCTTCGTCACGTAATCGGACGCGCCCGACTCGATCGCCTTCTCCCGGTCGCCCTTCATCGCCTTGGCCGTCAGCGCGATGATCGGGAGCCCGGCGAACTGCGGCATCCTGCGGATCGCCGTGGTCGTCGCGTACCCGTCCATCTCCGGCATCATGATGTCCATCAGGACGACCGCCACGTCGTCGTGCTGCTCCAGGACCTCGATGCCCTCACGGCCGTTCTCGGCGTACAGCACCGACAGGCCGTGCTGCTCCAGGACACTGGTCAGCGCGAACACATTGCGGATGTCGTCGTCGACGATCAGCACCTTCTCGCCGCCGAACCGGATGCCCCGGCGCGACTTCGGCGCCACGTTCTGCTCGGCCGCCGACCACTGCTCCTGCGGTGCCGGACGATGTTCCAGCTCGTTGGCGGCCCTGCGACGGCGCCTGAAGAGTGCCGCGGCGCCGTTCTGCGTCTCCCGGTACGACCGCACCTCGGCCGGCGTCTCGATCTCCACGTCGGACAGCTCCGCCAGATCGGCCGCCGAGGCCACCAGGTCGCCCGCGTCGAGGGCCGGCAGCTGCTGCTGGTAGCCGTGCGGGGGCAGTTCGCTGGGGTGCAGCGGCAAATACAACGTGAACGTCGATCCGCGTCCGGGCTCGCTCTGGGCGTAGATCTCGCCGCCGAGCAGCTGAGCGATCTCCCGCGAGATGGACAGCCCCAGTCCGGTGCCGCCGTACTTGCGGCTGGTCGTGCCGTCCGCCTGCTTGAACGCCTCGAAGATCACCCGCATCTTGCTGGCCGCGATCCCGATGCCGGTGTCGGTCACGGAGAACGCGATCAGCGGCGCGTCCGCCTCGGTCAGCGAACCGGCCTCCAGCAGCTGCTCCCGGATCGTCGGCGGGACGTCCATCCCGGCGGGCCGGATGACCAGCTCCACCGACCCGGAGTCGGTGAACTTCACCGCGTTGGACAGCAGGTTCCGCAGCACCTGCAACAGGCGCTGTTCGTCGGTGTGCAGCGTGGCCGGCAGCTCCGGAGAGACCCGTACCGACAGGTCGAGGCCCTTCTCCGCGGTCAGTGGCCGGAAGGTGGCCTCCACGTAGTCCACGAGCTGGACGAGCGCGATGCGCGTCGGCGAGACGTCCATCTTGCCCGCCTCGACCTTCGACAGGTCCAGGATGTCGTTGATCAGCTGGAGCAGATCCGAGCCGGCGCCGTGGATGGTCTCGGCGAACTCGACCTGCTTCGGCGAGAGGTTGCCCTCGGCGTTGTCGGCGAGCAGCTTGGCCAGGATCAGCAGCGAGTTCAGCGGCGTACGCAGCTCGTGCGACATGTTGGCGAGGAACTCGCTCTTGTAGCGCATGGACACGGCCAGCTGCTCGGCGCGCTCCTCCAGGACCTGCCGCGCCTCCTCGATCTCGGTGTTCTTCACCTCGATGTCGCGGTTCTGCTGGGCCAGCAGCTCGGCCTTCTCCTCCAGCTCGGCGTTGGACGCCTGGAGGGCCTTCTGCCGGTTCTCCAACTCGGCCGAGCGCTCACGCAGTTGCTCGGTCAGCTCCTGCGACTGCTTCAGCAGCACCTCGGTCTTGGTGTTCACGGAGATGGTGTTGACGCTGGTCGCGATCATCTCGGCGATCTGGTTGAGGAAATCCTTCTGGATCTGCGTGAAGGGAGTGAAGGAGGCCAGCTCGATGACGCCGAGCACCTTGCCCTCGAACAGCACCGGAAGGACGATCACTTGCGCCGGAGGCGCCTCGCCGAGCCCGGAGGAGATCTTCAGATAGCCGCTGGGCGCGTTCTCCACGAGGATCGTGCGCTTCTCCTCGGCGGCCGTCCCGATGAGCGCCTCACCCGGCCGGAAGGACGTCGGCATGGACCCCATCGAGTAGCCGTACGACCCCAGCATCCGCAGCTCGTACTGGTCGTCGTTCTCGGCGGCCAGGTCCTTGCCGTCGAGGAGCGGCATGGCGACGAAGAACGCGCCGTGCTGCGCGGTCACCACCGGCGTCAGCTCGCTCATGATCAGCGAGGCCACGTCCGCCAGGTCGCGCCGGCCCTGCATCAGCGCCGAGATCCGGGCGAGGTTGCCCTTGAGCCAGTCCTGCTCCTTGTTGGCGATCGTTGTGTCGCGCAGGTTGGCGATCATCTTGTTGATGTAGTCCTGGAGTTCCTGGATCTCGCCGGACGCGTCGACGTCGATCTTCAGGTTCAGGTCGCCACGGGTCACCGCGGTCGCCACGCGCGCGATGGCGCGCACCTGCCGGGTGAGGTTCCCGGCCATCTCGTTCACGGACTCGGTGAGGTCGCGCCAGGTTCCGTCGACGTCACGCACGCGTGCCTGGCCGCCGAGCTGCCCCTCGGTGCCCACCTCGCGGGCGACTCGGGTGACCTCCTCCGCGAACGACGACAGCTGGTCGACCATCGTGTTGATCGTCGTCTTGAGTTCGAGGATCTCACCGCGCGCGTCGATGTCGATCTTCTTGGTCAGATCACCCTTGGCGATGGCGGTCGTGACCATGGCGATGTTGCGCACCTGACCGGTCAGGTTGGACGCCATCTGGTTCACGGACTCGGTGAGGTCCTTCCAGGTACCGGCCACACCCGGTACGTGCGCCTGACCGCCGAGGATGCCGTCCGTGCCCACCTCTCGGGCCACCTTGGTGACCTGGTCGGCGAACGAACTCAGCGTCTTCACCATGGTGTTGAAGGTGTCGGCGAGCTGCGCGACCTCACCGCGGGCCTCGATCGTCACCGTCCGCGTCAGGTCGCCGTTGGCGACGGCCGCCGCGACCTGGGAGATGTTCCGCACCTGCATGGTCAGGTTCTTGGCCATCAGGTTGACGTTGTCGCTGAGGTCCTTCCAGATGCCGACGACACCGGGCACATGCGCCTGGCCGCCCAGGATGCCTTCGGTGCCCACCTCGCGGGCCACCCGGGTCACCTGCTCGGCGAAGGACGAGAGCTGGTCGACCATCGTGTTGACGGTGGTGACGAGTTCGAGGATCTCGCCCTTCGCGTCGACGGTGATCTTCTTGGACAGGTCTCCCTTGGCGACCGCGGTCGTGACCTCGGCGATGTTGCGCACCTGGATGGTCAGGTTGTTCGCCATGAAGTTCACGGACTGGGTGAGGTCCTTCCAGGTGCCGGAGACGCCCTGTACCTCGGCCTGACCGCCGAGCTGGCCCTCCGTGCCCACCTCACGGGCGACCCTGGTGACCTCCTCCGCGAACGACGACAGCTGGTCCACCATCGTGTTCAGCGTGTTCTTGAGCTCCAGGATCTCGCCGCGCGCGTCCACGGTGATCTTCTGGGACAGGTCACCGCGCGCGACGGCGGTGGCGACCTGCGCGATGTTGCGCACCTGGGCGGTGAGGTTGCCGGCCATGCCGTTCACGGAGTCGGTCAGATCCCGCCACACACCGGCCACACCCGGCACCTGCGCCTGCCCGCCCAGCCGGCCCTCGGTACCCACCTCACGGGCCACCCGGGTCACCTGGTCGGCGAAGCCGGAGAGCTGGTCGACCATCGTGTTGATGGTGTTCTTCAGCTCCAGGATCTCGCCGCGAGCGTCGACGTCGATCTTCTGGGACAGGTCGCCACGGGCCACCGCGGTGGTCACCTGGGCGATGTTGCGCACCTGGGCGGTGAGGTTGCCGGCCATGCCGTTGACGGAGTCGGTGAGCTCCTTCCACGTACCGGCGACCCCCGGTACGACCGCCTGACCGCCCAGCCGGCCCTCGGTACCCACGTCCCGGGCCATCCGCGTGACCTGGTCGGCGAAGGACGACAGCTGGTCCACCATCGTGTTCACGGTGTTCTTCAGCTGGAGCATCTCGCCGGAGACGTCCACGGTGACCTTCTGCGAGAGGTCGCCGTTGGCCACGGCCGTGGTGACCTGGGCGATGTTCCTCACCTGTCCGGTGAGATTCCGGAACGCCGTGTTGACGGAGTCCGTCAGGTCCTTCCAGGTCCCCGCAGCGCCCGGCACCTGCGCCTGGCCGCCCAGCTCACCCTCGACACCGACCTCCCGCGCGACACGCGTGACCTCGGCACCGAAAGACGACAGCTGGTCGACCATGCCGTTGACGGTGTTCTTCAGCTCCAGCATCTCGCCGGCCACGTCGACCGTGACCTTCTGCGACAGATCACCGTTGGCCACGGCGGTCGTCACGGCGGCGATGTCCCGCACCTGAATGGTGAGGTTGCGGAAGACGGTGTTGACGGAGTCCGTCAGGTCCTTCCAGGTGCCGGCGGCACCCGGCACGTTCGCCTGGCCGCCCAGCTGTCCCTCGGCGCCGACCTCGTTGGCCACGCGCGTGACCTCGTCCGCGAAGATCCGCAGCGTCTCGGTCATCTGGTTGATCGTGTCCGCGAGCTGAGCGACCTCGCCACGTGCCGAGACGGTCACCTTCTGCGACAGGTCACCGTTGGCGACCGCCGTCGTCACCTGCGAGATCCCTCGCACCTGCGCCGTCAGGTTGCCGGCCATAAGATTCACCGAATCGGTGAGGTCCTTCCACACACCGGCCACACCCGGCACCTGCGCCTGCCCGCCGAGCTCGCCCTCGGTACCCACCTCGCGGGCGACTCGCGTCACCTCGGAGGAGAAGGACGACAGCTGGTCCACCATCGTGTTGACGGTGTTCTTCAGCTCCAGCATCTCGCCGGCCACGTGAACCGTGACCTTCCGCGACAGATCACCCTTGGCGACCGCCGTCGTCACCAGCGCGATGTCCCTCACCTGCGCGGTCAGCCGGTACGCCATCGTGTTGACGGAGTCCGTGAGGTCCTTCCACGAACCCGACATCCCTCGCACGCGCGCCTGGCCGCCGAGCTTGCCCTCGGTGCCCACCTCGCTGGCCACGCGCGTGACCTCGTCGGTGAACGTCGACAGCTGGTCGACGAGATTGTTGACCGTACGGCCGACCTTCAGGAACTCGCCCCGCAGCGGATGCCCGTTCCCCTCCTGAGCCTGCGACCGCAGCTCCATGCGCGGCGACAGATCACCTTCGGCCACCGCGGACAGCACCCGGCTGACCTCGGAAACGGGCCGTACGAGATCGTCGACCAGGGCGTTGGAGTTGTCGACGGCGGCCGCCCAGGAGCCCTCACAGGCGCCCGTCTCCAGCCGTTCCGTGAGCTTGCCCTCGCGCCCGACCATGCGCCGCACCCGCGCCAGCTCACCCGTGAGGTGGAGATTGCGGTCGGCCACCTCGTTGAAGACGGCGGCGATCTCCGCCATCACGCCGTCCCCGGACACCGTGAGCCGCTTCCGGAAGTTCCCGTCGCGCATCGACACCAGGGCCGCCAGCAGCCGGTTCAGGGCAGCTGTGTCCACCGCGGTGGTCCCGCCACGCGCCTTGCGCTCGTTCCTCAGGGACTGTCCGCCTTTCGCGCGCGTCTTAGTGCCCCGCGTCGCTGCGCCAGACTCCACTGTGTCCCTCCCGCAGGGGTCGACCGTTATGCCGTGTTCGGGTTCTACTGTTCGGCGTACCCATTACTGCTGGGTAGTCCTGCCGGATATACCAGGCCACACCACGTGCTGCTGCCCGCGGTACGCGAATGACACCCAGCCTGCCCGGACCTTCACAAGAAGCTTGCCCAGTGTTTCACCCCTGCTGAACCCGGCCATAACAGTTCGGCAGCTTCGCACATCGTCCGCACACCCTCCGGGCGGAAACACTGCCGACCGGCATCCGCATGGACGGCGAAGGTAAGTAACCTTGCATGCGGCTGTCCAGCCGCGCCGGTCCCGTCCGGCCTGGGCGGTGACAGGAGGAGTACGAGCGGGCATCGGAGGGGCAGCCGGACATGACCACCGGACTGATCCCGGGGGGACAATCCCCGGAGCGGCCGACGGGCGCGCAGATGCCGTACCAGCGGCGCGAGCCGGCCGGCCACGGAGCCCTGCATGGAGACAACCGGACGAGGAGTTCTGTGATCACCGCGCGTGCGGCAGCCAGCTTCGATCCCGTCGGGCGATCGGTCGCTAGCGCCCGCTCCTTCGTCCGCGACACCCTCCAGGGTTGGGGCTTCGCAGACATCGTCGACGACGCCGTCGTCCTCACCAGTGAACTGGTGACCAACGCCGTCGTGCACGCGGGCACTTCCGCGGACGTTCTGTGCCTGCGCAGTGAAGAGGGCGTACGGATCGAGGTGGCCGACCGGTATCCGGAGCGCGAGATCCCCCTCCAGGGCTCCCCCGTCAACATGGGCAGCCCCGACCGCGAGGGGGGCCGCGGCCTCCAGCTGTGCGCGGCCCTGGCCGGCCGCTGGGGTGTCGAGTACACGCCCACGCACAAGCAGGTCTGGTTCCAACTCGACCTTCCCGAGCGACCGGTGGGCACCCGCGCGGCCGGCCCGGCCCTGCCCTCGGACCTCCTCCCGCTCGCCGACGCCCGCGTCCGCGTCGCCGTCGTCCAGATCGACCGTACGGGCGCCATCTCGTCGTGGAACGAGGACGCGGAGGAACTCTTCGGCTACGCGGCCGAGCAGGTCATCGGCAAGCCCCTGACCGACCTCGCGGCCTGGCCGCACACCCCGGGCACCAGCACCGGCATCGCGGAGGCGCTCCAACTCTCGCGCTGGGAAGGCAGCTACGGCCTCAGGGGCGCCAACGGCCGCGTCACCCCGGTGTACGCCTCCCACCTCCGCGTCCGCGACACGGACGGCGAGCCCTCCACGGTCTGCCTCCTGGTCCGCGACCACGAACGCGCCGTCCTCCAGACCCCGTTGCGCGTCCCCGCCACCGACACCGCCGGCGAGTCGCAGAGCACCGACCCCTTCGAGGTGTTCATCGGCTCCCCAGCCCCGGACGACCTCGACGGCCTCCTCCAGCGCACGGTGGAGCGCGCCCGCGACATGCTCGACGGCGACTCCGCCTTCCTTCTCCTCGCGACCGACGACGAGACGGAACTGGAGGTCCGCGCCTCCACAGGCCTGCCCTCCGCGCGCCAGCGCTTCGCGCGCGTACCCGTCGAGGCGGGCCCCGGCCGCTACGGCTCGGCCCGTATGCCGGCCGTCCACGAGGACCTCACCATGGTCCCCGGCGCCGTGCCTCTGCTGAGGGGCACCGGCATGCGCTCGGTCGTCACGGTCCCACTGAAGGTCGAGGGCCGCCTCACCGGCTCCCTGGGCGTCGCCGCCGAGGGCCCCGGCAGATACTCCAACGAGGAGGCGCTGCGCCTCCAGTTCGCCGCCGACCGCATCGCGCTGGCGGTGGAGTCGGCCCGCCTCGGCGAACTCGAACGCCTGCGACGCGGCTCCCTCAGCTTCCTCGTCGAGGCCTCCGACCTCCTCGCCGGCACCCTGGACCGCGACCAGACCCTGGCCCTGATGGCCCAGATGACGGTCCCGACCCTGGCGACCTGGTGCGCGGTCTACACGATCGCCGACCAGGCCTCGGAGCCCTACCTGTCGTACGTCCTGCATGAGGACGAGGAACTCATCGACGGCATTAAGTCCTTGCTGTCGAAGATCGCGCCACCGGACCCCGTCCCCACCCCCGGCGCCCGCGTCTGGTCGGCCCCCGCCCAGTCGGCCCACCAGGCGGCGCTGCGCACCTCCATGCGCAGCCTGGGCCTGGGCGAGCCGGTCGGCCGCATCAGCGCGGGCATCGGCCCCACCCTCGCCACGGCGTCCGCGGTGGGCGGCGAGACGGTCGTACTGCCACTGGTGGCCCGCAACCGAGTCATCGGCATGCTGACCCTGGGCAAGCCGACGGACGAACACTTCCGCCAGGAAATCCTGGAGCTGGCGGAGGACCTCTCCCGCAGAGCCGCCCTGGCCCTGGACAACGCCCGCCTCTACTCCGAGCGCACAGCCATCAGCCAGTCCCTCCAGCGCAGCCTCCTGCCGCCCGAGCTCCCGGAGATCGGCGGCGTCGAGGTCGAGGTCATCTACCGCGCGGCCGGCGAGGGCAACGAGGTCGGCGGCGACTTCTACGACCTCTTCCCGATCAGCGACGGCGCCTACGGCTTCGCCATCGGCGACGTCTGCGGTACGGGCCCGAACGCGGCGGCGGTCACCGGCCTCGCCCGGCACGCCCTGCGCCTCCTTGCCCGCGAGGGCCTCAGCGGCCCGGCGGTGCTGGAGCGCCTGAACTCCGCGATCCTCGACGAGGGCGCCCGCAGCCGCTTCCTGACGCTGCTCTACGGCGAGTTGAGGCCGCAGGAGGACGGCAGCGCCGAGCTGAAGGTGGTCTGCGCCGGCCATCCGCTGCCGCTTCGCCTGCGCCAGGACGGCACCGTCGAACCGGCCGCGGAGCCCCAGCCGCTGCTCGGCGTCATGGAGGACCTGGAGCTCTACGAGCAGACAGTCACCCTCGACCCGGGCGATGTCCTGCTGTGCGTCACGGACGGCGTCACCGAACGCCGCGAAGGCAGCCGCATGCTCGGCGACGACGGCCTCACCGACGTCCTCACCACCTGCACGGGCCTCACCGCGGGCGCGGTCGCGGCCCGCATCATGCGCGCGGTCGAACGCTTCGCCTCCGACGCCCCGTCCGACGACATGGCCATCCTGGCTATGCGCGTACCGGGCATCCACAAGGACTGAGGACATGAGAAAGGCCCCGCCCTAATGGGCGGGGCCTTTCTGGTGGAGCCCCCAAACGGAATCGAACCGTTGACCTTCTCCTTACCATGGAGACGCTCTACCGACTGAGCTATAGGGGCCTGCTGCCTTTTGCGAAGTTCCCCTCGCGGCAACGGGATAGATCATACCCCGAACGCACCGTGCTCCCAAACCCATCAGAAGGCGGGCTGGAGCAGTCCTCCGAGCGCGTTGCAGGCGGCCACGATCCGCTGCATGTCCCGCTTGGTCAGCGAGGCATCGACGGGCAGAGCCAACGTTTCATCAGCGGCCCGCTCGGTCTCCGGCAGCGACACACACCGCCGGAACTCAGGGAGCCGATGCACCGGGGTCTTCACCGGCACCCGGCACTCAACTCCCCTGGCCCGCACGGCCCGAGCGAACGCGTCACGATCCGGCCGCCCGTTCCCCGGCACCCGCACGACGTACTGCTGATAGGTGTGCCCGTCACCGCCGTCAGGCGTGAGCACGCCTTTCAACTTCGCATCCAGATACGAGGCCCGCTCCCTACGCTGAGCGATCTCGTCGTACGGAGCCTCGGACTCACCCTGCTCCAGCACCAACAGCCCGTGCCGCTGCCCGATTTCGTGCAACCGAACGATATCGGCCGACCGACCGAATCGGTGTACGGCCACCACAGCCGCCGTACGCGAGGTGACGACCGCCTCGACGGCGACCGCGTCCAGGCAGTAGGTCACCGGATCTATGTCGGCGAACACCGGCAGCGCCCCAGCCAGGATCACGGCCTCGGCGACTTCGACGTTCCCGAAGGCCGGTACGACAACCTCATCACCGACTCCGACGCCGGCGGCCCTGAGCATTGCAGCAGTACCCATGTGGGTGATGTTGGTTGCATTACGTGAACTTCAGGTGACGCCCAACAAAAAAGGGTTGGACCCGGAACCAAAGTTCCGGGTCCAACCCGATAAAAGGAGTTCGGCGGTGTCCTACTCTCCCACAGGGTCCCCCCTGCAGTACCATCGGCGCTGTAAGGCTTAGCTTCCGGGTTCGGAATGTAACC